>JASJBQ010000071.1 GCA_030066455.1 Desulfobacterales bacterium
AAAGGGCCACCCGATCCAGGAAGCGCATTCGTTGGTCCCAGCCGAGGGGTGTCAGGGTAGAGTAGGGGTGCTGATTGGCAGCCATTCGGTCAGGCAAGCGCGAATCTGACGCGGGCTGATCAAATCGCTCTGGCTGGAGAAGATACCGACCCGCAGGGAAAAATTGTCGCCGTCGCCCCAAGGCCAGCAGGTGGCGTAGAGGATGAGGTCCCGGCGGTCCGGATCCTGGGCCATGAAAAAATCCTGCCCGGGCATCAGGCCGAAACCGGAGTGAACGAATTCGCTGATCATGGCGGCGGATCCGTCGATGGTGGCGAAATCCAATTTCTGTTCAAACTCGAGCGCGATCGGCAACAGGATCAACTCCAGATCTTCCTTGGCGAATACCACCAGGGCATGCCCGAATTTTTCATCCCAGGACCATTGACAGCCATCGGGAATATTGAGGCCGATACGCTGGCATATGGTCTTGAATTTTTCCAGTTGGATGTCGGCCATGACGCTCCCCGACGGGTCCTCTAAAATCGATCTAAGTTTTTGTAACAATAGGCGATTCTATGCTGTCTGTCAAACAGCGTCATCTCGGTTGACGCATCCGGACCCAAGCCGTCTGCTTTGCCGGACAGGGAGAACGGGACCCACGCCCCACGGGCCGCTGGGTGCGCCCCGAGCCCTCCCGGACAGGGGCGGTGGCCGGAAAAAGGCGTTTTTTCTTTGATTGTCTGTGATATGAGCGGTTGCGTCGCACGGTACCGTCGAACGGGCCGAACGGCGGGACATCGCCAAGATTGCGGTCAACGCCGCCTTGGCCGGTCCATTGACCTGAATCTTTCTTCCGGACACCCGCGCCGCTAGACATGAATACGATCGTTAAACAGTTCGAAGAGCTGCTACCGCTGGTGTTGTTGTTCGGCGTCCTGGTCCTGCTGCTGGCCATTTTCCAGCGTAAGCTCGGGGGCCTGGCGTCCGGCCGCGGCGGTGACCGGGTGCAGGGGCTGTCACTTCGCAGCCCGGGCGCGTCCGTTCTCGATCAAATCGAGCGGGCCGTTTCTGAATTCAACATCTTCGGGGTGGCGGTGGCGGTCGTGCCCCTGACGCTCCTTTTAGCCTATCTCACCTATTTGCTATCCAGCGGCAGGGCTGCCGGCCAGCTGGAGATCATCTATCTCGTCTGCCTCCTGGTGGGATTCCTGCTCTACGGCACGAATAAGCTGCGGCGCCTGGACGTCAAAAAAAAAAGACTCCAAAGGGTCTATGCCGGTATTCAGATGGTTGCCCAAGAGGTCAACCGCCTGATGGCCTCAGGCTATCATGTCTATCACGATTTTCCCTCGGGCCGCTTTCACATCGATCATATCGTCGTGGGCCCCACGGGAGTATTCGCTATCCGCTCGCGGATACCTTCCTGTCTGGATCGCAGCGCCCAAGACCAACCCTATCCGGTTTCAACGGTGGGTGAGACGCTGACCGCATCGAAGGTTGCCGACAAGACCACGATTCGAACGACGGTCTTTCATGCCGCCTGGCTGGCCAACTGGCTGCTGACCGCCGCGGGCGATGCCGTGCGGGTGCAACCGCTCCTAACCCTTCCCGGTTACCGGTTCGAGGTCGTCGATACCGCCGACATTATCGCCGTCGACCCCATGCGTATCGCCGGCGCGATTCGAACGACCCGCGCCAATCCCCTGGGTATCGAGGCGGTCCAGCGGCTGTGCAGCGAAATCGAACGCAAATATCGACGCGCGAGGCGGCGTGTCGGCCCGGGGCCGGACAGCGGCCCTCCCAAGGCCCGTTAGGCCATCACGGCGACGGCTGCACCTTGCAGGCAAGGGCGCTTTTCATATCATGATCTTGCGGCCCTGGCGCGAGACCGTGCGGGCGAAAATCGGTCGGTGTCACCGCCCCGCCGCCCAGTGGCGCTTCGGCGTTAGCGGCTGCCCGCGTGGGAACGCAGAACTTGCCGCATTCGCTCCCGGGCTTTTGCGGGCAGCGTGACGGAGGGGTCGAGGGTTTCGAGGTGACGATCCAGATGACGGCTGATGGCGCGCATTCTTAGAAGCTGTTGTTCAAATCGGCGGCAGTATTTGCACATGCGCAGATGCACACGGAGCAGCAGGCGCCGGAAGAGCGGCAGCCTGTGGTCCATCGCCGCCGATACCATCCGGGCGGTCTCCCTACAGTTGGGCATCATCAACATGGGGTCTAGACTCCGTCATCAACACCGCGACCAAACCAGTTGAGCTCGAGGCAACGGCGCAAAGCGCTCCTGGCACGATACAGCATCGTCCAGCAATTGGTCGCACTGATTTCCATTTGCTGACAGATTTCTTCGGTTGGCATGCCTTCCATTTCACGCAGCATGAAAATGCGTGCCATCCTGCGGGGCAAGTCCGTCAGACAGTCAAAGAGAACATCCAGAAATTCTTTTTGTTCATAGTGTTTCACGGGGTTGTGCTTCCATTTGGATGGGTGGATTTTCCAATGGCCGCTGGCATTGAAAAAAGCTTCGAGACGGTGGTCGAGCGCCGCTTCATTATCGATGATGGGCTCCCTTCGGCGTTTGCGCAGGCAGTCGATGATTTTATGCTTCAAAATGGCGGTGAGCCAGGTTTTGACCGTGGCACGCATCTGAAAATTGCGGCGCGCCTTGAGGGCGGCCAGAAAGGTTTCCTGGACAAGATCTTCGGCCACAGCCGGATCGTTGATGCGCGCAAGGGCAAAGCGATAAAGGTAATCCCCATAGCGGTCGACCCACACGGAGGGATTGTCCAGCGTTCGCGGGTCCGGAGAGGGGTTGGCCGGCATGGCGCGGTGGTCTCCATTCAAGTTGAAGAGGAAGCACTTGGTATCCTATGCGCAGCCCGGGTGAATTGCAAGGCTTGGCGATCAGTCTCAATCCGGGGCGCGACCCTTCCGGTTGACCGCGCGGGGCGCCCGCCGATCAGGTCAGATGGTAGGTATGACCGTGGGGGAGGTCGATGAGGCGGTCGCTCAGGTTGGCGGCCTCGAGCGCCCGTCGAATGTCGATGGGGGGGAAATGGACCGGTTCGTCCCCCAGACGGTATGTGCCCCAGTGAACGATCATCATCTGGCGGGCCCGGAGTTGCTTAAACGCCTGGACGGTTTCATCCGGATTCATGTGATTGTCGGCCATGAACCAGCGCGGCTCGTAGGCCCCCAGGTTGAAGATCGCCAGGTCAATGTCAAACGCGGCGCCGAGCTGCTCGAACCCTTCAAAATACCCGGTGTCGCCGGAGATGTAGATGGTGGCGCCATGGCGGGTTCGGATGAGGTAGGATCCCCAGAGCCCCGTGTTCGGACCGATCAGGGGGTTGCGCATGGTCCAGTGGTTGCAGGGCAGGAAGACGAATTCTCGGCCGTCGTGAAAATGCCGTTCGAACCAATCCATTTCACGCCGCCGGCCGATTTTGATCGACCTGAATTCACGCGTGTAGCCCAAAGGCGTCAAAACAAGCGCATGCCGTGCGGCCAGGCTGAGCGAGGGCTGATCGAGATGGTCATAATGCCCATGGGTAATCAGTACATAGTCGGCGGTCGGCATCATGCGCGGATCAAAGGCCAGGGGCGTGAAATCCTCGATGAACCAGAAAATACCGCCGAAAATGGGATCGATCAGAATGTAGGCATCGACGTCTTTGATCAAGACGGCGGCATGCTTGAGATAGGAGACTGAAAGTCCCCGATCCGCGATGATGGGCGCCCAGTCAATGGTTACGGGGCGGATGGTTTCTTCCGCGTAGAAGGCGCGAAAGTGGTTTGGGGAGAATAACTTCCATCTCAGCACGCGATTCAACCGGCCTCGGGGAGCGTCATTGAAGGGGTTCAGGAAGCGTTCATCGCCGTGATGGCGTCTCGACGATGCCAGTGCCCTGAGATCCTCAATTTTTTGGCGGGGCGGGGGCATCTGCGTCTCCATTCCGGGAGCGGGCAGGGGGTCTCGAACGCAGGCCGCTAAAGATCCAATGCCTGCCAGGTTGACGAAACCCAATAGCAGGCGATGAAGAAAATGGCGTCGTGTCATTGGGCGGTGTCGATTCCCAATTCGTTGGTTTCCGCCGATCAACCCCGAACACGGCTTTCAAAACGTCGCTGAGCGCCAATGTCATCTTCCGCCCGACGGGTTAGCCGTTGCCCGTCCACGGCCGTTAGAATGACATTTTGCGTTATCGCGGTTGACAAAATGTGTCAGTTTAGAACGACACGTAAACGGGAGAAATTCTAACCATTTGATTTACCATGTCAATCTTGGCTTTTTTTTCTGGTACAAGACTTGCTTTCAAATGCGATCAAACGAACCAGCGGCCAGGCGGCCCAAGGGCAGCGCCGGCCTTAAAGCCAAACCTGTTGCGAGGCAGGGACGGAAAGCCACGGGTCTCAACGAGACAGCCGGGTTGCCAATTCGATCGGCGATCCGGCTTTTTTTATTGGCTTTTGCCGCACCGCGTGAATCTATCAATCAGCCAGCGGGAGTTTGAATGCGAGCCCGACCAAAACCATCCCAGGGGGTCATATTTGCCTGTCCGGACCGTGGGCAGATCGGTTGTTTCCCCATCGACAACAATATGCGCAAAGTGTTGCGTCAAATCGACGGGCACCGCAGTCTCGCCAGTGTCGCTTTTGCGGCCGGGCTGACCATGACCGAAATGCAGGAGACGATTCGTGCGCTTGTTCAGATGGAACTCATTGTGCCGGTAGAATCGGAATTTGGAAAGTATCATGGCGAGACGCACTGAAGCGTCTATTATGTTTACATAAAAAGTGTAAAGAAAATATTTACTGAAAGGTGCCGGCGCGGTCGAGGTTGCCCCGCAAGGCGGCCGATGGCAAGGCTGGCGGGGCATTGAGCCCCGAGGCTAAACGAGAGGCAAAATGGCACGCCATTTGCTGCTGCATGATAGTAATCCAGATGCCCGTCATTTTCTTTGTAAGGTTTATACGCCCGTCGTTTTCTGCTTTCGTCTTCACGTCCGACGGTAATTGCCGCCGGTGGGAAGCATCGATGACGAGAAAGTGCTGAAAATGGAAGGTGCCATCATGAACAGCAAGCTGGAAGACCTCGCCAATCTGGCCTACGAGCGCGAATTGAACCGCGAACTGTCGCGGTTGCAACAGCACCTCGAACAATATCGCCACCGTGAAAATAAATTCTTCCAGATGGCGGACATGAAGCTTAAATTCATGCAGGAAACCTCTGATGAAATCGATGAACTCTACGATCATCTGGCGCCCCGGCAGGCTGTCTCCCGGGCCGTTGCGCTTGGCTTGCTGCGCCGAGAGGAAATTCCGGGCGATATACGCGATGCCATTGAATAGACGGTTTGATCGTTGCGCCGCCTTGATGACGAAGCCCCGTTCATCTTGCTTTTCCCATACACAATCATCGCCCTGAGTGCGGGGCGGATCTCGCGGACACGTCCGAAGGGCACGGTCGGGACCCTGATGGGCCGTCAAACCCGAGCCCTCCGGCACCTATGCGGGGGGATCAGGGCGTAATTTCAAATGTCGTTTCAATGCTGGCGACACCGCGAACGGTGGCGGCGACCGAGCAGTATTTCTCCGATGAAAGTGCAATGGCCTGGGATACCGCCTTTTCGGTGAGACCATCGCCCGCAAGGCGGTAGCTGACTTGGATACGGCGGTAGGGCCAAGGCGGGTCGGGGTCGCGATCCCCGGTGATGACGATTTCGAGCGCGCGCAGCGGTTTGCGTTTTTTGGCCATGATTTCGACCACGTCAACCGCCGTGCACGCGGCCAGGGCCACCAGCAGCATTTCCGAGGGGCGCACACCGGCCTGCTGATCGTCGCCCGACAGGACGACGCTATGCCCCCCCGAATCCATCCCTACAAACTGCATTCCCTCAACCCAGCGAACTTTGGCGGTCGGCATCTTTATCTCCTCGGAAGAATAAAAAACGCATGGTTGGATCGTTTCATTCTCTAGCAACGGTCTCGGCGTATGTGACCGACGGCGGACATGCGGGGTGCGGGGCGGGTGCCTAGAGTTCGAATGTCATGTCGGCGGCAACGGCGAAGCATTCCAGTGAATGGCCTTCGGCGTTTATGATCGTCTGGCACTGGTCGACGATTTGGTCGACTTCATCGTCGGAGCGCTCCTGGTTGAGGTGGAAGAGCCCGAGCTTTTTGACACCCGCCTGGATAGCGAGGTCGATGGCTTCGGTGTAGGCGGAATGCCCCCAGAGCACTTTGGATTCGTATTCCTCCGGGGTGTATTCGGCATCGTGGAAGAGTAGATCGGCGCCGTAGGCGAATTCGACGTAGTGATCCATGGGGAGTCCCCCGGGATGGATGAATCCCAGTTCGTTGTCCGTCAGGAAGACAAAGGTCTTGCCGTCTTCGATGAATTTGTAGCCGCTTCCCATATTGGGGTGACTCAGGGGAATTGGTTCGACGGCCAGCGACCCCACTTCGAAGCGCATGGGATTGCCGTCCTCGTAAACGATTTTGGCACGCAGTTCGGAGGGGCGGATGGGAAAGTTGGGGGGCGTCATGACTTTGGAAACCATGTTCTCGACGAATTTCTTCGGGAAGGGGCAGCGGTGAACACGGATGGTGACATGATCGAGGTAGAGCGGTTTGAAAAAGGGCCACCCCATCAGGTGGTCCCAGTGGCCGTGGGTGATGAGGAAATGATAGGTATAGCGCTGGTCGATCATCAACTGGTTGCCCAAACGGCGGATCCCGGTGCCGGCGTCGACGATGAAGGTATCACCGCTTTTGGTGACGATCTCAAGACAGGTCGTATCGCCGCCGTAGCGCAGGTATTCCGGCCCGCAAACCGGGATGGAGCCCCTTGATCCCCAAACCTTGATAAACATCCGCTTCCTTTCCGGCGCCGAAATCCCGGCAAACGATCCTCCCCTTGCGGGTGGCGGAATTTATTCCGAACCTGAGCCAGGCGCCGATATTCTCTGCTTAATCAGTTACTTTTAACACAAGTGCGCCCAAGAGTCCATCATGATTTACTGATCCGGCGTCGTCGGCGAATTCGATCTGAATCGTGTTTGGGTTTTCCGGCATGTTTGCTGTGAGCACGGCTGCCGTCCGACCAGAATGGAACCCTTGCGGACACGCTTTACTTCACTCCGCCGTCGATGCGCTTGATGGCCGCCAGTTGGTGGCCGAATGCTTCCTCACCAAGGGCGTCCCAGGGGCCCCGCGGCGTGAATTGGAGCGTTGACTTGGTGTCGGCGGCAAAAACCTTTCCGGCACTGATTTGCGGTTGGACGAGTTTGTATTTGAACGGGCCTCCCAAGTCGAGCAGGATGTCGAGTTCATCACTTTCTTCGAGCAGTTCGACGACCAGAAGGTTGTATACGAGTCCCTTGCCGACCATGTGGCGCTGACCGGTCGTCGACTTGGCCACCTCGATGTAGGGCTGCTCGAGGGCCACGGCCTGGCCCCCCGGGGCGACGATGAAGGCCTGCTCGACCCAATACTCGCCTTCTTCAAATGGAATCCAGTCCGTCGGCATGGCGTGTCTCCTGGTGGTTGGAAAATGGGCGATGGCGTGAAGTCCTGCATAGCATGAATTTCCACCGACGAGAATCCCATGATGCCCCATGGCCCATTCAGCGCCCAGTGGGAATACCCCGACGCCGTCTTCTTCGGTCGGACCGCGGGATGAGGGGATTCAAAGGCTTGACAAGGGGAAATGGCATTCGGTATAGACGGCTGTAGATCAGGCTTCCGGGGGACGATCATGACCCGTTGTATCACATACCGATGGATCGATTGGGGTGCCTACTGGTACTGGTGGCGCGATTGCATCAGGGGGTGCGCCCATCGGAGCCTGAAGATCTGAGCTCGAAGCAAACTTGAATCCAAGGACCGTGGCCCACCCCGCCGCGGTTTTTTATTGGCCGCGGTACCGATGCCGCGGCCTTTCTGGTTTGCAGACAGGTTGCCTAAGACGGCCCGGCCAACGCGCCCGAAGCGCAGGTTCGCCCCTGAAATTATTCATACGGGAGATTCAGCTATGCTTATCGTGATGGAAAAAAGCGCGACACCGCAGCAAATCGAAATCGTATCCCAAGCCGTCGAGGAACGCGGTTACGAAGCCCGGCCGATCCCCGGCGGAGACCGGGTTTCGATATGCGTGCTGCGTAACAAGGGCGCCGTGGATGCCGCCAGTTTCATCGGTCTGGCCGGGGTCAAGGAAGTCATCCCGGTAACCCGGCCCTACAAGCTGGTGAGCCGTGAATCGCAGCCGGAAGACACCGTCATTACCATCGGCGACGTCGCCATCGGAAATGGACACCAGACATTGATCGCCGGGCCCTGTGCCATCGAGGGCGAAAAGCAGGCATTGACCATTGCCGCGAAAGTCAAGGACGCCGGCGCACAGATGTTCCGCGGCGGTGCTTTCAAGCCGCGCACTTCGCCCTATTCCTTCCAGGGGCTGGGTGTGGAGGGGTTGAAGGTCCTGGACAGGGTGAGAGACGAAACCGGCCTGCCCGTAGTCACCGAAGTGATGGATCTCGAAACATTCGATGTCGTGGAGGAATACGCCGACATGATCCAGATCGGCACGCGCAACATGCAGAATTTCAGCCTGCTGCGGCGCGCCGGCCGCTCGCACCGGCCGGTCATGCTGAAACGCGGCATGGCCGCCACCATCGACGAATGGCTGATGGCGGCGGAGTATATCATGGAAGGCGGCAACGTCCAGGTCATCCTCTGCGAGCGCGGGGTTCGCACCTTTGTCCACCACAGTCGCAACACGCTGGACCTCTCGGCCGTCCCCTATGTTCAGAAGGAGAGCCATCTGCCCATCATCATCGATCCCAGCCATGCGGCCGGCCGCCGCGACCAGGTGATTCCCCTGGCCCGGGCTTCCGCCGCGGTCGGCGCCCACGGGTTGATGATCGAAGTCCACCATCAGCCGGACAAGGCGCTCAGCGACGGCGCCCAGTCGCTTTTCCCGGCCCAGTTTGAAGACCTGTGCCGTCAGGTGCGCCATATCGCCGAGCTTTTCTGATCCCAACCATCACCCGCAACGGCCGCCGGGCCGCTGCGCCGGGAGTGGCCGCCCGGGGGCGCTGCAACGCCGTGCCTGGGCACACCGCCAAGGGACGCCGGTTGAGGATGCAAGGGAGGATGTTTTGCAGACCGTACGCATTCAGGGCCAATCCGGCCCTTCGGATATCACGGTGGGGGAGCGGATCGAGAGCCTCGCGGACTATCTGCCTTCCGACGTACGCTGCGTGATCGTCACCGATGCCAACGTGGAGCGGCTGCATCGTCACCGGTTTCCATCGGCCGAAGTGATTACGATCGGCACCGGCGAGAAGATCAAAACCCTGGAAAGCGTGGCCCATATTTATCGTGAACTGATCCGACTCGAGGCCGACCGCTTCACCTTCGTGGTGGCCATCGGCGGCGGTCTGGTCTGCGATGTCGCGGGGTTTGCGGCTTCAACCTACATGCGCGGCCTCCCCTACGGTTTCGTGGCCACGACCCTGCTGGCCCAGGTCGACGCCAGCGTCGGCGGCAAGAACGGCGTCAACTTCGACGGGTATAAAAATATGGTGGGCGTTTTTAACCAGCCCCGTTTCGTGATCTGCGATTTAAACCTGTTAAACACCCTGCCATCAGCGGAACTGGCCAACGGCCTGGCGGAAATTGTCAAGCATGCCGCGATCTGCGACCGCGAGTATTTTAACGCCATCGAAAACCATGTCCCCCTTATCGAAGCCCTCGATCCCGTTTTCGTCGAAGAGCTGGTTCTGCGGTCCGTACTGATCAAATCCCAGGTGGTCAACCGCGACGAGCAAGAGGCCGGTGAGCGCCGCAAACTCAATTTCGGGCATACCTTCGGCCACGCGATCGAGAAGTGCACCGGCCTGGCCCACGGTGAAGCGGTCAGTATCGGTATGGTGATCGCCGCGCGATTCTCGCAGCGCCATACCGGGTTGGCACAGGAAAGCCGTATGCGGCTGACGACATTGCTGCGCCGTCTCGGTCTGCCCACCGAACTTCCCGTCGCTCCCGCCGAAATCCTGCAGGTACTGGGTAAGGACAAGAAACGACAGGGCGACAGCGTCCATTTCGTCTGCCTCGAACGGCTCGGATCGTCCGTGGTCAATCCTGTCGGGCTTTCCGACCTTGCCGCTTTTCTGACTGCGGAGTTCGAGACCGCCTGATTGGTATCCAGCCTCAATGGCCACCCCAATCATTCGTCCGGTTGTATCGGCTTTCGGTTGCCGGCGTTTTACCGGAAAAAGCTTCCTGTGGCGGATGAGCAACGGCGTCCTCACGGCCACGGTCTTTTGGTGACGTTCCCACCCTAGTCGGCCCGCCAATAGGCAACCGTCTCCCTCCACAAGCGGGTTAGGCTTTCGACTTGACAGCAGGGGGGCTAAATATTATTTAGTGTAGCTAATAATTAACAAATAAAAATTTAAACTATATTTATAATTAGATGCGCATATTTAAAAAAGGACGCACGTAAATGGGCAAAGAGAACCTGGCGGAACAGGCACGCTACATATTCACCACCGGCCGCGCCATTCGCGATTTCGTGGATCGCAACATCGCCCAGCTCCTGGCCGCCGAGGGCAATCGCAGCGCCTGCGGCGAGCTCTCGGTGAATCAGATGCACGCCCTCATGCTGATTCAGAAACGTGGCAAGGTTTCCATCTCGGAACTCGCGTTACTCCTGGGGGTGTCCGCCCCTTCGGCTTCGGCCTTGGTTGATCGGATGGTGGAGAAGAGCGTTCTCACCCGCGAGCCCAGCACAAAGGACCGCCGCCGCATGGATGTGCGCATCGCACCGTCGGTGCAGGAGGATTTCGAGCGCGTCAACGCGGTGCTGCTGGCGGCTTTCGAACGCCTGGTGGAAAAAGCCGGGGCCGAGACGGCGAACATGTGGTGTGAGGTCCTCGAGCGGCTCAAGCGGGTGCTGGATGCCGAAGAAGCGGCGGCCCGGTCCAAGATCCCCAATTGAATGGGGCTGGTGGGGGGCGTCGTGGCAGGCACGATGAGAGCCCGCTGTAACTTCCGCCGCGCAATGAACGACACGATGGTTGTGCGCCGCTCGGTGCGCCGGCGCGGATCCCGTCGATTCGACATCGCGGGTTTCCGACGGACCGCCGAAAGACGACGGCTGAAACCCATAAGAAAATTCAGAGTGTGTCATCATGAAGGTTGACCATCCCAAGCATCAAGGTCCCAAAGCCGCCCAACGGCTGATTATCTGCGCCGTCGTTCTGCTTGTCGGCGTGGTGTCCATGCTGGCCCTGGCATCCATGAAAAAGCCACCGGCCGAAGCCCGCCTGGACGAACGCCCCCTCCATGTGGAGGTGCAGGAGGTCCTGGCCCGGGACGTGCCGGTGACCATATCAGGTTACGGGGAGGCCCGTCCGCTCGACGTAGTGACCATATCGCCCGAAGTGTCGGGCCGAATCGTTACCGTCCATCCGCAACTCGAAGCCGGAGAAGTGGTTCCCCGTGGCGAGGTCCTGTTTGAGATCGACGCGCGCGACTATCGCGCCGATCAGAGTGAGGCGGCGGCCGCCGTGCAGCAGTGGCGGCATACGATCCGGCGCCTGAAAAAACAGGCCGCCATCGATGCGGAGCGCCTCAAGACCCTGCGCCGCAGCCAGCGGCTGGCCGAGGAGGAATTCGATCGCCTCAAAAACCTCTACGAGAAGGACCGCGTGGGAACCCGATCCGGTGTCGATGGCGCCGAGCGCGCGGCCAACAGCGCCCGGGATCAGGCCGACCAGATGGCCCAGGCCGTGACCCTTTACCCGATTCAGATCCAAGAGGCCCAGAATAGCCTCAAGGCCGCCCAGGCCCGGCTGGAGATCGCCACGATCCGGCTCGAGCGTTGCGTCGTCGCCGCCCCCTTCACGGGGCGCGTTCGCAGTGTGGCCATCGAACAGGGGCAGTTTGTCAATGTGGGCATCGCGGCCGTGACCTTGGCCGATGATTCCATGCTGGAGATTCATATCCCGATCGACAGCCGCGATGCGCGTCAGTGGCTGCGTTTCAAGGCCGGCGCGCCCCCATCCGGCGGCGCCTGGTTCGGGGCCCTCGAAACGGTAAGCTGTCGCATCAAGTGGACCGAAGCCCTGAACGGCCGTCACTGGCAGGGGACGCTGCACCGGGTGGTGGAATTCAACAAGGAAACGCGCACGGTGACCGTGGCGGTGCGCATCAGCGCGGATGAAGCCGTCGAAGGGGCTCCCGAGCAGATCCCCCTGGTGGAGGGGATGTTCTGTCTGGTGGAAATCCCCGGAAAAATCATGCCGGGTGTCATGGCCCTGCCGCGCTGGGCCGTCAGTTTTGAAAATACGGTCTATGTGGTGCACGAAAATCGTTTGAAGACCGTCGCCGTAAGTGTGGCGCGCATCCAGGGGGAGACGGCCTATATTGCCGAAGGTCTGAGCGGCGGGCAGCAGGTCATCGTGACGCGGCTTGTGGATCCGCTCGAGAACGCGCTTTTGAAGATCAGCCGTGTCGCGAATGCATCCGCGACCGCCATCGAACGCCCGTCTTGAAGGGGACCCTGAACAGGCCCATCCATCTGGCCATCACCTTACCCGAATAGGTTTCGCATGAAGTCGCTGCTTGCCGCTTTTGCCCGCAACACCGTGTTCGCCAACATTGTCCTGGTGATGATTTTCATGGTCGGCGGCATGGCTGCCGTCGCCATGATCCGGGAGACCTTTCCTGAATTCTCGCTCGATATGATCACCATTACCGTCCCGTACCCCGGCGCCGATCCCGAAGAGGTCGAAGAAGGGATCAGCCGCAAGATCGAGGAGGCCATCGAGGCCGAGGAGGGCATTAAACAGTACACCACCAAGTCCCGTGAAAACGAAGCG
>JASJBQ010000072.1 GCA_030066455.1 Desulfobacterales bacterium
CCGGGTTTCGTCGAACACGTTCTCGATACCGGCACCCGCACCGGACCGCAGGGCCCGGCCCTGGTTTCGGCGTTCAGCCCCGAACTGGAAGCCGAGCGGGCCCGCCTGGAAGCGGAGCATCGCCGTCTGCAAGTGAAGCGGCAGGCGGCTCGGATCAGGGAGGCGGCCGCCGTTCAGATCATGGACGAAAAGATTGCGGCCCTCGACGAGCAGATCGCCAGGGCGAGTCTGAAGATGGCGAACCTGGCGCTGCGCGCACCCATTCAAGGCACCTGGGTGGCGCCGGAGGCCGATCGGCTTCCGGACAGGCACCTGGTCCAGGGCTATCGCCTCGGGGTCGTGGCCGACCTGGACAACGTCCGCATCCGCGCCGTGGCGAGCCAGCGGGTGGCTTCCCGGCTTATCGCCGATGCCCGCGCGCAAGTGGAAATGCGCATCCCCGGACATCCGGAAATCAAGCTGCAGGGGCGGATCGAAAAAATCATACCGGCCGGTCAGGAACAGCTGCCCTCCGCGGCCCTGGGCTATACCGCCGGCGGAGCGACGCGCATCGACCTCGATGATCCCAGCGGCCGACAGACGGTGGAACCCTTTTTCGAAATTCTGGTCGTGCCCGCACCCTCCGGAATGGTCACCCTGCGTCCCGGCCAGACCTTGGCTCTGCGCTTCGAGACCTCCCCGCGGACACTGCTCACCCAGGCTTGGCGCGGTTGGCTGCAGCTATTTCAAGGGAGGCTGCCGGGATAAAATGGAATACGCGGTCACCACCCAATGGCGCCTATTGGCGCAATCGCCTCGGGGCGGCGTCGTGCCCCGTGGACTGGACGCCCTCTGGCACCAGATGGCCGGAAGGGCGGAGCGCCGGCGCTGTCGCCCGCAACATTTCCTGCGCACGGCCGAGCGCATCCTCGCCCGGGAAAAAGAGCTGGCGCATCTCGGCGACGATCGATTGCGCAGTCGAATGGCGGATCTGCGCCCGCGATTCCAGCTGCAGCGCGATACGCCGGCCGATCGTGAGCAGGCTTTTGCCATCCTGCGGGAGGTGGCCGCAAGGGCGGTCGGTCTGCGGCCCTACCGCGAGCAGGTTGCCGCGGCCCTGGCCCTCGAGGCCGGCTGCGTGGCCGAAATGGCCACCGGCGAAGGCAAGACCCTGGTGGCCACGCTGCCCGCCGTCCTGGCCGGCTGGCGGGGCCGCGGTTGCCATGTGATCACCGCCAACGACTATCTGGCGGCGCGTGACGCCGATCTGATGCGCGCTGTCTACCACGCCTGTGGCCTGAGCGTGGCCTGCATCACCCAGGAGATGTCGGCCGACGCGCGCAGAGAGGCCTACGGCGCCCACGTCACTTACGCCACGAACAAGGAGGTCGCCGCCGATTTTCTTCGCGACCGCCTGCTGAAAGGCGATCTGGCCAGCCTGCCCGCGGCCTTGCTGGCCAGCATCACCGGCCGCGGCGCCGGCATCGATCGGCTCGTGCAGCGGGGGCTGGAATGCGCCATCGTCGACGAGGCCGATTCCGTCTTTATCGACGAAGCCGCCACGCCTTTGCTGATCTCGGGCCAGGGGAGCAATCAGGACCAGGTCGCGGCCTATGCGCAGGCGGATCAACTGGCGGACAAACTCGATCCCGCAACGGATTTCAAGGTCGATCGGCAGGCCCGCACGATCCACTTGACCCCTGCGGGCCAGAAGCGCCTGGTCCGGCTGGCGGAGCCTCTGGGAGGCATCTGGACAGGCCGCCGCCGACGGGAGGAATTGATCCGGCAGTCACTGATCGCCCGCCAGTTTTTCCTGCGCGGGAAGCATTACGTCGTCGATGACGGCCAAGTGGTGATCGTTGACGACTTCACGGGGCGGGTGATGCCCGAGCGCACCTGGCGCGACGGACTTCATCAGGCGGTCGAAGCCAAGGAAGGCCTGACGATCAACCTGCCCAAGGAAACCCAAGCGCGGATTAGTTTTCAACGCTTTTTTCGCATGTACCACAAGCTGGCGGGGATGTCCGGGACGGTGGCCGAAGCCCGCTCGGAGTTGTGGGGGATTTACCGCCTGCCGGTGATCGTCATCCCCACCCACCGACCCTGCCGGCGCGTCGTCTTACCCGACCGTGTGTTCACCGCGGCCGAAACCAAATGGGAGGCGGTCATCGAGGACGTCGGCCGGCTGCGTGCCACCGGAAGACCGATTTTAATCGGCACGGGCAGTATTCGTGAAAGCGAGTACTTGAGCGGCCGGCTGAGGGCCAGGAACCTGCCGCACCGGTTGCTCAATGCCACCCGGCAGGCCTCGGAGGCCGCGATCATCGCGGCTGCCGGCTGCAACGGTCAAATCACCGTGGCCACGAACATGGCCGGAAGGGGAACCGACATCAAGCTGGGCCGCGGCGTCGCCAAACGCGGCGGGTTGCATGTCATCGCCACGCAGCGCTTCGAGGCCCGGCGCATCGACCGCCAGCTTTTCGGCCGCTGCGCCCGGCAGGGCGACCCGGGAAGCTGCCAGGCCTTCATCAGTCTGGAAGACGAACTGGTCCAAACGCACCGCCGCTGCCTGGCGCCGGTCCGGCGACTTATCAGGTGTGCAGCCCCCAAAGCGGAAATCTCTTCGAACGGTTGGCGGAAAAAAATCGCCGCTCTCCAGCGACGCGCCGAGCGGGTTTCCGCACGCATGCGTCAGGACGTTCTCTTTAGTGACCACTGGCTTGATGATCACCTTGGTTTTGCGGCCAACGAACCCTAAAACGGAGAAATAGCAACACAATGGAAACGACAATGAAGACCATGGCTTTGTGCCTATGTGCCGCCTTGGTTCTGATCTACACCTCAGTGGCCGGGGGGGCGCAGCTGGACCCCACCGCCGCCCAGGACACCTTCGCCGCTACCGGGGACACACAACGATCGGGATCATCGACCCCGCGCGATTCGGCTTTGGCAAGCGCCTCAGAAAAACGGCCGCCTGCCGGGAAAGCGCTCGAACAAATTGCACCGCCGGCGCCTTCGCCGGGCACCCACGCGCTGCCGCTATCGCTCCTCGATGCCATCCTCTACAGCATGGAGGGCAACCGGGAGATCCAGGTGGTGGCCTTCACGCCGCAGCAGTCCCTGGAAGACGTCACCAGTGCCGAAGCGGTCTATGATACGCGCCTGTTTGCCGAAGCCTCCTACCGTCGCGATCCCAACCTCGAATCCAGTATATTCGATGTCGTCACCGAAGACCAGGGACTGACCCAGACCGGGGTTCGCAAGCAACTGAAGACCGGCACGAGCATTTCGACCTACCTTGAGACGCGTTACAGCGATCTCAACAACTCGGAGGCCCAGAGACGCTACAAACATATCGTCGCCCCGACCATGGAACTGCGCCAGCATCTGCTGAACAATATCGGCAGCCGAAAAGAACGGACCGCCATCAAGATCGCCAACCACCAGGCAAACATTTCGGAGGAGGAATTCCGCCAAACCGCGATCGCCGTGACCAACCGCGTGGCCCAGGCCTATTGGAAACTCTATCAATTCAAGGCGCTGGTCGAAATCAGCCGCCAAAACTATGAAATGGCTGAAGAAATCCGCCGTCGTGAGACCGAGCGCCTCAACCGGGGCCTGTCCCAGCCCTTGGACGTCGCGCGTGCACAAAGCAGCGTCCAGCAGCGGCGCAGCACCCTGCTCAGGGCCCAGGAGGAGTACAACATCGCCATGGACCGCCTCAAGCTCCTGATCAACTGGGAACAGTTTCGTCTCGCTACCGACATCAGCGTCGTCCCGATCGAAGCGCCCGAGACCGAACCGCTCGTCGTGGACGAAGCCGAGGCCATCGCCAAGGCACTCGCCAATCGATCCGAAATCCTGAAGGCCAAGCAGGAGCAGATGATTCGTCAGGCGGACGAAGACCTGGCCTCCCACCAGCGCCTTCCCACCCTCGATGCTTACGGGCGTTACAGTGTCAGCGGATACGATGGTGATTTCGGCGGGGCGGCCGGCGATATCGGCTTCAACGACGAAGACATCTGGGAGGTGGGGATCAATTTCGAATGGCCGCTCGGCAACCGTGCGGCCGATGCCCGCCACCGCCGCAAGGTCCTTGCGCGCCGGCAGATGGAGACCATCATCCAGCGCATCGAAGACGAGATCAGGCTGGACGTGAAGCAGGCCCTTTACGGCATCGACACCGCCCGCGGCGAGATCGAGGCCACCCGTTTGGCCCGGGCCGCGTCGCTGAAAGTGGTCGAAGGCGAATTCACCCGCTTCGATATCGGACAGACAAGCAATCTTGAGCTTCTGCGGGCCCAGGATTTGTTGGCGCTGAGCAGCCGGAATTTTACCCGCGCCGTGGTCGACTACAATCTTGCCCTGCACGAGTTGGAGCGTGCCCAGGGGGTTCTCCCCAAGGGGGTCACGATCGAAAAACCCTGAGCGTGCCGCGTTCGGAAGCCGTCGCCCCTAACAGCGTCGGCTTCGGTGCGCTCCGCGCAGGCCCTGTCTGGATCGAGAGGGCTGTTGCGTGCCCCCCCCCAAAAAATGCCCTAGAATGCGGCAACGATGTTTGCCCGGGGTGGGAGTTTCCGCCTTGCGGCCGCGTCTGTGCCTTTCCCCGGGTTGGTCCGCCCGAGATCGACCCACGCCGAGGCCTTCTTGAAGGCGTTCGCGCCGGCCGGCTGGATTGCGGCCTGAGGGCAGGCCCGCGCGGCACCTGGCGCCTGAAATCGTTTGGCCCCAAGGCCCCGTGTTCATTCCCCAAATTGTGACCCGGCGTCAATTGTGCTAAAAGCCCTAAACGGCTCCGTCACCGGTCGGTGACCCGCCGTACGGGAGAGATCCATGGTCGTGCGTAAAATCATCAGCGGGGGACAGAGCGGGGTTGAGCGGGCGGCGCTCGATCTGGCGATTCAATTGGGAATCGCCCATGGCGGCTGGGTCGCCCCGGGCCGGCTGGTGGACGACGGTTTGCTGTCCGGACACTACCGTCTGCAGGAAATGGCGTTTGCCGACGGACCCGGCAGTGCCGAGCCCAATATCGCGATGGCGGATGGCGTTCTGCTGCTGGCCAGAGGACCGCTCACCGGTGAAGCGGCGGCGGTGCACTCACGGGCGCAGGCCCGGCATGTCCCGTGCCTGGCCATCGATCTCGATCGCTATACACGTTTCCAGTCATCCCTGCTGATCAATTCCTGGCTCCAGGCGCAGAAGGTCGAAATCCTGTTTATCACCGGCCCCCGGGAGAGCGAACAACCATCGATCTATCGGGATACGATGGAATGCTTCCGCGCCGCCTGGTGGGCGCTCATGATGGTCGAGCCGGTGGAAATCAAGGCTCCGTCCGCAGCCGGGGACGATCGGCCCCGGTCGCTGGACGAGGCGGTGAAGCGCCTGCAGCGGGATCTGCCGCTCAAGGACAAGGTCACCTTGGCCAACATGAGCGCCGGAGAGATCACCGGGTTGGGGCCAACGCTGGGGCGTTACATTCAGAAGCATTTTGGTATCTGGGAGGGCAATGTCGAGCTCACCCGATCGTGCGTGCGGGCGGCGGGACGCCGTCATCTGGCCGACGAAGAAATCGCGGCCCTGATCATCGACGAGCTGGTAAGGGAACTCAAACGCACGCACACATTGCGGTTGCTTTAGGCAACGCGCGTCATCATTTCATCAAGGCAAAGGGGAATTCATGGGCTGGTTTGGGAAAATTGTCGGCGGAACCATCGGCATGGCGCTGGGCGGGCCGTTAGGGGCGATTGCCGGAGCGGCGTTCGGTCACTTTTTTGACAAGGCCAACCAGGTCTATCTGGAGGACGGCGGCCGGCCGGGACCGACGCTGTCTCCGGCCGAGGGCGCCCAGATGACATTTTTCGTGGCCACCTTTTCGATGCTCGCCAAGATCGCCCGTGCCGACGGACAGGTGACCCGAGACGAAATCGCCGCCATCGAAAGGTTCATGCAAAACGAACTGCGCCTGGGTTTTCAGAGCCGGCAGGTGGCCATCCGCATTTTCGAGGCGGCCATCGAGGCACCGGATGCCTTCGAGGACTATGCGCGCCAGTTTTACGGCGCTTTTCACACCAATCCCCAATTGCTGGAATTCATGCTGGATATCCTGATGCGTGTGGCCCTGGCCGACGGGCGGTTCAGTCCCCAGGAGGAGAAACTCGTTCACAGTGCCGCCCGGATTTTCGGATTCAGCGACCAGCATTTCCACAACCTGCGCGCGCGCTATCAGGGCACGGACGACAGCGCCTACCATATCCTGGGGCTCGGACCGGAGGCATCCAACGAAGAGATCAAGCACCGCTATCGGACCCTCGTCAAGGAATACCATCCCGACCGCATTGCCGCCAAAGGACTTCCGGAAGAATTCACCCGTTTTGCCCAGGACAAATTCCGTGAAATCCAGACGGCCTACGAGTCGATTCAGAAGGAACGCGACCCGCGCTGAGCCTCCGGGTGGGCTTATAAAACGCATTCACCGCCCCCTGGATTTGCACAGCGCCGCCTGGCGTGCCGCACGGTGGCGATCAGGGGGGATGGGACAGGGTGCGAGGCCGCCGATCGCCCGGGGTCTCCTGTATTCAGGCGTTGAAGAAGGCGATGCGGATATAGAGAATCGCCGGATAGCAGAGCAGCAGGAAAACGCCCATGGCCCGGCCGATCGTTTGATGGAAAAGAGCATGGGCGGCAAAGAGGATGGACAGTACGGCCACCGAGCCATAGTCGAAATAATTGCTCGTGCTGAAGGCGACGGGTTGGCCGAAAACCACGATCGTTGATGCCAGCACAAGAAAGATGTTGAAGATATTGCTGCCCAGGATGTTGCCGATGGCAATGTCCTTTTGTTTTTTGGCCGTGGCGATGATGCTGGCGGCACAATCCGGAATCGAGGTGCCCACAGCGATGACGGTCAACCCTACCATCGATTCGGATAGACCAAAATAGCTTACAATTTTCAGGGCATTGCGATAGATGACCTCACCCCCTACATAAAGCATGGCGCAGCCTAGAGCGAAGATAAGCCATTCGCGGCGGCAGCTGTCTGTGGTGCAGTTTTCCGCTGCGGAGGCATGCGCCTGCTGGTTGTGGGCGGCCATCTTTTTTCCGGTCAGGTAGATGTAAAGTCCAAATCCGATGAAAAGCAGCATGCCGTGGCCGATATGCAGGGCTTCGGTGGGTGAAAAAAAGACGCATGCGGCCGCTAGGATCGGCCCGGCACAAAGGAAAGAGAGATCCTTGCTGAATTTCTGGCGGGTCACCGCCAATGGAGACACCATGGCGCTGACGCCGATCCCGACGGCGATATTGATCAGGTTGCTTCCGGATACGTTGCTGAGGGCGAATTCGGTATTGCCATGCAGCGCCGAAATGATGTTGAAGAACAGTTCCGGCGCGCTGGTGCCGAAGGCCACCAGGGTGATGCCCACGATAAAGGCGGGAATGTTTTTCTTTTGAGCGATGCCGGCGGCCCCCGTGACAAGAAAATCACCGCCTTTGAACAGCAGGAAAAACCCCAGGATAATAAACGGAATGGTCAGAATCACGTCGAATTCCTAACGCCTGCGGCGGGCCGCCCGCTAGAGGCGATGCCGCCTCGGCCCCGATGGCCATTTGTGGGTTGATGATGGCGCCAAGACAAGTCGCATTCGCATGGGCAACGCCGGTTTCTCAATTGAAAGGCCAGAACAGCGGTAGAACGGCCATGACGGTGACCATCACCACAAGGGTGAGGGGAATGCCCAGCTTGAGGTAGTCGCTGAAACGATACCCTCCCGGGCCCATGACCATCACATTCGCCGGGTGCGAAATGGGCGTCATAAAACTCGCCGAGGCCGCCATGGCCATGGCCATCATCATGGGGTAGGGCGCCACGCCCATATCGGCGGCGGTGCTCAGGATGATCGGAACCATCAGAACCACCAAGGCTGCCGTCGGTATGACGCAGGTGGCCATGAAGGTCAATACCATAAGTCCGGCCATCACCGCCGTCGGTCCCAAGGCACCCACGACCTCGACCACGCCGGTGGCCAATAGGCGGGCGGCGCCCGTATGGTTCAGCGCATCGCCCAGCGGGAGCATGCCGGCGATCAGGAAAATGCCTTTCCACTCGATGGCCCGATAGGCTTCCTCCATGGTCAAACAACCGGTCAGCACCATGACGGCCGCCCCGATCACGGCCGACAGATAGATCGGCATCCATCCCATCATTACCGGCAGGAGGACGGCCGCCATGATGGTAATCGAGATCTTGGCCTTGGCAAGATTGGGGCGCTCCTGGGCGGATTCGGTCAGCACCAGGAAATCGGGTTCGCGGCCGAGCATTTCGAAATTGCTGCGCGCGCCGTATAGCAGGAGCGCATCGCCAAAACGCAGGGCCATGTCACGCAGGTAGTCCGCACGGTAGATGCGCCCTTCCCGCCAGATAGCCAGGACGTTCAGACCGTATTTTTTACGAAAATTCAATTCTCGCAGGGTCCTGCCCGCCAACGTCGTGTGGGGTGACAGCATGGCTTCGACCAGCCCGAAATCCTCGGACTCGAGCGCTTTCAGTTCGGCGGCCTCGGCCGGTTCGACCCCGAAGTCCGTGAGGGCTGAGAGCAGATCCACGTCTTCGGGCCGTCCGCTGACCATCAGAAGATCATCCGCCCGCAAGCGTGCGGACGGCTCGGGCATGGGAAGCGCCTGGTTTTCCCTGACGATGGCCATGACACCGATGCCCAGGGCCGCACCCAGGCGGCTGTCTGCCAGCGAACGTCCGATCAGGTTGGATCCGCCGTGAACGCGCATGATGAGAATGCGGCTTGAAAACTTGTATTGATTAATTAGGGTTTCATATGAAAGTTCTTGAAATTTTGTGAAATCTTCGGATTGCTTCAATGCCTGCCAACTGGGAGGCGAAGTCTGCGCGAGCAGGGTGTCGCCCGGATTCAGCCGCCGGTCGGTAAGCCCGGCACGATGGATGCGGCCATCCTGTTTGATGGCCAGAACATTGAGACCGTAATGCTTGCGAAAGTCGAGTTCGCGCAGGCTGCGGCCGCAAACGCCGGCGTCGGAGGCAACGGTCATGTCCGCCAACGTGATGTTTGCCTCCAGCAGTTCCGTCAGGCGCGCGGACGGCGGTTCGACCCGCAGTTCCCCAAGGCTTTTGAGCGCCTCGCGTAGCTTGGCAATACCGCCGATGCCGCTTTCGACGATGAGTCTGTCATCGGCTTCAAGAACTTCCGTCGGCGAAGGGGCGGCCTGAATGCGACCCTGACGGCGGATACCCACCACGTTGACGCCCAGGATCGTGCCGATGCGGCTTGCGGCCAATGTTTTCCCGGTCACGATCGAGCCGGCCGGAACGACGAGCCGCAGCATGCGCTCACTGAGCCGATATTGCTCCGTCAACGTGGTCCCGTCGGCCTGCTGGGGATCCTGCTGTAAATTCCGGCTGGGCAGCAGGTGCCGCCCGATAAAGGCGGTGAAAGCAACGCCGATGACAAAGACCGCCATGCCGACCGGCGTGAAGTCGAAGAGCGCAAAAGGCTCCAGACCGTTGTCCCTCAGGGCGCCGCTGACCAGAATGTTGGGCGGCGTGCCGATTTTGGTCGTCAGCCCCCCCAAAAGCGAGCCGTAGGCCAACGGCATGAGCAGACGCGAGGCCGGAATGCTCTTGCTGCGGGCGATATCCATGACGACCGGCAACATCAGGGCGGCAACGGCCACGTTGTTCATGATGGCCGACATGGCCCCGGCGCTGGTCATGATGACGGCGACGAGCATGGTTTCGCTGCGGCCGGAAAGCCGCAGCACCAGGTGTCCGATCATGTTGGCCACCCCGGTGCGGGTGAGGCCGCCGCTGAGAATGAACACGGCCCACACCGTTACCACGGCCGGGTTGCTGAATCCGGCCAGGGCAGCTTCGGGCGACACGAGGCCCGCCAGCGCGGTCGCGCCAAGCGTCAATAGGGCCGTTACCTCCATGGGAATCCATTCGGTCACCAGGAAAACGACGGATATCCCGAGGATGGTGAAAACAGTAACGATTTCCGCAGACAAAAGCGATCCCTCCAGTGGCGCGGGCTATCATGGCTTTATTGGATCAAGCGCCGATGCTAACAATACGAATGGCAAGAATCAAGCGTGTGGCCGACAACGAAATTGACAGGCGGCCCTAACTTCACTAAATACAAACCACTCGCAAACGCCCTCCCGCATTGCCGGGAAACAGCCTGCCCGCCGCATCGATTCCGTGTCAGGTCGACGGAGAGCACCGCCTGCCCCGAAACCCATGCAAGAGCCCCGGTGAGGGGTTACGGCGACCGGCGCGCTGCCTGCGGCGGCAGGCTTCGAATGGAACCGAACCGATGACAGATATTGCCGATCCCCCCCGTGTGAATGCCAACACCCCGGAGGACGCAACCCTTTCCATCCTGATGGTGGACGACGACCCGTTGAACCTGAAAGTGCTGACCGAAACCATCAAGGATCTGGGTTATACCCTGCTTGCGGCACGCTCTGGTGACGACGCCATCCGCATCGCGGCCAAGGCGCATCCGACATTGATTCTGCTCGATATCCAGATGCCGGGTATCGACGGTTACGAAACCTGCCGTCGGCTCAAGGCCGATCCGCTCACCCAGGACATTGCCGTCATCTTCCTCACCGCGCTTCAAAGTACGGCCGACAAGGTCAAAGGGCTGTCGCTCGGTGCCGTGGATTTTATCACCAAACCTTTCGATCCGGATGAGATTACGGCCCGCGTCACCCGTCAGGTGGCCGTCCAGCAGCGGCAGAAGGAACTGCTGCGTGAAAACCGTATGCTCTCCTCGCAGCTGCGCGAAGCGGGTTTATCCGATGATGAAGGGCAGGATTCCGCCGAGCGGTCCGTGTCTGAAATTATCGCCCGGGGGGAGAGCGATCAGGTGGAATTCAAATCGACGCTTCGCTGGAATTTGAAAACCGATCGGAGTGAGCGTGTCATCGAGAAAGCCTGGTTGAAGACGGTCGTGGCCTTCCTGAACAGCAGCGGGGGAACCCTGGTCGTCGGGGTGGATGATGACGGCGCAATCCTCGGCATCGAACCGGACCAGTTTGAAAACGAAGACAAGTATCTGCTGCATGTCAACAATCGCCTGCAGCAGCATGTCGGCCTGGCCCACTGCGCCTGCATCCGCTACTATCTTGCGGCCACCGAGGGGCACAGGGTTCTCGTGGTCCATTGCCGCCCATCCTCTCAGCCCGTTTTTCTCAAAATGGGCAAGGAAGAGGAGTTTTTTATCCGGGTCGGCCCCGGCAGCCGCAAACTTTCCATGAGCGAGGTCGTGGCCTACGTCTCGCAACGCCAAGTCGAAGGCTGAGACCGGTCCTCGGCGCTGACCCCGCACGCTGTATGGCTAAGGCGTGCGCGATTTCAATTCCTCGATATAGCGTTCGATATCGGCCTTTGAGGTTCCCTTCAGCTGCTGCATCACCACCAAAACCGCCCATTTGAGTTCCAGCGCGCGGTTGGACGGCGCCGCGTAGAAAGCGTCCAGCGCGCGCATAAAGAGGCGCCGGTCCATTCGCGTCATTTCGGTTTCCAGCCGGTTGGCGTTTTTGGAAACGGCTGCATGGCACTCCGGGCGAAATTCGCCCGCGTCGGTCTTCAAAACCAATTGGCGCGCCACACGGTCCTGACCCTGGACGACACCGCTGACGAATCCGTAGACGAAAAGCCGTCGGGTCTCGGCATCGCTTTGGCGCCAGAATTCGCCGTCAAACCGCGTGCCTTCCGCAACCGCGGGAGAATGCCCGACCAAGAGGCACAAAAGCAGGGCCAGTGTGAAGGCCTGGATGATGCGCATCTTTTGTCCTTTCGGGTTCCTTGCATGATTGGAAGACAGGCGGCGCCCACCGCTGCGGGCGGTCAGGCCGCAAGCCGGCAAAGGTGGCACTATATTACAAGGCCTCACGGCCTTCAAGCGATCCCCGCGAAGAGAAATGCAAGCGCCGGCCCGGGTGGGTGGGTCAACGGGAGCGTCACTGGTGGTCCGGCCGGTCCGGTGGCCCGGATTGAGTATGGGCGCGCCCCCTGAGACAGTGTTTCTTACGCATGATGATCAGTCCTGTCGTATGGTGGGGGCATCGGCCCAATACCCGCAGAACGCCGGCTTAACGGTCTAGTTTGAAGACAGCCAAGAGATTCCCAACGGATTTTAAGGCGGGAAGCGTCCTTGCGGATCGGAGGGGCGGCACCGACCCCGTCAAGGTTTTCAGCTCTGCGGTCGACGCAGCGGTGTTCAATCCCCTTCGGCTAACAGCCACCCCGCATCAAACAGAAGCGGAGGTATTGCCGTTCCGCCGACTGATAATCGTCTTCAGAGTAGTGCTCGTAATTCTCAGGGATTCTGAACTGGCGCCGGTATTTTTCCACGAGGCGATCCATTCCGGAAGCTTCCGGCGGGAGCGGCTTGTCGACGGCTGTCGTCATACCCGTGGGCTCCTGAAGAAGATGAACAATGGACAGGGTGTTCGTGCGACCGGACTGAGAGGGCGGCCCGGTCTCCTCTGATCTCCGCTCTGCAGGGAGCGTGCCACATGGATCAACACCCGACGCGCCCAGCCGGTAAGGGCTGCGGGCAATGCAGCGGGGAGCGGCAGTGCCGGTTTGGGAATCGAATTATCCACAAGTGGGCAATCAGGGTCACCACGCGCGACGCGCTGCCACCCTGGCGGTGTGAAGGCAATGGCGGGGAGGCGTGGCCCGGCGAGAAACGGCGCGCCGGACCACGCTTTGAAACTATAGCCTGTCTTAAGAATAATCTAAGTGTCCCTGGCGGCGTTCCCCGCAATGCGGGATTCAGCATCTGATTAGGATATAATTCGGTGCATCGTGA
>JASJBQ010000067.1 GCA_030066455.1 Desulfobacterales bacterium
CGGATCGCCCTCATGGTGCCGGCCGGCAACCCGGAGGGCATTGGGACAGTCAACGACCTTACCCGCAAAGGGTTGTGGATCTCCCAGCCCAGCCTTGAGCATGAAAACAACGCCGAGCACATCCTGCCCATGTACCGCCAGGCCGGCGGCGATACACTCGTGCGAACCGTCATGGAAGACATACTGAACCGCGGCGAAACCCTTCCCAGCACCGTCCACCACCGCAAAACGCCGGAGCGGATCATGCGCGGTCAGGCCGAAGTCGGCCCGGTCTGGGCCACCGAGATTACCCACGCCAGTGGGCAGGGCCTGGCATTGGAAGGCGTCGACGTGGGCCCTGACTACGACCAGCGCAACCGGGTAAGGTATTATGCCTGCCCGCTGAAAAACGGGGCGCATCCGGAAACCGGTCGTCTTTTTCTGATGTTCCTGACGTCGGAGAAAGCGCAGCGCATCACCGCGCACTATGGATTCACACCGGTGGGCGCCACCGGTTGACGCCCGAGATAAGCCGATGGCAGGGGTTGGTCGTCAGTGCGGATGGCAGGGGTGCGATTGCGCGTGGCGGCGCGGCCTTGGACAATGGGTTTCAGGACGCCGGCGGCGCGGCGCCCTGAAGATCCGCCGCCAGCGACTCGATTACCGCGGACAGTTTGTGGGCATCGTGCCGCACCACACCCCCGCTGGTATCCAGCAGGTCGGCGTCCACGAGGCATCGCCCTTGCCACCAGCCATCGGAACGGTCGAGCTTCACGAGTGCGGCCTTCTGCCGGGCGTAGGCCTGGCGCAAACCGGCGTCAGGCGGGGCCGTGTTGTAGATAATCCCGTCCAGCCGGCGTTCCATGACCTTTTCCATTTCGATCACGAAGTCGCGGGCCTTGAAGCGGTGCGTCTCGGCGTATTTGGTCATCAGGTTGAGGACGTAGTATATCGGCGCCCGTGTCGCCTTGAGCGCCTCGGTGACGCCGGGCACGATCAGGTTGGGCAGAATGCTGGTGAAGAGGTCTCCGGGCCCCAGGATGATCAGCTGCGCGCTTTCGATAGCGGTCAATACAGGCGGGAAGACTTTTACCTGGTCGGCGTGATGGGGCACGAGAAAAACCGAACGGATCTTGGCACGCGGTCCGCTTTCCGGCACGTCGATGGCCTGCTCGCCGTATATGCGACGGCCGTCGGTGAGTTCCGCCACCAGGGTGGCCTTGTCCGTGGTGACCGGATAGATGCGGCCCTTGACGTCAAGGATCTCACCCAAGGCCTGGATACCGGAAGTAAAACTGCCCGTGTAGCGCGAGAGCATGGTGATCAGCATGTTGCCGGCGTTGTGGCCCCGTAGGCGCCGGTCCTTGGTGAAGCGTTTGAGCAGAATCGTACGCGCCAGCTCCTGATGCGGCGATAACGCCAGCACACACTTTAGCAAGTCGCCGGGCGGAAGGATACCGAATTCGCCGCGCAACCTCCCCGTACTACCGCCGCTGTCCACCATCGAGACCACCGAAGTGATCCGAAACCGGGGCGACGGTCGCAGCCCCGACAACAGCACGAACTGTCCGCTGCCGCCGCCGATGGTGACGATGGATATTTTTTTCATGCCGCTAGACCTTTCACGTCACACCCTGCCCTTCCGGACGCGGCACGAAGATGCCGCCCGGGGGGATCACGAGGGCGTCTCCGCATCCAAGTGATCATCGGGAATGGCCAGCAGACAAGTCCTCAAATTGCGCCGCTGACTGAGAATACCGATCTTTTTCCGGATCTGGGTCCGGTGGGTCGTGACCGTACGGGTGGATATTTGCAGCTGGGCAGCGATCTGCTGCGAACGAAAACCGTCGCGAATGAGTCGCGCCACGCGCAGTTCCCGAGGGGTCAGGTTGAAGCACGGCGAATCCAGCGACGGGGCGAAAGTGTCCATCAACTCACCGACCTGTTCGTCCAAACGCTCCAACCAGATGATCTGTTCGGAATGGTTCGCCCCGTGGCGCATGGCCGCGATGAGCGGCTTGAGGATGCCGTGAACATTGTCCACGACACCCGCGGCAAGGGCACGGCCGTCAGCCGCATTCTGTTGCAGCAATCGCCGCAGTTCGCGGTTTTGGCGCTCGAGATCGCCGGATTTCTGCCGCAGTTCGTCACGGCGCCGGCTCAAGGCCTGCAGCATCCGGTGCTGCTCCTCCACCAGATAGTCCATATCCCGTTTCATCAGTTCAATGGCTCCGTACACCGGCTCCAGCGGCGCAGAAGGGTCCCCCTCGCCCCTGCGCCGTCGGCGCACGCCGGGATGGTGGGGATCGATGCCGCCCAGAAATTCCAACAGGCGATTCACCTCGTCGCTGAAATCTTCCGCTTCGGTATCGACCCGTAGCGGCGGCGGCGGTTTAAGGCGGCGATCGGAAAGGGGAGCCGTTGCCAGAGACCAGTCGCCGTGGAGGGCCGGTCCTACGGCGTGGGTGCCGGCGAACACAACCGGCTTTTCTTGGGTCAGTGCGAGCGCGGATCGGATAGCAGTGGCGTAGTCTTTGACCACCCGCACCTTGTGACGGTGAAGGCCCAGGCGTCGGGTCAGGTTGAAACTGAGCCTGAAAAAGGGCGGCAGGCCGAATACGAACGATCCCAGCATGCCCTTCAGCCGGTTGGTATAGTGCAGGTAGCGCCGTCGCGCCGCCAGCGTCCCTCCTCGCGCTTGGGTGAAGTTTTCGATGCTCACGTAACGGGCGTCGGCCGGGAAAACCTGCCGCTTGATCCTCTCGGCCAGGATAATGGCCTGGCGCATATCCTCTTCTTCGACGTAGCCCTTGGCAACCACCAGGGCCATACACTCTCCGATCACGGCAAACGTGGTCACGTAACTGCCGGCGGGATTGCGATAGACCCAATCGGGTTCCGCCCGGATGGGCAGACCGGAAACGGGGCAGATGGCCGGAAAATCCTCCGGCCGCGCCGGTTGGGAACGATCGGGCGCGGTGGTCACGGCTGCTCCAGTCCGGCTGCCGCTGGTTTGTCGTGCGGGTGGTTGAGCCATCGCCGCAACCGCTGGCCGGTACCGGCCAGACCGGCCTTTCGTCGCAAGCCCGCGCGATAGTGCTCCACGGTTCGCGGGGCGGCATTCATCACCGCGGCCGCTTCACGGGTGGTGCAGCCACGCGCCACCAGATAGGCCGTCAACGTTTCGCGGGGCGTAAGTTTCAGCTCGCCGAACCGGGGATTGGGAACAACCACGCAGCCGATATTGGCGATGATATCGCGTAGGCATTCGACCCGGCGCCGCTGGGCGGCATTCATCCGCGTGCCGGCAAGCCCCTCGACGATCGGCAGCAACAGATCCGTGAAACGCTGATCGGCGCGGGCGTTGTGTTTGTAGCGTTCCTCCCGGCGCGTGCGCAGAAGGATTTCAAGGGTGGTCTGCGTTTCGGCCAGCGCGGCGTTTTTGGCCAGCAGCGCCTGCTCCTGCCGTTTCAACCTGAGCCGGTTGCGTTGATAGCGTGAAAGGATTCGGTTCATGTCCGCATGGATCATGCCCAGCGCGTCGTAAATGGGCCGAAAAGGATGGTTGGCGGGACGGTCGTCCTCAACCGCCACCACACCGTAGCGGTTCAGGTTGAGCCGGCCGACATGGCGGAATAAGTCACGCGCATGCTCTTCGAGCGCCGGCGCCTGCGGGCTGGCGGATGCACCCATCGCGTTGTCGCGCACCCTATCTGCCCCCGGCGTGCCATGGCCGGCGCCGTCCGGTAAATCACGGGTGCTGTTCCGGGCGTCATCGGCCTGCCATGCGAGTGCCGTACGGATGGCGCAGTCATAGTCGGCCGCCACCTGAATCTTGAAATCGAAGAGGTTCATCCGCTGCGCCAGATTCAAGGCCAGTTGAAAAACAGGCGTTTCACCGTAGGCGATATAGCCCAGCCAGTCCGACTGGCGTTTGAGTTGCTGCGCCAGAAAAGCGCGGGCATTGAAGGTTGCCGCGCGAATACGGGAATGGTCGTCAATAACGATGACCGGCCTTCCCGCCTCGGGGGCCGCGGCCTGGGCTTTACGGTAAACCGACCAGCCGCGGCGGGCGTGGTCCAGATTGACATGCCCCCAGCTTTCGATACTGATGATGCGTGTGCCGATGCGTGTCACCCGGAGGCCGTAAAGTCTCTCGGGACTTACCCAGCACCATTGCGGTGACGCCGACACCGGCATCCGGCTGATGCGGCAGCAGGCCGGGCCTGCCAAAGACTCCTCGTCACTCATCGGTGGCCTATTCATCATGCGTCCATCGGGGCGAAAACGGTTGACTCAATTCTGGCGCGTTTGACATCGGCGCCTGATACCGACCGCGGCTGAAGCAGCACCGCCAGCCCGGAGGCTGGCGGTCGTTGACTTGGCAGGCAGCAAACCGGTGTATTAGGGATAAGGCCCCAAGTATTCCGCGCCGACCTGGTAAGCCGCCGGCTCTTGGCCGTTCACGGGTTGGCACCAGCGAATCTGGGCCAACCCCGTCCCCCGCATGCCGCGGCAGGTTGACTCTTTGAAGCGCTTCTGGGCAAACGAATCGGTGCGGAAATATATGGTGGTGCCGGACTTCATGGGCTCACGGGTGATAAATGCCAGCCCGCGCTCACAGTGATTGAGGCTTCTCCCGGAATAGACACGCGAGCTGTCAAGATTGGTACACATCAGCGGCGACTCGCATACGAAACGTACCGCCCGGCGCTGTTCGATAAATTTCTGCATAGACCCACTCCTTGTCCTCAAGGCGAAGTTTTTCAATAACGCACCGCACGGACCATGCGGGACCGCTCAGGGCCGGATGTGGTGGGGCTTTAGGCCCATGACTTTATTCGGATTATCATCTGGTCTATGCCTCTATAACACCGCTTTGTCAAGGATCAACCGGGGAGCGCAGCCCCACCCGCTATCAAGACCGGTTGCCAGGCGTCGGCGACGGATACGGGTTACCGAACACCCGGCGCGCACGCGCTGCCACAGCCTGGCCCGACTTGACGGCCCGTGCCGCAGCGCCGTCGGATACGGCGGCATTGCCGCTATCAACCGCGCGGCGACCAGCGCGTTGATACCTTATAGCAACGGTAAACTAACCGGCGGGCGCGGCAGCGTTTTCGGCGCCTCGATCCCGATCAGCGCCAGCAACTGCGGGAACGCTGGCAGCGCATGTCCCCCTAAAAAAGACAACAACAGGGCTGGCGCTGGCGACAGAATCAAACCAATCCTGAGCGGCAGGAGGATCGCCCGCGCCCCGACACACACAACCCAAGCCGGTGAACGGGCATGCTCAGGCGGTATGTCTACTGGTAAACGCCTTCACCGCATCGCGAGGCCCCGCGCAACCCTTTGCGTCTGCCGCCCTAATCCTTCAATTTCAATTGTTTGAGCACCGCCAACCGTGGGTCGACGGTCTCCGAGGAGCAGGCACAGGCCCCCTGGTTGAGATTGGCGCCGCAGCCGGCGCAGAGCCCGCGGCAGTCGGAGCGACAGATGGGCTGCATGGGAAGGGCCAAAATGATCTGTTCCTGCAGGGTGCCACGCAAATCGATGTCTTCGCCTTCAAAGGGCACGAGCCCCATCTCTTCGGCCGTGAGTTCACGACCATCCGCGGCCTGGTCATCGACTTCGGGTAACTGCCGGGTGTAAGTGACGCGGAAATGGCTGGCCAGCGTATCGTCAAATTCCGCGAGGCATCGGCTGCAGGTCAGTCCAACCACGGTCCGCAGCTTGCCTTCGACACGAAACATCCCGGCCACCGGTGATACGGAGAGCGTCACGTCAAGGGGGGCTTGCATACGCCACGCCCCTTCCGCGGTCAGGGCCGACAGGTCCGGAAGGTGATCGACCGTAACGCGTTCCGTAAGGGTCATGCCCTCGGCCGGCATCTCACTGATGCGAATCTGCATGGGTGTTCTCCCTGGGCGAGGTCCGGCGGCATTTCCGTCCCCGGTCTGTCAGGCTTTGTCGCCGTAGGCGGTTATATGGGCGGGCAGGGCCTCGTCGTCCCCGTACATGAAATGTTTGCGCATATTGGGCGCATAACGGCTGGCGGCCGGACGCCGGCCCATGGCCTCGGCGACTTCGCGGATATGGATGGGGGCGGCGCCGCAGCAGACGCCCAGATACTGAACCCCCTGCCCGTAGGCTTCTTCGGCAAACGCGCGGATTTCGTAGCGATTGCAATAGAGTGGATCCAGCGCCGTCGGAAACGTGCGACCGTGCGGGGCGGGGCAGGTGCAGCCGTTGCGGTCCTCCAGATTGAAAAAGGTGGTTTGCGCGTCCGTCGTGCGATACGGAACCGGGAGACCGGCCACATGGCAGCGGACGGCCTTGCGAATGGCGCGCAGATAGGGCAGCATCGTGTCCGGCCCCCGAAAGCAGTTCATCCCCACCACATCGGCCCCGCGCTGTTCGAGTTCCTTGCAGGTATCGACGATCGACCAGCCGTCGCGCAGGATGTTCTCCCCCATGGGCGCGATGGTGACGACCGCCGGGAGGCCACTCTGCTTGAGGACGTCGAGGGCGCAAAAAGCCTCCGCGGCATAGTAAAAGGTTTCCCCAATGAAGAAATCAACGCCCTCGTCCAGCGCCCAGTCGACCATTTCGGCGAACATGCCGCGCACCTGCACCTGCGATTGACGGTCTTCCGGATTCCAGATATTGGAATTGGAGATATTGCCCGCCACCAGGTTGGCTTCCTGCCCGCGCGGAACATCGGCGGCCACCTCGCGGGCAATGCGCAGGGCCGCGCGGTTGAGCTTTTCCAGCAAGTCCTCCTTGCCGATAATCCGGAGTTTTTCGCGATGGGCATTGTAGGTGAAGGCCTGCATCACGTCGGAGCCCGCGTGCTGAAAATCCTTGTGCAGACGCTGAAGCGTTTCCGGGTGATCGAGGGCGACCTCCGGGACGAATTCCCCGGCCGTGAGATAACCGCGTCGCTCCATTTCGAAAAGGTACCCTTCGGCGCAGATGACACCGCCAGCGTCCAGACGCGCCATCAGTCCCCGTTTAGCCATGTGGGCGCTCCTTCCTGATCAAATTGCGACATTGTCGGTGAGAGAATAGAATAAGAACTCTGAAAATTTAATGCGCCCGCGCCGATTGGCAATACCTAACGACCCGGTCGGTAGCCGGTATCCCGAAGACGCCGGACAACAAGCGCGCCGCCGGCAGCGACGATATACAGCCAGCCGCAGGCGATGAGGCCGAATTTACCCAGTGCGCACCAACGCGCCGCCAGCGGCAGTGCGGGCGCCGCCGCACCGGAAAGGACCATCTGCAAGAGGATGTTTTCGCCCGCGTCGAGTGCGGCGGCCAACCACTGGCCTACGGCCAGGATAAACCCCACGCGGCGTATGAACGCAGGCGATCGCGGCCACTGGCGGGCCACGCCTGCACAGAGCAAAAAGAGCACGGTTGCGTAGGCAACGAGGAAGGCGTAGTCCAGTTGGAGGCTCAGGGCGGCGTTGCGCCGCGCTTCCGGTCCCCAGGATGCCAGGATCTCCCGCGCGGCCGCTGAAGAACCGGCAAGTTCGAACGAAACGATCCCTCGGGGGGCGGCGGATGTTCGCAGCGGCTGATCGAGCCACAGCATGATGGCCAGGAGCGAAGCCGCGAGCATCGCGCCGGCCACCAGGAGGACGATATTCAGGCGGTTGAAGCGGCCCATGGCGAACGTTCTTCACACAGCTGTTGCCGTCGACGACCTTGCGGGCGTCAACCTTTCCCGGGCATGAGGTCCTCCGGCACCTGAACGGCCACCACCTCGCCGGTGGCACAGACCTGGCCGGCAGCCACCAGCCGCGAGGCAACTACCACCTTGCGGCCTTTGACCTCCTTGACGGTGGCCCGGATTTCAAACGGCGCATCGATCGGTGTCGGCTTGAGATAGTTGACATGCAAGGCAGCGGTCAGAAAACGCAGGGCCGGTTCCGTGCCCATCTCGCGCCCCGCTTGGCGATAGGCCGCCGCCGAGGCAGTACCCGTACTGTGACAGTCAATCAGGGAAGCAATCAGGCCGCCGTAGACGTAGCCGGGAATGGCCGTGTGGTAGGGACGCGGCGCGAACGTGCAGACCGCCTCTTCGCCTTCCCAGCGACTTTTGATCTGAAGTCCGTCCGGATTGAGGCGGCCGCATCCGTAGCAGTGGCTCAAATCGTCCGGGTAGAAATCCTGGAATGCTTTCGAGGTCATTGCAGCTTCCTTTCAGGGCTTGGCATCAATGCGGTTGGGAGAATTGGGTGTGGCCGAAAAATACCCAGGACCAACTGGGGTGCATACCCGCTAAAAGGCTGCGCCGCCACGCATCCTCTAGCGGAGTCCACCAGGAATGTCAACGACCCCAATTCCGTAAGACCGGGATGAATGGCCCGGATGCCGTCGTCGATCTGAAAGCAATGCTCCGCCCGCAGGGTTGGCGGCCTCGAACCCGCCCCTTAGGAAAGAGCACCAAAGCGGATGGGGTTCCTATGATTCTGGTTTTCCGTTGGTTCCGTGGCGGGCATCGATGGGTGGGATCTGCGGGCTCTGACCGATGCTCCAACGCGTATGACGATGAAGGAAACGAGCGGTAATTCAAACGCCTTTTCTTCTCTGCGAAAGAAACGGTCGCATGCAATCCAGCAGCCCGGCTCGGCCGAACGACTTCTGGGCTGCCACCAGAAGTGGAAGCGTTTTATCAGGTTTGGCAGGCACAACGTTCGAGAAATAGTCGCGATTGCGGTGGAGGGTGCGTATCGTCCGGCTCAGGCGCATTGCTCGCGGCCGGTTGGGGGAGGACACGGAGAGCTTTGCGATGAAAGCCCCCCGTGCGCGATTCCGGCCGGATCAGGTGCCTGACACTGTGATAAACGTCAAGCGTCGGTGCGAGGCCGCGGTATTTCGTAACCGTCGGCCTCCTCCGTGGACAGAAGACCGCTTTCGAGATCCTTGCCCTTCAGATCCGCGTAGGCGTTGGCGGTGCCTTCGGCCGTTGTGCGGATGGGAAACTTGAAACGCTTGATGGTCCCGTTGCGAAACTTACAGGTCCACATCACGTCCTCGGTTCCCATCATGGGCATAATGTTGCTGCCCAATGGCACGAAGTCCGCATACCCCCTGACCTCAATCGCTTGCGTCGGGCAGATCTTGACACACGAAAAACATTCCCAACACTGGTCCGGCTCCTGATTGTAGGCCTTCATCTGATCAGGGTCCAGAACCATCAGATCGTTGGGGCAAATGTACATGCACGCGGTCTTGTCTCCACCCTTACAACCATCGCATTTTTCAGCGATAACGTAACTAGGCATGAGTCCTCCTAGCTAATGGGGTTAGTCTACACGCCACCCGGTCAAGATTCTGGGCGACGCACACGTCAGTGCCGTGCCGTCACGACACCCGTAGAAACATACATCCGCCCCCGGTCTTGTCAAGCTTCTGTCTAAGTTATGAATCGCCTTCCCGGACCGCTGGGCGATGCGTCTCCCGCCAGGCGATGAACAGGTTGCTGCCAATAACCACCAGGGTGCCGGTGATGACAGGCGTGGAGGGCAATTCTTCCCACAGCAGCCAGCCGGCCATGGCCGCCCAGATGATGGCCGTGTAGGTATAGGGCGTAAGCAGCGAGGCTTCCGCCAGACGGTAGGCCGTGGTCTTGGCCACCTGCTGGATGGCGGCAAAAAACCCGACCCCGACCAGCCAGGGGCCAAGGTGCCCCGGCGAGGACAGACTTGCGTCCAGCGTGAAGGGTGCCGTCAAGAACACGCCGATGAGGAGGAAATAGAAAACGGTGGTCAGGGGCTCGTCGGTCCGTCCGAGTTTGCGCAGGGTGATATCCACCAAGGCCACGCAGAGGGCCGCGGCCAGACCGACCAGGGCGGCCGGATTGAACAGCAGCGCTGAAGAGGGCCGCGTGATCAGGACAATGCCGGCAAACCCCGTGGCAACGGCCCCCCAGCGGCCGCGATCGACCTTTTCCCCCAGCAGCAGGGGCGAGAGGGCCGTGACAAAGAGCGGCGAGGCAAACAAGAGGGCCGTGGCATCGGCCATGGGCAGCAGGGCGTGGGGCCCAGAAGACAAAGGCCACCCCCAAATTGCCGATCATCGCCCTTAGGAAGTGAATCCCGATGTGCCGCGGCTTGAACACCGAGCGGGGCCGGGTCAGCAGCATGTAGGGAACCAGCAGCCCCAGGGCCACCACGCCGCGATAAAAAACCATCTGCACCGGTCCGTAGGCCGGACTGCTGGCTTTGGCGCAGGTGTTCCTGAGGACGATGCCCAGTGTGGCCACCAGGATCAGAAAGATACCGCGGCGGACATCGGAGGGAGCCGTCATGGACGGGTCTGAGGCTGTGACCGGCGTAGCGGCGGGCTAATCGCTCGGGGCTTCTTCCGGTGCAACTTCCGAGGCCTTGTGGATCACGATCGGCTCAAGGGGCACGTCGTCGTGCATGCCCTTGCGGCCGGTGGCCACGCCTTTGATCTGGTTGACCACCTTGTGGCCCTGAGCCACCTTGCCGAAGACGGTATAGCCCCAGCCCTGCGCGGTCTTGGCGGAATGGTTCAGAAAATCGTTTTTCTTGACGTTGATGAAAAACTGGGCCGTGGCGCTGTGGGGGTCCATGGTGCGGGCCATGGCGATGGTGTAGGCATCGTTCGTGAGGCCGTTGTCGGCTTCGTTTTCGATCGGGGCGTGGGTGGCCTTTTCCTTCATGTCGGCCGTCATCCCACCGCCCTGGATCATGAACCCGTCGATGACCCGGTGAAAAACGGTGCCGTCGTAATGGCCCTCGCCGACGTAGCGTTTGAAATTGGCGGCTGTCTTGGGCGCCCGGTCCTCGTCAAGTTCGAGAATGATGTCGCCCGCGCTGGTTTCAAGTTTGATCATCAGAATTCTCCTTTGGCTGCATAGGCTGGCGGCCTGCGCACCGGGCGCGCGACCGCCGGCGAGGATCAACTCAGGGTTATCGTACCCGCCAGATGGCGACCCATAGCGGAAATGCCGACCCGCTGTCAAGCTGGCACAGCGCAGGCCTGAAGCACCGCCATGCGGCGGAAACCCTGATAACTCTTCAGAGCGGCGGCAGATGAACCGCGAGGAGTTCGCTCAGGGCTTGGATGCATTCCTCGATCCGGTAGTAGGTATATCCCGCGATGAGTTGGCCCTGATCGTAGACATCGACGGCCGGCGTAAACGGCGGGTGCGCGAACAGGGCGTTGACGATCACCCCGAAATCATCGGGCCGGCTGCCCAGAAAGATGCCCGCGTCCGGCGGATTGTCGGGATCATCGTTTCCGAGCAGCGCCGCTTTGTTGGCCTGGCCCCGATAGAGCATCTGATGGCGCACGCTGGGCGGCAGGTAGAGCGCGGCCACGCTGTCGGGTACGTGCACACGGGTGTGCAGGTCGCGGAAAAATGCCTTTTCATAGGGTTGGAGGGTCTGGAAAGTCACCAGTTGCCCGGCCGGCATGAAAGGGCTCATCCGCCCCAGAAGATCGGCCAGCATGGCCTGCCATCCGGCCACGTTGGGATCTGCCCCGGGGCGTACCCGCTGGGCGATGGTTTCAGCAATCCGGCGACCTTTGGCGTCTTCTGCGTCCGTCATGGTGAACTCCCTGGCGTCATCACAAAATTGCAATCAAGACCAAGGTAAACGCATCCGCGCCGATGGCAAGCTTTCATCGCCGGGAAGCGGCGGGTTTGCGGACAGACGCCATAAGCACCGTGGTCGCACGGCGGTTGGCCGATAAACGCAAAGCACCGGTTGCTGACAGCCCCTCAGGGATGACCGCCTCGGTATCAGTGGACGTCGCGCGTCTTGTGAAAGGCAATGTCCGGCCAGTGTTCCATGCAATAGCCGAGCTGCCATTCGCTGGTGGTCAGGTAGGACAGGCAGCCTTCGGCATCCCGCGCCAGGTTGAGCCGGTTGTCTTTCTCGAAGGCCGCCAGCCGGGCGGCATCCCCGCAGTCCACCCAGCGCGCCACGTTGTATTCCGCCGGCTCGTACACCGCATCCACGCCGTACTCGGATTTGAGCCGGGCCATGGTAACATCAAACTGCAGCACACCGACAGCCCCCAGGATATAGTCGCTGCCGGAAACCGGCCGGAAGACCTGGACGGCGCCCTCCTCGGAGAGCTGAATCAGCCCCTTCTGCAGCTGTTTGGCCTTGAGTGGGTTTTTGAGGCGCACGCGCCGAAAATGCTCGGGCGCGAAATTGGGGATCCCGGTGAACTTGAGCGGTTCCTTCTCGGTGAATGTGTCGCCGATTTTGATGGTGCCGTGGTTGTGAATACCGATGATGTCCCCCGGATAGGCCTCTTCCACGTTTTCGCGGTCCTGGGCCATAAAGATGGTAGCGTTGGCCAGGGTCACCTCCTTGCCGATGCGGTGGTGGACCACTTTCATCCCCCGCCGGAATTTTCCGGAGCAGATCCGCACGAAGGCGATCCGGTCACGGTGGGCCGGATTCATATTGGCCTGGATCTTGAAAGCAAACCCTGTAAATTTTTCTTCGTAGGGCGACACATCGCGCGATAGGGCCTGGCGTTTGCCGGGCGCCGGCGCCAGTTCGACAAAGGCGTCCAGCATCTCCCGAACGCCGAAATTGTTGATCGCGCTGCCGAAGAAGACCGGCGTCTGGCTGCCCTTGAGATAGTGGCCGATTTCAAACGGGCTGGCGGCGCCCTCGAGCAGTTCGATGTCTTCGCGCAGTTCGTCGGCCTGGCCGCCGAGTAACTCGTCCAGCACGGCGTCGCCGAGGTCGGAAATGACGATACCCTCTTCGCTGCGGGTCTCGCGGCCGGGGGTAAACAGATGCAACTGCTTCCGGTAGAGATTGTATACACCCCTGAAGCGCTTGCCCATGCCGATGGGCCAGGAAAGGGGTGTGCATTCGACCTGGAGCTTATCCTCGATCTCGGCCATAATGTCGAGCGGGGCCAGCCCCTCGCGGTCGAGCTTGTTGATGAACGTGATGATGGGCGTGTTGCGCATCCGGCAGACTTCCATCAGTTTTTCGGTCTGCGGCTCCACGCCCTTGGCGCTGTCGATCACCATCAGGGCGCTGTCCACCGCCGTGAGGACGCGGTAGGTGTCCTCTGAAAAATCCTGGTGTCCCGGAGTGTCCAGAAGATTGATGTCGTATTCCCGGTAATTGAATTTCATCACCGAAGA
>JASJBQ010000068.1 GCA_030066455.1 Desulfobacterales bacterium
GGGGGCGTTCCGAGCGGGTGGGTCGTTGCGCTATGGAACCGTGACAATTGTTTTACAAACTCCAGCGGCACCCCATGGTGCCCGCGGCGTTTTCGATCTTGCGATTGACATGTCAGCCGGCCTCGGGCTAATTCCGGCCATGGCCTACGAATTCCTTTTCCTCCACCAGATTCACCTCCGCGGCCAGATCAGTCAGATCCTGGACACCTTCGGGCTGCCCAGCAACTGGGGCGACAACGCCGCTTACCTCGAAGGGCCGGGGGATTGAAATCTCCCCTTTGATTCCTATTATTTTTTGAATTTTTACGTGCTTCCGGGTTGCAACCCCAATCCCGAGGCAATGATAAAGATGCCCCATGCCTGTCGATCTGAGCACCCCTCTGCGGCTGCCCTGCGGGGTTGAGTTGCCGAATCGACTGTTGAAATCCGCCATGACCGATGCCCTGTGGCGCAGGTCCCTGGACGTGGTCGGGATGGCGCGTCCCCTGGTCGTCGAGCCCGATCTTTCCGGACGCCTCCTGAAAGGCCTGAGTGTCGGGGCCGCCCCCCATGAAGACCGCCTGCACGTCGGCCGGGGCCGTTGGGGCCCCAACCGTTCGATCTTCTTCTTCAAGGTGCTCAACACCCTGGGGACGATGGCCTGGTATTACCGCCAGATTATCCGGCTATCCTAAAAACGTGCCCCCGATCTCGACTTGCGGGTGCTGAGCGCCCTGCTGCGGCATCAGGCCACCGAATTTCGCGTGGCCCGTGCCAGGCGCATGGTCCTTGAGACCGGTCGTCAAGCCCCGGCGCCCGTTTTTTAGCCGCCGCCGGATGCTGCGATCTCGTGCCTGCGGCCGGGGGCTTTATCTTGAAGCGGTGGCCGCAACCGGACGTAAAACCGGAGATTCGGATGCCATGACCATGATAAACAAACAGCGCTTTCTTCTAAGCACAGGATTTATAATCGTAAGCACAGGCTTTCTAATCGCCATGACGACCCATGCACACGACATCAAAGCCCCCGCCGAAACGGCCGCGATGGCCCGGGCGGCCGAGGCATTCATCCGCGCCCTGGAACCCGACCAACGGCAGTCGGCGCTTTTTGCCTTCGAAGACCAGGAGCGCTTCGACTGGCACTATATCCCCCGCGAGCGGGCCGGACTGCCGCTTAAGGCCATGACCGCGGATCAGCGCGCTCTGGCTCTGGCTTTTCTCAAACGCGGGCTGAGTGCCGAGGGCTATCGCAAGGCCACCGCCATTATGGCGCTGGAAGCGGTCCTGCGCGAAATCGAGACCTTCAACTGGCTGGGGCGGGATCCCGAGAAGTACTACTTCTCGTTTTTCGGAACCCCATCCGCAAACGGCACCTGGGGCTGGCGTCTGGAGGGCCATCATCTCGCGCTCAACCTGACCATCGTCAAGGGGCAATGGGTGGCGGCCGCACCGCGCTTCCTGGGGGCCAATCCGGCCGAAGTCCACAGCGGAGTGCATGCAGGACAGCGTGTTCTGGCCCGGGAAGAAGACCTGGCCCGCACGCTGGTCCGCTCGCTCTCTCCGGCCCAGCAGGCGCGCGCCGTCTTCCGCCGGCAGGCCTACCGCGATATCGTCACCGGTACGGATGCCGCCGCGCGGCCGCCGGATCCGGCGGGTATATCGGCCTCGGACCTGGATGCCGCCCAGCGCCGCCAGCTCCATCGGCTGATCGACGTCTACCTCCAAGCCATGACCGCCGAGGTCGCCCGGCAACGAATGGATGCTATCCTGAAATCCGGCTGGAATCGGATCCGTTTCGGTTGGGCCGGCGGCCTCGAACCGGGACAGCCGCACTACTATCGGGTCCAGGGGCCGTCCTTTATCCTCGAGTACGACAATGTCCAGAACGGCGCCAACCATATCCATACGGTCTGGCGCGACTTCGAGGGTGATTTCGGCCGCGATCTGCTGCGGGAGCACTACGCCCGCGTGGCCCATTGATGGCGAATGGCGGCGAAAACAGGATCAGGTATCAGCAGGCAAGGTGTTCAGCAGGCGCTTGAAAGCCGGTCTGGATCTCAGCGGCGCCAGGTCGGGATCGCTCTCGAGCTGTGCTCGGTTCGCGTAGCCGGCGGCAATGGCTTTTTGGAGCTCGGCCAGCGATTCATCGATACGATCCAAACGGGCGAGCACGCAGGCCATGTTGTAGTGCACGCCGGCCGGATTCTCGGGGTCGAGGGCGAGGGCGCGCCTGAAGTTTGCCAGGGCGTCTTCCAGACGGCCCAGGTGGTAGAGGGCAATGGCGAGGTTGTTGTGGGTTCTGCCCATGCCGGGCTCGGCTTCAAGGGCCCGTTGAAAATACGCGGCCCCTTCGCGATAATTGCCCTGCCGGCTGGCCATGATGCCCAGGTTGTTGTAAGCCAGGGCATGCCGGGGGTTCATCTGGATGGCCCGCGCGTAATGGTGCCGGGCTTCATCCTGTCGCCCCTGCTCTTCGAAAACCGAGCCCCAGTTGTAATGCGTGTGGGCGGCCACCAACGCTCGCGGTAAAATCGTGACATTGACCGCCACCGCAGTGACGATTGCGAGAATCAGGGCGACGCCGACCGGTCGATAGTCTCGGGTCTTCAGCTGCTGCCAGCCTTGAACAAGAGCCAAAGCCGCAAAGGGCACCAGTACGGCCAGCATGGTTTGACGATAGCGCGCGAAGACAAAGAACGGCATGATGCCGGCGGCATAGCCCAGGAGAAAGAGGTAAAGCAGCCACAGTTGGGCACGCCGGCGCCAGCTGAGACAGATGCCGGCCACGGCCAGGGGCAGAATGACCCCGAAATGCAGAATCCCGACCAGGATGTTCAAGATTTGCGAGTATGATCGATAGGCGTAAATGCTTTCCGTATCGCTGGGCTCGACCGCGTTCCAAACCAGCGCCCATTTTCTCATCAGAAGTCGCATCCAGCCGGTGAAATCGGCTTTAATGGCATCCAGCGCCCGGCGGGTCCAGAAATGCGAAACTTCCATCGGGCTGAGTCGGCGTCCCTCGGCTTTTTCGGCCAGGCGGGTCGCGTCGCGGCTCTCGAAACGCCAGTCGCCCCGGCCGCGCACGAGCGATCGATAGGTGCCGGTGGCATCGCCGCTGTTGCCGATATAAAGGTTGAAACCGAGGTTGGATGTCGTCAGGGTAAACTCGCCGCCGACGATTTTGTTGCGCACGCCGACGGGCAAGACGATCAAGGCCAACCCGCAGACAAACAATGCCCCCCAGGCGCTGAGCCGTTTCCATCCGGCATCCCTGTGATCGACGACCAGCCAAATCAGAACGACCGGTAGCAGGATGAGGGCATTTTCCCTCACCATCACCAGGCACCCCAGGGTGGTGCCGGCCGCCAACCAGAGGAAACCCCGGGGGGTCTTGACGATGCGGCCCAGGAAGTAAAGAAGCAGGACGGTGAAAAATAAGCCGAAAACCGCTTTTTGGATCAAGAGGTCGTAGAAGATGGCGACCGGATAGACTGCCAGAAGGATGCCTGCCAGAATGCCGGCCGGCTTCGATAGGAAATGTCGGCCGGCCAGGGCGATCAGGACACAACTGCCGGCGCCGAAAAGAATTTGGATCAGACGCACGATCAAGAGGTTTTCGCCGATTAGACGGTAGACGACGGCCATAAAATAGGGATAGAAAGGCGGCTGGAAGAAGACCCCGCGCCCCAGCCAGCCTGTTTCCAGGATTTCACGGGCCCATATGTCATAGAGCTCGGCGTCCCCCATCAAGGTGTATAGCAGGTGCGTGCCCCGTAATTCAAAAAGGCAAAGGAGGCGCAGGACCAAAGCGCCCAGACCAATCGCCAGCAGGATAAGGGGACGGATTTCGGCACCGTCTGTGGAAGAATTTTGAGCGGTTGTGTGGGCGGCGTTCAAGAGCGCCCCCGCTTGCGACTGTCGAGCCTGACGGACTTTGATGGGTCCTTTCGTCGGGCGGTAGGGTGACGGCCACCATGGCTACCGAGGGCAAGAATGCCCGCGACGGCGTAGACGTACCAGTAGGCATATCGCGGTATCCATTTAAAAAGCTGAAAACGTGATTGGCCCGCATCCCGATCACGCCAGACAGTCGGCACCTCGGCGATTCGAAAGCCGGCCAAATAGGCCTTGATCACGATTTCCATGCCGATCTCAAACCCCCCGGTGCTTTCGACGTCCACCGTCGACAGGACGCTGCGCGTATACATTTTGAAGCTGTTGGTCAGATCATGCACTGGAAAGCGAAAGAAATGGTACAGGCTCAGTCCGGCCAGTCGCGAAAGGTTCCTTTTAACGAGCGGCCCCCCAATCTGGCGCCCCCCGGGCATGTAGCGTGAACCGCAGACCAGATCCGCACCGCGCCGGACGTGATCGTACATGGCCCCGACCGTTGCCAGGTCGTCGGAGAGGTCCGCCATTGTCACCAGCATGACCTCGGATTCTGCCGCGCTGAAGCCCGTTTTGATCGCGTTCAATACGCCGCGACCGAAATGGTTTTTTACCAGGCGAAGATTTTTCCTGCTTGGCGCCATCGGTGCCAGGGCCGCAAGGGTATCGTCGGCCTCGAAATCATAAACGATCAGGCATTCGTGGGGGACCCTGACCTCGCGATCGATGGCGGCGAGGGTGCGCAGAATGTTGGCCCCTTCGTTGTAGACAGGGATGATGATGCTCAGTTGCGGCGCCACCTAAATGCCTCCCACCTCGATTTGATCCCTGATCCAGGGGATGATTTCATCCAAGGCTTCGCTTAAGGGCGTACAGGCTTCGAAGCCGAGCACTTCACGCGCTTTATGAACATCGGGCATGCGCCGTTGGACGTCATATTTGAACGGCTGGTCCGAAACAAAGCTAAACGCCTTATCCGTGTGGATCTTGCTCCAGATTGCCTGGGCCAGTTCAATCACCGTGTGGGCGGTAGGGGTCGAGAGGTTGAAATCCTCGTTGACGGCCTGTTCGCTTTCCATGCAAAGCCGAATGCCGCGTGCGAGATCCCCCCCGTAGGTATAATGACGGACCTGGTTGCCGCTGCCCAGAATATGCAGCGGGTCCTGTCCTTTAATGATTTTGTGCACGAGATCAGGCACCACGTGGCTCATGGCCAGTTTGATATTGCCCGAGCGGATTTCCGGATCGCAACGGGCGCGTTGCTCGCCGATGCCGATGCAGTTGAAGGGACGAACGATCGTATACGGAAGTCGATACTGCTCCCAGGCGCCCCGGGCAAAATACTCGCAGGCCAACTTCTGAAAACCGTAGGTCGAGGTGGGCGGTGGGCACCGTTGCTCTTCCCCCTCCGGAGTGGGGTACACCTCTGTGTTTTCAAACACCATGGATGAGGACAGGACGATGATGCGCTTGAGGCTTTGATGGCGGAAAGCATCGATGGCGGCGTCAAAGGTCGCCGCAATGATCCGTTCGTTTTCAGCCAGCAGATCGTAGGCCAGTTCATGGAAAAGGGCGATACCACCGATGACCGCTGCACCGGCCACCACCTGGTCGCAGTCGGCCACCAATTTTTTTAGAAGTTCGGTGTCTTTGGCATCGCCCTGAACGAAGCTGTAATCGGGGTGGCGATCATAGGTTCGATCGACCGGTCCGTACTTCGAAAAATTATCGATACCGACGACCTGGTGGCCGTGATCAAGCAGTTCCGCTACCAGGTAGCCGGCAATGAAACCCGCTGAGCCTGTGACAAGTACCTTCAATTAGATGCCTCCGCCTTGGCCGAAAAAATTCCAGATGTCCGTGATGATCGTGCTGTCGTCAAACGTCAAATCCGCATATTCCTCATGGGGTGTGCCGAGGATCACGATGTCGGCCTGGCGAATGAGCGCTTGAGGGGAGACAAATTCGGGATCGTCGATATAGACGTCCGAGCAAAGGACGCCGCGCGTTTCGATCTCGAGCAGTTTTTTTAGCTTGTATGAAAGCGAATCACGTTTGTCGTCGACGTTGGCCTTGAACGCCATGCCGAGGATACCGACGACCCGGTCTTTTAATCCGTAGCGCTCCTTGAGCGTCTGGACGATGAAATTCGGCAAGCCTTCATTGATCAGCATGGCGGCATGCCCCAGAAAGAAATTGTTGTTACTGAAGGCCGCCAGCTGCATGGTGTCCTTGAAGAGACATGGCCCGGCGGCGAAACCCGCAATGGGGAAGGTCTCGGCGCGGGGATAACGGTGGGTGATGCCGTGGAAAATGCGATAGAAATCAAGGCCGTTCATGGCCGCAAGCTGATAAAACTGGTTGGCGATGGCAAATTGAATGTAGCGCCAGGCGTTGGTATAAAGCTTGGCCAGTTCGGCCTCCAGCGGATTGAGTGCCACGATATCGGCGGTCAAACGCCTGAAAAGGGCGATGGCGTCCTGACGCGAATCCTCGTCGAAGGCCCCGATGATCTGCGGCAGTTCGCGGATTTCATGGAGGGCATTGCCCTGGGAGATACGTTCCGGGCAGAAGGTGATATGGAGTTTTTTACCCTGCTCCCTCAGATAATCGCGTATTTTACGGGTCGTCCCTGGAAAGACCGTGCTGCGCAAAATAAGATGCTGGTCATCACGAAGCAGGGGAATGATGGTGTCGATCATGTGTTTGAAAATCTTAAACTGGGGGTTTAGATACTCATCCACCGGGGTCCCGAGGCAGACCACGATGAAGCGGCTGGTGGCAATGGGGTCGTTGTCGAGTGCCACGAAAAGCTTGCGGTGAATCACCTGTTTTAACAGCGCCTCGGCCCCCGAATCCTTGAAGGGCATTTCACCGCGGGTCACGGTCTCCATGGCCTGCCGGTTGATATCGACAAGGCAGACGTCCAGACCTTCATTGGCCAGCGCAATTCCCAGGGGAAGGCCGACGTGGCCCAGCCCCCCCAGAATACTCACATCATAGCTATGGGGTTCCATTCTCGGTCATCTTTCGGCAGGAAATAATTGACAAATGAATCCTCGGGGTTAGATAGTCTAAAATTGACCGCGGCATCAGGGGGATTCACTAGTATCTTAAACAGCGGCCCTCGTTTGACGAACGATCCGAACGGCAATTTCAGGCAACTGCCGATCGGCCCTCGAAGGTCGGGCCGCCTAATGCCGGTGCGGAAGCCCTGCCTGAAATCTCTTCTCCTGACCAGTACGCCGCCTTGTGCCAATTGCGAATCAATTGGCGGCGCGGCCCCCTTGCAGCGAGATCGGTTTTAAAACCTTTTTCAGGTTTGCGCAATTCATAAATCCATCCCTTCGACAAGCAGGATAGGTTAAAAATGAATACTTCAATGCGTGTCGCGATCTATGGCACCGGCGCCGTCGGCGGTTATTTCGGCGGGCGTCTGGCCCAGGCCGGTGTTGACGTCACTTTTATCGCCCGCGGGGAGCACCTGGCGGCCATTCAGGAAAAGGGTCTCAAGGTCGAAAGCATTCAGGGCGATTTTACCATCCGGCCGGCACAGGTCACCAGCGATCCTCACAACGCGGGCCCCGTGGATCTCGTGATCCTGGGGGTCAAGGCCTGGCAGGTGCGTGACGCCGCACTGGCCATGCAACCCATGCTGGGAGCCGATACCATCGTGATGCCGCTGCAAAACGGCGTGGATGCGGCCCGCCAGTTGGCCGATGTGCTCGGCGGCGACCATGTGATCGGGGGGTTGTGCCGGATCATGAGCGTTATTGCGGCACCGGGAACCATCCGTCACATGGGTGCGGCCGCCCACATTGCCTTCGGCGAGTTGGACCGGCCACCGGGTCGGCGCATCGAAAGGCTGCGGGCGCTTTTCTCAGCGGCGCAAGGGGTGGATTGTGAAGTGGCTGAAGACATTCGGGCGGCCCTCTGGAACAAATTTCTCCTGATTGCCCCCTGGAGCGGTGTGGGCGCCGTCACCCGGGCGCCCATCGGCACCATTCGGGATCTGCCGGAATCAAGGGCCCTGCTCGAGGGGGCCATGCAGGAAACCTTCGCTTTGGCCTCCGCCCAGAATATCAACCTGCCGCCGGATGCCGTGGAGAAAATGATGGCCTTCGTGGCGAAGCTCCCCGCCGAGGGGCTCGCATCGATGCAGCGCGATATCATGGAGGGCCGGCCCTCGGAACTCAACGAGCAGACCGGTGCTATACACCGCCTGGGGCTGGAACTCGGCGTGGCCACCCCGGTCAACAGCTTTATTTATGGGAGTTTACTGCCGATGGAGCTCAAGGCGCGGGGGTAGCCGGCCAGAAGGGGCATCTTGCGGCCCCAGGCGGCGTTCTCGCTCCCTGCCGGTCCTCGACGTAGCATAGGCTACGCCTGCGGGCGTCAGGTCGCTAAGGCCGAAACCCCATTCTATCCCTTCTGATCGGTGGCCGCATTTTGCTTGGGGCATCTTGCGGTTCCGGGGCCGTGTCTTTGCGCTCCACCTTCCCCCGGCGGCGCCATGCATGTCATGGCTCTTAATGGGTTGTGCTGAACTTCCAGGCCCTGGTAGAATAAGCCCGTACCCGAGAAGACTTCGCACCTGCCGGATTCTCATCTTGGGTCCAACCACGAAAGGAGCCGTCGCCATGCCGGACCAGCGGATTGTCCTCGAAAAACGGGAGTTCGTTACCATCGTGACGCTCAACCGGCCGAAGCGCCTCAATGCCTTCGATCAGGCCATGTTTGCCGAACTGGCGCAGGCGGCGGCCGAAATCGCAACGGAGCCCCCGCGGGCCGTGGTGGTCACGGGGGCCGGTGAACGGGCCTTCAGCGCCGGCTTCGACGTCAATCCGGACAATCCCATGTTGGCCGCACTGGGTGCCGCCATCGAAGCCCAGGATCACGGCACCGTGGCCCAGGCCATTCGCGAAATGCGCCGGGCCGTGGACCGATTCACGGCCCTGCCGATGCCGGTCATCGCCGCCATCAACGGCAAGGCCTTTGGCGGCGGCGCGGAGCTGGCGGTGCGCTGCGACCTGCGCGTGATGGATCCGGCGGCTGTTTTGTGCTTCTCGGAAGTGCGTCTCGGGCTGATGCCCGACTGGGGCGGCGGGGCCACGCTGGCCGCGCTTGTCGGTGCGTCCCGGGCGGCGGACCTGATCCTGACGGCCCGTGAATGTTCGGCCGCGGAAGCGCTCGATCTGGGCGTGGCCAACCGCATCAGCGCACCCGGCCAGGCGCTGGCGGCCGCCCTGGATCTGGCGGAAGCCGTCGCCGCCAACGGGCCGCGGGCGGTGCGATCGGCTCTGGCCGTCATCCGGGGCAGCCGGGAGCAGCCACTGGCGGCAGCACTCGATGCCGAGGAGGCGCGCGCGGCGGAATTGATTCTCGCGGGTGAATGCCTGCATGGTATCGCCGCCCACCTGTCCGGTAAAGCACCCGTGTTCCCGAATGCATAATCCTCCGGTTGTCAGAACGCCTGGGCCTGTGGACCGTACGCGGTTGACGTCCACCCTCGCGGACGGCTCGGTAGTGGGCTATGCGGAATTCGGCGATCCGGGCGGCCGGCCGCTGCTCTTCTTTCACGGCTGGCCGGGCTCGCGGCTTCAGGCCCGGACCATCGAGGAGCCGGCCCGGCAGCGTGGTCTGCGGGTGCTGGCGCCCGACCGACCCGGCATCGGGCTTTCAACGCCGGCGGCCTTTGTCAGTGTGGCCGCCTGGGTTCGTAGCCTGTCGGCCTGGATCGATCAACTGAACCTGTCGTCGTTTTTGGTTCTGGGCATATCCGCCGGGGGGCCATACGCGCTGGCCTGTGCGGCACGCATGCCGCGACGCATTGCGGCGGCAGGGGTCTGCTGTGGTGTGCCGCCACCCCGGCTGCTCAACCAGAGCCGTCATCTGTTCTGGCTTTATCGCCTGCTTCGGCGGATCGACCGTGGGGCCCCGCATCTGCTGGTCACCCTGATGAACTTGACGCGGATTTACCTGATGCGGGTACCGCCGTCGTGGTCCTTGCGGCCGCTTGGTCTCCTGCTGCCGCGGGCCGACCGCCGGGTCCTGCAGGACCGTGACCGCATGGGCCAGGTGGCTGCCAGTACCCGTGAAGCCTTCGCGGGCGGCGCCCAGAACGTGATCGACGACGCCCGCCGTCTTGAGCAGCCCTGGGGGTTTGATCCCGGTGAGATTGCCATCCCTGTTCATTTCTGGCACGGCTGCCGGGACCGCAACATCCCGCTGCCCTTGGCAAGGCCTTTCATCCAGGGACTTGCCGGGGCGCAGGTGCATTACTACCCGGCTGACGGCCATTACTCGCTGCCCCTGGGCAAGGCCTGCGCAATCCTGGATGACCTGACGTCCGATCCCCCTGAACTTTAAATGCTTCCCGAGGCATCACCGCTTGTGGCGAACGAACCGGTGGCGGGGATGTGCAGTTACGGGTGGCTTGACTTCGCGCCCCGAGGGGCGCGTGCCGTTGGTCGCGGGGGTGCCGGATCAGGGTTTGGCTGACGGCTTGGCACGGGCTTCGAGTTCGCGCTCGACCGCATCCACGACGGAATTCATGTCCCGGCGGTACTGCTTCTTGCCGTTGATGAACAGGGCCGGCGTGCCGCTGACGCCCGCCTGGTAGCCTTCCCGGCGGTCGGCTTCGATCAAGCTCTTCGTTCGAGCCGCGTTGCGGTCCTTTTCGAAACGGGCGGCATTCAGACCGAGATCCGTGGCGATTTTGTCGACGCGCGCCTCGTCGAGTTCGTTGAAGTGCAGAAACAGACGGTCGTGGAACTCCCAGAATTTACCCTGTCGCTGGGCGGCCACCGCGGCCTGGGCCGCCGGCAAGGCAAATTCGTGGCTGCGCAGCGGATAGTGTTTGAAGGCGATCCGGACCTCGTCGGGGTATTCGGCCGCCACCTGGTCGAGCACCTCGGGCAGGCGGGCACAGAAGGCGCATTCGAAGTCGCTGAAGACGGTGATGGTGACCGGCGCATTGTTCGGCCCTTTGACGGGGGCGTCGCTGAGATCAAATGCATGCACCGGGTTGACGCTCACCAGTTGAACGTTTTTCTCCTCACTGTTGCTTACCAGAAGAATGTCTTCACGGGGGCCGGCTTTGATGCGGTCAAAACCCGGGGCGATCGGCATGGCGCCCTTGAGTTTGCCTCCCGACGAGTAGATCCGGATTTCGTTGTCCGCCGTCAGTACGTAGACCCAGCGGCCCTCGGCCGAGATGGCCATGTCGCGCACTTCCGCATCCACGTCGATGCTTCCCAGGACCTGCCAGTCCAAATCGGCCGGCGTCGCACCGGCCAGGCCGGCCGCCGCCAGCAAGACCACAAGGCTGCGCCAAACGAACTTCATCGGTAACCTCTTCGTGTTGGTTTGAGTCATGGTTGGCTGCCATCGGCATTGGTTTCAGCATCATACCCTAACACAACCATTTTCAAAAAGTAACATAGGATCTTGGGGCCGTTTCGGGCGAAGGCCGGCGGTTTCTGTGGGGTTGGAGCGCAGCCGTCCACCGGCACGCCTTTTTTCCCCGCTGCCCGGTGGTGAATCGGTGTCCCAGGCATTCCGTCATGGCGGCCGGATAGTGGGCCCCGGGGCCGAATTTTCGGCCATTATGGCATGTTCTTGCTTTCGCCTAAATGGGGCTTGACAAATTCATCCGTTTGATTTTTATGACCTTTTCAAAATATTTCCTTTTGGGGTCCGCAACGGCACGTATTTTGGTTTTTTCGTGATTGTGGTATTTTAAGTTTTCGCTCAATTTTTGTGTGATTCGAATCGGTATGACCAGCAATGATGACCCAATGCCACCGCGCAACGGTGGCTGCAAACCATATGGAGGAGGATAAGGATGGCGAAGTTAGCTGCAGCAGCGGTCAGGGCCATTGCCAATGGCGGCTGGCATCTGTTCCAGGCCGTCAACCGAATGATCCCCGCAGCCAAGGCCCCGCACCCGGACTGGGCGCCCCAGCCGCTGCTCAAGAGCTGCGACCGCAGCATACCGCCGCTGGGCTGGCCCCGTGAAACGGATTCCCTGTGCCCGCGCTGCGCCATCGAAGCGCGCAATGCCGTCGTCAACGGCGATATGAGCATCGATGAACTGGTCGCCAACCGACCGGGTGAAATCAAGGCCCGGATTCTTGAGGCCGACGGCCGGCTGATCATGCGCAAAACCTGTGAAAAGCATGGAACCTTCGAAGATGTCCTCTCCATCGACCCTGCTTTTTCACGGCTTGTCGAGGAACGATCCCCCGGGCGCGACCTGGCCGCCATGGGCGATGAACTGATTCACCGGCACGGCAGTTCATCCATCAAGTACGGTCGCGGGTCGGTGTTGAACATCGATCTCACCAACCGCTGCAACATGATGTGCACCCCCTGCTTTGCGAATGCCAACCAGTCCGGTGTGGTCTACGAGCTGACCCTGGATGAGATCAAATGCTTTCTGGACCGGGCGATTTCGTTCAAGCCCCGGCGTCAGATGTCGGTTCAGTTCACAGGGGGCGAGCCAACCATATCCCCCCACTTTCTGGACGCCTGCCGCTACGCCAAAAAACTGGGCTATTACAGCGTGCAGGCCGCCAGCAACGGGATCCGCTTCGCCCTGGAGCCCGATTTCGCCGCCCAGGCCCGGGAGGCGGGTCTGAACATGGTTTATCTGCAGTTTGACGGGACGACCAACGAGGCCAACGCCCACCGCCACATCACGAACCTCTTCGACATCAAGCGCCGGGCCATCGCGAACATGGCCAAGGCCAAGATTCAGACCACCCTGGTGACAACGGTGGTCAACGGCCTGAACAATGACCAGATCGGTCCGATCCTCGACTTTGCCATCGAACACTGTGACCGCAAGACGGCGGCCGTATCCTTCCAGCCCATATCGTTCACCGGCCGTGACGAAGATATCAGCGACGAGGATCGCCAACGTCAGCGCTACACCATTTCGCACCTGGCCCATGAACTCAGGCGTCATACAGGGGGGCGAATCGATCCGCTGCGCGACTGGTATCCCCTGGGGGTGATGTCGGCCTTCACTTCGCTGGCGGATCATCTGCGCGCGCTCAAACCTCCCAAGGGGCGCAAGGGGCTCTTTGGCGGTCTGGCCTGCGCCTGCCATCCGGACTGCGGTTCCTCCGTCATGCTGATGTGCAACAAGAAAACCAAGG
>JASJBQ010000069.1 GCA_030066455.1 Desulfobacterales bacterium
GGCGGCGTGCAGGCATCACGCTTCTTGCGTGGTAAGCATCGTCATGATCCGGTTGAAGACGTCGGAGACGTAGACGATGCCCACCACGGTCTGATCCGCTACCACCGGAAGCCGTCGAATGTGCTTTTTGATCATGATCTCGGCAATCACCATCAGGTGGGTGTCCGGGCGGACGGTGACGACCTCCGTGGTCATGATGTCGTCCACGCGGATGGACTGGATGGTGCTCAACCGGTTCCGGTACGCCTGCGTGGGGTCCACATCGTCCATTTCACCGATGATGGTCACGTGTTTGGGCTGCACGTAATAGAGAACGTCATACATGGAGAGCATGCCGACGAGCCGCTCCTCTTCGTCGGTCACCATCATGCCGAAGACTTTTTTCTTTTCGATGGCGGAGGCCTTCTGAAAGGCGGTGAACGCCTCCGCGATACTCTGATTCGGATGCAGGGTATGAAACCGCGTATCCATGCAATCGCCGGCAAACATTTTAAGCCCCCTTTCGGGTTCTTGCCTCAAGCGGAGGAGGTGCTCCCGGGCCCCCATCGGATCCCGCTCCTACGGGTTACCTTTTTCGTCGCCTTCATGTCAAACGCTATCCCGGGACAACCGGGCGTCAGGATTCAAAAAGCTGCCGGGCGCGTCTTTCGATCTCCTCCGGGGTGAGTTCTTCTCCTTCGTGCGGCGCCCTCCATCCAAAGGCCAAATCGGCGGCGGCGCCAACCGGCGATCGCGTTTCCTTGACGGATAAACGAATGCGCCCTAGGGTCGTTGAAAACGCCCCGGCGCGAAACGACCGTACGATAAAAGGTGATCAGGAGGACCGCGATGCTCGAAGATTTGCAGCGGCAGTTCGCACAACTGGAAGACGCCCGGCATGAATTGATCCGCAAGGTCCGCCGCCTGGATCGCGAGCGGCTCACGCATAAACCCGACCCCGAGCGCTGGTCGGTCCTGGAGGATTTTCAGCACCTCGTCCTGGCCGAGCAGCGTACGGTGCTTGCATTCGGGTCGATCCCCGCATCCCAAGGGCCCAAGCCCGATCACCTCGCCATGGTGCTGGACGTGCTGGACGGAGATATCAGCGTGGATGTGCCCGATCCTGCGATGGTGCCGGATGGCCAGGCGGAGGTCGAAGACCTGATCCGCGACTGGGAACAGGCCCGCCGGCGCTTGAACCGTTTTCTTGAAACCGTGGGGGCGGACGATCGGGATACCCCGGTGTCAAGCCACCCCGTTACCGGCCCGCTGTCCGTGGTCGACAGCCTGAAGTTGCTGGCGTCGCATTTTCATCACCATCGCCGTCGCCTCGAGGCGGCCATCGGCGGCGGCGGATAGCCAGCGATTCTCGTCATCGCCGCCATCTCCGGCTGCCGATGGCCAGCTATCGTCCGATGCCCATTTATGGCGGGATGACGGTGAGACCGGAGGGTGATCTTTGGCCGCCTTGCATCCTGTCCACAGGCAACCACTTTTATCGTAGTCTAAAACTGATGAACGCTTAGAAAGCCTTTATTCAGACGGTTTCGAAAAAAGTTCGAGAGCAAGGCTTGCGAATCCGGAGGAATGAAGCGTACGCATGGTACGCTGCAATGACGAGCGATGAAGCGTAACGCCGCTATCGGACTTTTTACGGAACCGTCAAAACTGATACCCCAGCATCAGCCCGCTCATATATGTGTCGGCCTCCAGAAAATCGATGTTGGAACTGCGGTGGTTGAATCCCGCGATCAAACTGCAGAACAGCGGCGCGTGGCCGAAGAGGTTTGAACGGGTATAGATCCCAAAGGCGCTGAACAGCGTGTCGTTGCGATCTTTGTCGAAGATCGGATGCTCATCGTCATAATCCCGGTAGCCGGCGCCTATGGACAGATTGAGCAGGTTGTTGGCGCGGATGTGCCGCAGGCCGAGTTTCATCCGGTATTCCAGGTAGCGGTTGGCGTCACCGTCGATGTCGCCGATGGTGAATCCGGCTTCGGGCACGAGCTGCCAGCCGTTGCCGAAGGGGTGGGCATAGCCGGCTCTCAGGGCGTGCACCCAGCCGTCGCGTTCCAGTTCATCGAAGCGTTGGCCGATGTCATCGTCGTCGATATCGGTGTATTCGATGCGGTAGCCGGCCTCAAACCCCGTTCCTCGGATACGGCTGAAATCGATTTTGGCGCCATAGGTGTTTTTATCGGTTTCCTGCCGGTTTCCGCCGACCTGATAGGGGTCCTCCCAGACTTCGCCGAAAGGCACCACAAAGACGCCCGCGTCGATCGCCCCGCCGTCCGCGAAAGGCAGGACCGCCCCCAGGGTCAACCCGGGCGGTCCTTCGTCGCCCATGGGGGCCCCGAGATAGACCTGGCGGCCGGATTCGGCAAATGTGTAACGCAGATCGAAACTCGCCAGGGGGATGACGGCATCGTAGCGATTGGCATTGCCGTCCAGGTCCCGGACGCTTTTGTTGCCGTCGTTGGGGCGCAGTTGATCGTTGCTGGACACGTATCCGGCGCCCGCGATGAGGCGAAACGACAGGCCGGGAGAAATCGGTACGGGCTCGTCGGCATTCCCGCCGGACGGATAGGCCATGGCGGCGGCCGCCCAAAACAACATGGCAATCCATAATTTTCGGGGCATAGATGATTGACTCCGTTTACGCTTCGGGAAACTTCAGCGCCCAGGTGGCGTTGCGATCATGCCGCCGGGCCCGACAGGCCAAGATCATATCTTACACCGGCCGCGGCTTCGAGGCGACCTTTATTTGATCGGCGGGCGAAACCTTTGTCTCCCGCGGGGCGATTACCCGCGCGATGGCATGGAATTTATGCTATGCCAACCTATTAAGGAAACCATCGGATCATGAACACCAGACCGGAGGTGTGCTATGCGCGGAATAGGGATTGACCTGTGGATTGGGGTGCTTGTCATCGGGGTGGCTCTGCTGGCGGGGCCCGCAGTGGCGGTCGGTGCGGAAGACAGTGCCCGGATCGCGGCGTTGGAGAAGCGGCTCGAGGCCCAGCAGGCGTTGATCGAGTCGCTCATGCGCGAGATGCAATCGCTCAAGGCGGCTAACGCGGCGCATGACGAAGAGCGATCGGCCGTGCCGCACGCCCGAGGCGACACCCAGGTGCAGGTTTTCGGCAAGCCGGTGGTCACCTCGGACGACCCCCGCTTCCAGGTCAACATCAACGGCCAGGTCCATCGCCAGCTCACCTACGCCTACGACGGCGACACGGCGAAAGTCTATCACACCGACAGCGACAATTCGCCCACACGCCTCAATGTCGAGGCCCAGGGGAAGGTCAACGACGATCTGACCATCGGCGGCCGTGTCGAAACCTCCTACCAGGACAACCGGCCCCTCAGGGTCAACCAGAACAACGAGAACAGCGGGTTCGATTTCAGCAGCCGCTGGCTCGAGGTTTTCTTCGACAGCCAGCGTTTCGGCCGACTCGGCGTGGGCAAGGGGTTTGCCTCGTCATTTTACTTCAACGAAACCGACCTGTCCGGCACCCAGATCGCCACGCTGCTCTCGCCCGGCAACCTCTTCGGCGGCCTTCTGTTCTACAGCGAGGAGATCGACGACTACACCGACATCAACGTGTCCGATGTCTTCGTCGACCTGGAGAATCTTTCGATCGTCAACCGCGTGCGCTACGACTCACCGGTTTTCTACGGCTTCCAACTCTCCGGCAGCCAGGGCGCCGACCAGCGCGGGGACGTCGCTCTGCGCTGGAAGAAAACCCTGGGCGATTTCCAGTTCTCCGGGGCCGGTTCCTACCAGGTGAACACGCTGCAAAATTCCGACTGGCGGGCGGACGCCGTGATGTCCGTGCTGCATCAGCCGACCGGGATCAGCCTGACCGGCGGGGGACTCAAAGCCGAGGAAAAGGAAAGCAACCGCGACCAGGATGCTTTTGCGGCCAAGCTCGGCTGGCGGGGAAACTTGTTCGGATTTGGTGAAACGCGCCTTTCGGCCGACCTGGTGCGCAATTTCGACATCAGCGCACGCAACGAAGACGGCACTTCGATCGGTGCCTTCTGGGTCCAGAATATCAAGGACTGGGGCCTGGACGTCTATGCCGGTTACCGCTATTTCGACGTGGACAACCCCAATATCGACACCGAGGCCATTCATCTACCGGTAATCGGAACGCGCAAGACCTTCTGAGGATGCTATCGCCGCTGGAGGATCGGTGAATTACGCCTCGCCGTCGCCGCCGGTGTCTGGTTCAAGGCTGCCCTGGCTTCACCCGGCGTCGTCTTTGCGTTTAAGTACAAATTGGGCCGTTCCGACTCACGGCTTACGCCCGGGGCGCCGATGCGGGCCGCCCCACCTGAACAGCCTTGAATCTGAAACCGATGGTGTCGACAAGCTGAAAGGCGCAAATCCTCATTGACCCAGCGCATTCGGTTCGGGCACTGTCAGTTTGACCACACGCGTTCCACGTTCGCATGGATGCCGCACTCTGAAGCCGGAAAGGAAGGAAATGGAAAATTCGCTCTGGACCTATCTGATCGCCATCTCTTTACTGACCATCACACCGGGGGTGGATACGGTTTTGATCATCCGCAACACAACGCGCGGCGGGTGGCGCGACGGTGTGCTCAGCAGTCTGGGCATCTGCTCGGGACTGTTCGTCCACGCCCTGGTCTCGGCCGTCGGGATTTCGGTGATTCTGCTCCAGTCGGCCTGGGCTTTCAGGGCGCTGCGGCTGGCGGGGGCGGCCTACCTGGTGTGGCTCGGAATCGTCAGTTTGCGCAGTGCGGTGCGGCACAAGCCCAGCGACGACATGAACGACCCGCCCGTTTCGCGCGCGGGGTTCGATCCCCGCCGCTCGCTCAGGGAAGGCCTGCTGTCCAATGTCCTCAACCCCAAGGCCATTGTCTTCTATATGGCGTTTCTGCCCCAGTTCATCGACCCGGCCCGCTCGGCCGTGTGGCAGTCGCTCTTCCTGGCCGGGCTCCACTTCCTGATCGCCATGGTGTGGCAGTGCCTGCTGGCCTCGGCCGTGGACCAGGCCCGTCGCTGGATGCAGAACAACCGGATAAGACGGACCCTGGACACGGTGACGGGTTCGATCATGGTGTTTTTCGGGGTCAAACTGGCCTCAACCAGCTAAGGCGATGCGTAGAAAACTCGATCCATCTGAGGCAGATAAATAGCGGCGTTACGCTGCGCCCTTCGTTACTGCGGCGAACAGAAGTACGCCTCGTTCCTCCCCTCGAACCCTGGGCCCCTGGAATCCTTGAATCCATGAATTGATGGATGGATGCTATTTCAGAATATCGCTCAGGCCGTGCCCGTTGCCGCCGATCAGGCGTTTGATTTCGCGGTTGAGCGCCAGGCGCTCCAGAAGACGCGAAAGGGCCTGCACGCTCTTGCGCAGGCGCTCCTGGGCGGAGGTCATCTCCAGAAAGCGCTGGCGCTCGTCCGGGGCGAAACCATCGAGCGCCGCAATGGCAAAAGAAAGACGCGCCGGATTCTCCAGGGCCAGCAGGGCCTCCGGTTCGGCGACGGACACCAGGGCCGCCGTCTGTTGCAGCAGGCGGCGCGCGGCGGCCATCGTTTCCCCGATCGCCGGATCGGGCGGCTCGGCGGCATCCCCGAAAAAGCTCACCTCGGCCTCCATGTAGATTTTCTCTTCCATGACGGCGTGAATCAGGAAGCGTTTTTCACCCCGGGTCAGGATGTCCATGCGGCCGTCCGCGTAGGACTTGGTGACCTCGACGACGCGGGCCGTGCAGCCCATCGAGCGGATCGACCCGCCGTCGAAGAGGACAATGCCGAAGGGGTTGTCCTCGGCGAGGCACGCGCCGATCATCTGCTTGTAACGCTCTTCGAAAATGTGCAGCGGCAGGAGCATTTCCGGCAGCACGGTGACACCCAGCGGAAAAAGGGGAATGCGGGCCATATCCGTTGTCATCAGATTTTCTCCTCACTGGTAATTGATCGTGCCTGCCCACCGGTTCCACGGCAACGCGATTGCTATAGCCACGACCGCGTTCGGTTTCGGTGTCGGCATCGACTATCAAACCAGACGAGGACGATCAGCGCATCGATTCCGATACCGATAGCGATGCCGACCCCGATTATGGCGCCATCCCCACCAGGTGCCCCTCGTCGCCCCAGGAGCGGATGATCCAGCGCGGCGAGCCGTAGAATTGGCCATGAACGACGATGCTCAGGCTGCTGTTTCCCGCCAGCACGCAGCGCGGCGCGCCCAATGCCAGCCCGGCGACATAGCGGAGGACGTTGTCCAGAAAGCCGCCGTGGGAGACGATGGCCGCGGACTGCCCCGAACGGGCGTTAAGCCATTCTTCCAGAAAATCGATGCCGGCGCGGTAGTGCTGGCGGTGGCTCTGCCCACCGGGGATGACGAAATCGGGGTCTTCGGTGATCAGCTGTGCGTAGACAGCGGCGTGGTCCCGGCGGATTTCCCGGATGTTCAGGCCCTCCAGAACCCCGTAATGGCGCTCGCGCAGGCGCGGGTCGGTCTGGATCGCGTGGCCGGTATGCCCGGCGATGATGGCTGCCGTTTCCTGTGTGCGCCCCAGATCACTGCTGATCAGCCGATCAAACGGGGTGGCGGCCAGGCGTCTGCCCAGGGCATCGGTCTGTGCCCGCCCTTTGGCGGTCAGCGGGCTGTCGCCGTGGCCCTGGAAGCGCCTGTCGCGGTTCCATTCGGTCTCTCCGTGGCGGATGAGCATCAGGGTGGTCTCGGGTATGTTCAAGCGGTTTTCCTTTCGATGCCCATGTCTTGAGGCGGTAAGCCATCAGGGCAATGCATCGAGATTGACCTTGAGTTGCTTCCAGGCGTCCGTTCGGTCTTTGACCGCCACTTCGGGAGCCAGGGCCGCCAACGTGTCCTGAACGTAAGCCGGCCGGCGCATGCCCACCAGGACCGTGGAGATGCCACGGGTGGTTTGGAGGGCGCGCAAGGCCATCCGGCTCAGGGGCGTGTCCAGGTTCCAGCCGTCGTCAGCCTGCCGGACGGCGGTCTTGATTGCCTCGATCCGCGCGGCGGCCGGCCCGGCGTAGAGCGCGCTGACGGCCGACAGTGCGGTGTCCAGACGTTCACGGTAATCGTCGCACCAGTCACGGAGCGCCTTAACGCCTTTTTGGCGTGCGAGAAAGTCCAGGACACCATCGGCCCGGGGGCGGATGTGCTCGTTCTGAATCTGCAGCCAATGGTCATAGCCCTGGTAGCGCTCGAAATGAGCGGCGAGCGCTTCGGCCATGGCCAGCTGCGTGGTGACCCGCGCGGACAGATCCGCTCCCAGTTTGAGGCCGGGCAGGATCTCATGGAGGAAAATGGTTTCGCCGTTCGCCAGATCGTGCAGTCGGTCCCTTACGGTGTCCGGCGGCAGCGGGGCCAGATCGGGCACATCCGCCAGCCGGATCAAGCGGTTGCCGTCAAACGCGTTCAGGGGGCGGTTTACGAGTGTGCCCAGATCGAACCGCAAGGCGGTGTCCAAAAGGGTGCGGCCATCGGGCTGGTTGGCCTCGAGTGCGGCGCCGGGTTCCAAAAGGTTCATGGGAAACTGGATGACGGCCAGGTGGTGGTCGGGCCTCACTGCTTGCGCACAGGCGTGCACGCGGCTCAGACTGGTGAAATCCCTGCCGTCGGCAGCGGCGGGAAAGGTATTCGAGCTGACACCGTAGAAACGGATGCGGCCACGGTCCACCTCCTTTTCCAGGTGGGCGAAGGCCCGCTGGATGCGCTCGTCGTAACGCTCGCGCGCCGTCTGTAATTCGACGCCCTGCCGGGCGGCCCAACCGAGGTAATACTCCGGGTTGTGGAGCAGCATGACATCGATGCAGGCCAGCCCCAGCCGCTCCAGACTGCGTGTGATCTGGTCTTCCAGGAATTCGGGGTGGATGCAGTGCTCCAGACCCTCGGCATAGGGCACCAGCTCGGGGAAGGGGTTGCCGGCTTTACGGCGCTGTTGGCTCAGGGCATGGTTTTTACCCTGGAGGTAGCCGGCTTTGGTGACGACGATCATCGCCTCGCGGGTCAGCTCACCGGCGCGCAGGCATTCCGACAGCACCTCGCCCACCAGGGTTTCGGATTCGCCGTCCGCATAGTTGGCGCTGGTGTCGACCAGGGTGATCCCCCCGCGCAGCGCCCGAACGAGCGCCTCGCGGTGCACCGGTTCGGCTGTACCGATGCGGTAGCCGCCAAATCCGGCCCGGCTGCAGGTAAGACCGCTGCGCCCCAGCGTCGCGAAGGCGATGGCCGGGTGCCGCTGTGCCCGCTCGCGGGTGGCCTGCGCGGTGGCAAACCCGGGAATACGCATCAGCCCCTGCCCTCGGATGCGTGAGGCGCTCTTGGTTGACAAGCCGGTGGTTTCAATTTGAGCCCCTGAATTGTCGAGAAGGAGGTTAGAATTCGATTCCGAATAAGCTAATGGCGATCGGACGGTCTGTCATGCACCGGATGTTAAAAATACGTTGGGGCGCGTCATGATGCTTGTCTTCGCGGGAGGCGATGCGGGCTGGGGCGGCACGTTGGAAGCAGGGCCCGCGGCGGAAGCGTTGCGGGTGATCAAGTCCAAGCGCAGACTCTACCTGCTGCGCGGCGGCAAACCCTGCAAGGTCTACGGCATTTCACTGGGCAGACGTCCGGTGGGAGACAAGGTTCAGGCGGGCGACGAGCGCACCCCGATCGAAATTCTGCCCTGAACGTTCTTTTGCGCTCGCGGCGTTTCGATCGCACCCGCTTGAGCTACCAGATAATCTGGACCCCCAGGCCCTCGGGCGTAACCCGTCGGACCTCACCGGCCATATCGATGGCCTGCCGGGAGTGGCGCAGGCGAAAAGCGATCTTCACGCGGTTGCCGGGGGGCAGTGTCCGCGCCGGTTCGATGAACATCCCTTCGGCGCTGAGGTTGCGTACCTGCCCCTCCCACGCACCGTTCGCGTCTTCCAGACGAACGGATGTCGCATACGTCATGCGCGGTGATTGGCGTCGCTCCAGCATTTCACATCACTACAGCAATCTGGTGGCAAGGTCGGACAGATCCGAGCGCTCGCCCTTTTCCAGGTTGACGTGGGCGTAAAGACGCTCCCCCTTCATTTTTTCGATCAGATAGCTCAAGCCGTTGGAGTGGCTGTCCAGATAGGGGTGGTCGATCTGGTAGATGTCGCCCGTGAAGACGATCTTGGTGCCTTCCCCGGCCCGGGTGATGATGGTCTTGATTTCATGGGGGGTCAGGTTCTGGGCCTCGTCGACGATGAAAAAGGTTTTGACGATGCTGCGGCCCCGGATGTAGCTCAGCGGGGTGATAACGATCTTGCCGTCCTCGAGCAGTTCCTGAATGCGCTTGTTGCGGGTATTGTCCTGGGCCAGCTGGTTGCGGATGACCGAGAGGTTGTCGTGCAGCGGCTGCATGTAGGGGTCGAGTTTGGAATTCACGTCCCCGGGCAGATATCCCAGGTCTTTGTTGCTCAGCGGCACCACCGGTCGGGCCACGAAGATCTGGCGGTAGTGGCGTTTGCTTTCCAGGGCGGCCGCCAGGGCCAGCAGGGTCTTGCCCGTGCCGGCCTTGCCGCTCATGGTCACCAGGGGAATGTCGCGGTTGAGCAGGGCGTTCAAGGCGAAGGCCTGTTCGGCATTGCGCGGGCGGATGCCGAAGCTGCTCCGGTTTTCGACCCGCAGCACTTTCTGCTGGGCTTCGTCGTAGACCCCCAGAGCCGATTTGCGGCCGTTGCGCAGGATCAGGAACTCGTTGGCCTGCAGCCCGTTTCCCGGGACCAGCGCCTCGATCGCAACCTCGTAGGGCGCCTGATAGAGATGGTCGATCAGCTGCCCTTCGACATTTTCCAGGATGCTCTTGCCCCTGTAAAGTTCGGACAGGTTCTGAACGTGGTCGGTACGGTAGTTTTCGGCCGTCAGACCCACAGATTTGGCCTTCATGCGCAGGTTGACGTCCTTGGACACGAGCACCACGCGGTCGAAACCCTTTTTCGAGGCGATATGATAGGCCGCGTTGAGAATGTGGTGATCGGCCTTGCTGCTTGAAAAATTGGCCTGGACCTTGTCGTGGAACTGCGATTCCAGAAAGACCGAAATGCGCCCTTGGCCGTCGCTGATGGGCACGCCCCCGTTGAAGATGTGGTCGCCGGTGAGGGTGTCCAGGGAGCGCAGGAACTCGCGGGCGTTGCAGTTGAGAATGTCCTTGCCTTTCTTGAAACGGTCAAGCTCTTCGATGACGGTGATCGGAATGACGATGTCGTGCTCGTCGAACTGGTAGATGCAGGTACTGTCGTGCAGGATGACGTTGGTGTCGAGAACAAAGGTCTTCCGAACTTCGGGCATGGCAAACTCCTGTTAAACGGTACTACATGTTGTGGTTTTTGGCTAGTGGCGCACTATATCATGAAACGAATTCAAATCAAATGCTCAATCCCCGTTGGTTGAACATAAAGCGGATCCCGGGCGTGTCCACGACGTTTTGAAGGTTTCGGAATGGAGTGGCGGCAAATGACGTGCGGTCTTTCACGGATGAATCGGTCGGCATGGAACGCCGCATGCCACGCATCTATCGTGGGTGCCTGCGCGGCGTTCAAGGGCCTGATTTACTTTAAACACAGGCGATTATCTGTTAGAAATGTTAGAAACCGATGTGAATGCGTATTTTCGTGGCATCGATGCCCACGTCCTTTGCCCGGGATTAGCGATGAGCGCGAACGCCGACAATCCGGAAAACACCCGCCAGCACGCCAGCGCGCAACGCCTGGATGTGCTGGAAAGCATTTTCCGGGCGGCGCCCGCCGGTATCGGCATGGTTTGCGACCGGGTAATCGTGCAGGCCAATGACCGTCTCTGTGAGATGCTCGGTTACACCGCCAGTGAGTTGATCGATCAGAATGCGCGCATGCTATATCCCACCCGGGAGGCGTTCGAATGGGTCGGCCGGGAGAAGTACGAACAGATCGCCCGGGAGGGCACCGGCACGGTGGAGACCCGCTGGCGTCGAAAGGACGGCCGCATCATCGACGTGCTCCTGAGCTCGACGCCGCTCGATCTGGACGATCTGTCCCAGGGCGTCATCTTCACCGCCCTGGACATCACCGCCCGCAAACAGGCCGAGGCGACCTTCGCCACCCAGAAGTCCCACCTGGCCCTGCTTCACGATATCACCCTGGGGTTGCTCGACCGACGGGATCCGGACGAACTCCTGCAAAAGCTGGTAACCAGCGCGGCCGAACTGGCCGGCACCGAAGACGGTTTCGCCTACGTCTTCGACGCGACGGCCGGCGAGCTGGTGATCCGGGCCGCCTGCGGCCGCTACAGCCGGGACCTCACCGGCTTCAGACTCAAACCGGGCGAGGGGCTGGCCGGCAAGGTCTGGCAACAGGGCACAACCGTTTCGATCACGAACTACCGCCAGTGGGAGGGGCGCTCCCGTAACGCCTTTTTTGAAAATCTCGGCGCAGCCATCGGCATTCCCGTCAAATTGCGGAACGAGGTGTTGGGCGTCATCGGACTGGGCCACTTCGGCAACGAGAGGCAGTTCGGGCCGCTGGAGCGCGAGGCGCTCGAGCGGCTGGCCAATCTGGCGGCGCTGTGTCTTGAAAACACCCGTCTCTACGAGGCGCTCCAAACCGAACTGACTGCCAAGGAGGCGGTGGCCGCCGAACTGCGCGCCAGCGAAAACCGCTACCGCAGCGTGTTCGAGAACACCGGTACGGGCACCGTTCTGAGTGAAAACGACACGACCCTTTCGATGGTCAACGAGGGCTTTGCCGAGATGACCGGCTATGCCCGCGAGGAAATCGAGGGGCGCATGAAATGGACCGCGTTTATTGCCCCCGAGGACCAGACGCGCATGCTGGGTTTTCACCGCCTGCGGCGCGAGGATCCCGACAAGGCCCCCAAGGCCTTCGAATGCCGGATCATCGACCGGCAGGGGCACCGCCGGAACATGATGCTCAGGGTCGACCTGATTCCCGGGACCACTACCAGCGTGGGCTCCTTTATGGACATCACGGGGCAGAAGAAAACCGAAGCCGCCTTGCGCAACTACGAGCAGATGGTCACTTCGAGCACCGACTACATGGCGCTTCTGGACCGCGACTACATCCACCAGGAAGTCAATGCGGCCTACCGGGATGCGATCGGACGGCCGCGGTCCGAGATCCTGGGGCACACGGCCGCGGAAGTCTACGAACGCGACATGTTTATAAAACACCACCAGGACAAAGTCGATCGATGCCTGGCCGGTGAAGAGGTCCACGTCAAAGGCTGGCACCATACGCCGGGCATGGGGCGCCGGTACATCGATACCTTTTACTACCCCAGCCGGGGGGAGGACGGCGAAATTTCAGGTGTGGTCATCGTGGGACGTGACCTGACCCATCTCAAGAAACTCGAAGATCAACTCCTGCAGTCCCAGAAGATGGAGGCCGTGGGAACGCTGGCCGGGGGCATCGCCCACGACTTCAACAATCTTCTGATGGGCATTCAGGGGCGGGCGTCGTTGATGGCCGCGGAGATCGAAGCCCGTCATCCCGCCCAGGAGCACATCGAAGCCATCGAGAGCTACGTGCGCAGTGCGGCCGACCTCACCAGCCAACTGCTGGGGTTCGCCCAGGGCGGTCAATACGAAATTCTGTCCACCGATCTGAATGCGCTCATCAAGAGCCACAACCGCATGTTCAGTCGCACCCGCAAGGAACTGACCGTCCAGGGGACCTATGCCCGCGACCTGCCGGCGGTGGAGGTGGACCGCGGCCAGATCAAGCAGGTGCTGCTCAACATCTACCTCAACGCCAGTGAGGCCATGCCCGAGGGGGGCACGATCTACGTGGAAACCGCCGATGTCCGCACGTCGGAGGCGGCGCCGCCGGTGGCCGACCTCAAACCGGGACGCTATGTGCGGCTTACCGTGAAGGATACGGGTGTGGGCATGGACGAGGCCGTCAGCCAGCGGGTGTTCGAGCCTTTTTTCACCACCCGTCCGATGGGCCGCGGCACCGGGCTGGGTCTGGCATCCGCCTACGGCATCGTCAAAAATCACGGCGGGGCCATCAA
>JASJBQ010000070.1 GCA_030066455.1 Desulfobacterales bacterium
CCAACAGCCGGAGCCCCCCTTTGACAGCCGCGGCCGCCGCCGTACCGGTGGTAAAACCGCTGCGCAATTTTTTTTTGGGCGCGGCCAACCGTCAGTTCAAACCTTTCCCATCAAACCCGACCGGGCGAAAAGGGGAGCATCCGTGTTGTCGCCGTGCGGTGCGTCGGCGCGTGCAATTCGCTGCCATGGCAGCCGCCACCGGGTGTTCCCCGTCAACCGGCGGCCATGATGGCCAATGCGTTGACGACGCTGGCGGCCACATTGGAGCCTCCTTTGCGACCGGCGTTCGTAATGTGCGGCACGTCCGCCTGCGCCAGCTCGCTCTTGGATTCGGCAGCGTTCACGAATCCGACCGGAAGCCCCACGACGAGCGACGGTTCGGCTTCTCCGGTGCGTATCAGTTCGATGAGCCGGAGCAGCGCGGTGGGCGCGTTGCCGACGACGTAAATCCCGCCTTTCATCAAAGGCACCGCTGCATCCACGGCGGCCATGGCCCGGGTGCAGCCCGACTCCCTGGCCACCTGGGCGACCGTGCCGTTGTCAATCAGGCACTCGACCGATCCGCCAAAGCGGTAAATCTCCCCTTTGCGAATCCCGGCACGGGCCATGTTGGTATCGGTGACGATGTTGCGACCATTGCGCAGCGCGTGGACGCCCACTTCGACGGCGCGCGGGTGGATGCGGGTCGATTGCATGTATTCGAAATCGGCGCTGGTGTGGATCATGCGCCGGATAATGGACCACTCCTGTTCGGTGTAAGCATGCGGCCCGGCCTCTTCGTCGATGATGCGGAAGCTCAGGGCCTCGATTTCAGACGGTTTCATGAGCGGATTCCTTTTCCAGTTGATACGCCCGGCAGCGACGGACAAACGCCCGCGGCAGTTCGGGGTTGCTGCCGAAATGCAGGTGAACGTAGCTGCCCAGGGTCTGGCGATGGCAGTAACCCTCGGCGGCTATCATCGCACCCGCCCGCGAGGCAACCTTGTAGACCCATTCGATCCCGGTATCAGTTCCGGCCGTCTCGAGTTCCGAATAATGAAATTCGTGGCCGCGGGCGCACGTACCGGGGGGGCCCAGAATCGTATCCGCGCTCATTTCGATCTCACGATATCCCAATGCTTTGCGACGCGGCAGCATCCGGGTGGTGTACGGAAAACAGCCGGTCATATCGTGCGCCTTGCCCGACAGGTCGACCAATTGCCGGCAGAGGTACATGAGGCCGCCGCACTCCGCATAAATCGGCATGCCGTCCTCGCTCATGGCGCGGATACCCTTACGCATGCTGTGGTTGGCGGCCAGGGCTTCGGCGGCCGTTTCCGGATAGCCCCCGCCGATATACAGGCCGGCCAGGCCTACAGGGGGCCGGCGGTCCTTTTCAGGCGAGAAATAAACCAGTTGACTGCCGGCGGCCGTGAGCATTTCCAGGTTCTCGGGATAATAGAAGCAGAAGGACCGGTCGCGGGCAACACCGATGCGCGGTCCGTTTGCCTGGGCTGAACCGTCGTTGCGAGAAATCGGCGTGTGGGTGGCGATGGAAGGCAGCGCATCGATCAATTGATCGACATCAAGATGCTTTTCGATCAGAGCGACCAGGCGATCGAGGTGAGCGGCGTCCAGGGGATGATCGTCGGCGGTCACCAGCCCCAGATGACGCTCCGGCATTCGGATTTGGTTTTCACGGGGGATTCCGCCGAGACAAGGCATTCTGATATGATCCGCGATCGCCGCGGTCAGATAGTCCAAGTGCCGCGGGCTCCCGACGCGGTTGAACACCACCCCCAGGAACTTGACGTCCGGATCGAAATTCTCGAACCCCTGAATCAAAGCGGCGGCGCTGCGGGCCATGCTGCGGGCGTCCACGATCAGAAGCACCGGGAGATCGAGCCATTTGGCCATCTGGGCCGTCGAACCGGCCTCGTTTCGACCGTCGTAGCCGTCGAAAAGCCCCATGACGCCCTCGACCACGGCCGTGTCGTCTGCGCGCAAATGACGATGGAAATGGCGCGCATTGGCATCCCGGGGCATCATCCACCCGTCCAGATTCCGACTGATGCGCCCTGTGACGTGGCGATGGTGGCCCGGGTCGATGAAATCCGGCCCGATCTTGAAGGGTGCCACGCTCAAGCCGCGACGGGCCAGTGCGGCCATCAGTCCGAGGGCCAAGGTGGTTTTGCCGCTGCCGCTCGACGGGGCCGCTATGATAGATCCTGTGGGCATGGTTGCTTTTCCCGATCCAGTGAGGGTGTGGGCGGCTGGTTTTATACACCCCTGCCGATCGATTTGGCAAGGAAGTTGCCCGCGACGGTTGATTAAAACCGAATGACGCGGTCAATCCAAAACGCTCACACGTTTGACCTTAATTCGCATTCGTTCTTTTTTCATATCGATAGGAAAACCCTCTTGGCGACAAACGTCGCCATCCAGTTCGTCACCGATCATTCTTGATGAGTCTATACACATTCATTGCAAAATGATATGGTGGTTAATTTGAAATCGATGACGTCATTCGCTTCTGCCGGCGGCGTTTCAAACCCATGCAGCCTAAGTGAGCTTTCCATGCCTGATCCAGCATTCGACAAGGAATTATTGAGCGCCATAGGGGTTTCCCTTGACGCCGGCCGTGCGATTCTGGATGTCTATGAATCGGATTTCGCCGTTGAGGAGAAAGCTGACAGGTCACCCCTGACATTGGCCGACCGGAGAGCGCACGAGATCATCGTGGCCGCGCTGCAAAAAACGCCTTACCCGATTCTAAGCGAAGAAGGCCAATCGATCCCCTATGCTACCCGACGCCAATGGGCCACCTTCTGGCTGGTGGATCCATTGGACGGCACCAAGGAATTCATCAAACGCAACGGCGAATTCACGGTCAACATCGCATTGATTCAGAATCGACATGCGGTCCTGGGCGTCATCTATGTACCCGTGGCCGACACGCTTTATTTCGGGACCAAAGCGTGTGGGGCTTACAAAACCGTGTCGGCGTCAAAAACCTGCCGACAACACTCGCGGCATTCGATGTCACCGCAAGACGCCCTTAAATCCTTGCACGCCAAGGGAGCCAGACTTCCGCTGCGCACCGATTCGAAGCGCCCTTTTACGATTGTGGGCAGTCGCTCGCACAGTACACCGGATGTGGACCGCATCGTGGAGGATAATAGACGGCTGCATGGCGAGGTGGATTTCATTTCCTCCGGTAGTTCGCTCAAGATCTGTATGGTGGCCGAAGGGCGTGCCGACCTGTATCCCCGCACCGGCCCCACCATGGAATGGGACACGGGGGCCGGCCAGGCCATTGCTCAGGCCGCCGGGGCCGAGGTCGTGGAGTTTCACAGCCATGGCCCCCTGCTCTACAACAAGGAAAATCTTCTCAATCCCTGGTTCAGGGTGCAACGTCCCTGAATGCCGCGGCCGAGGTTCGTTCGCCAATCGCCAATTCCAGCACGGACAAACACAAGCATGCCAAACAATCCCGCGCCTCTCGTCAACCTGGTCGCCGATGAAGAGCGCCAGAAACTGCTCAAGGACCTCTCTTTCAGTCTTCCCGACCTGTCGCTGAACGCACGCCAGATGTGCGATCTGGAACTTCTGTCCACCGGGGTGTTCTCACCTCTGGACCGATTTATGAACCGGTCGGACTACGAGTCGGTTCTCGACCGCATGCGCCTTCAGGACGGGCACCTCTGGCCCATCCCCATTTGCCTCGACATTTCAGCCACCCAGGCCGCAGGACTGGAAGTGGGTCAATCGGTGGCCCTGCGGGACCCCGAGGGATTTCTGCTGGCGATCATGCACATCGACGAAATCTGGCCGGCAGAGAAGGTCAAGGAAGCCCAGAAGGTATACGGTACTGCGGACAGAGGCCATCCGGGCGTGGCCTATCTCCATAAACGGGGCGGAGATTATTACGTCGGCGGTACGCTGGAGGTGTTGAGCCCGCCGCTGCATTTTGATTTCAAATCTTTGCGGTTGACGCCGGAGGAAGCGCGTGCTGCCTATCACAAACTCGGATGGCAGCGTGTCGTAGGCTTCCAGACCCGCCATCCGATCCACCGTCCTCAGTTCGAGATGACCCTGCATGCCATGCACCGGGCGCGCGCCAACCTGCTGCTGATGCCCATCGTCGGCATGACCCGCGCCGGTGATTTCGACCACTATATCCGCGTGCGCTGCCTCAAGAAGGTCGGCAACCTTTATCCGCCGGACAGCCACATCCTCAATCTGCTTCCGCTGGCCATGCGCATGGCCGGCCCCCGGGAGGCCCTCCTGCACGCGATCATCGCCCGGAATTTCGGATGTACCCACTTCATCGTGGGGCATGATCATGCGGGCGCCGGCAAGGATGCGGACGGCAACTTTTTTTATGACGCGGACGCTGCGCGTCAAACCACCCAGGAATTCCACGAAGAATTGGGGGTGGAGATCATTCCGTTCAAGGAAATGGTTTACCTGCCCTTCGAAGACGAATTTGGTTTCAAAGACGAAGTCGGCGACGGCATCCAGACCATCGCCATGAGCGGCACCGATATCCGCGAACGCATCCGACGGGGCAAACGCGTTCCGGCCTGGATGACTTTTCCGGAGGTGATCGCCGAAATCCGACGCTCGTTTCCGCCACCGCGGCGGCGCGGATTCACGGTATTCATGACCGGGCTGTCCGGCGCCGGCAAGTCGACGATCGCCCGCGTGCTCTATGCCAAGTTTCTGGAAAGAGGCGATCGGCCGGTCACCCTTCTCGACGGCGACATCGTCCGGCGCAACCTGTCGAGCAAGCTGACGTTTTCCAAGGAGGACCGGGATATCAACGTGCGCCGTATCGGTTTCGTGGCCAGCGAGATCACCAAGAACCGCGGGATCGCCATCTGTGCACCCATCGCCCCCTACGAAGTCACCCGTAACGAAATCCGTCAGGTTATCGAGCAATACGGTGGGTTTTTCGAGGTCCACATCGCCACTCCGCTCGAAATCTGTGAAAAGCGTGACCGCAAAGGCATGTACGCCAAAGCCCGCGCCGGACTCATCAAGGGGTTTACCGGCGTGGACGATCCCTATGAAATCCCGGCCAACCCCGAAGTAGTGGTGGATACCACTGAAATCACCCCGGATGAAGCGGCCCGGCAGATTTTGATGGTGTTGGGCCGAAATGGTTATATCTGACAACGCAACCCAGGAGTGATCCCATGAATATTGCTGTCGTCGGCACCGGTTATGTGGGCCTGGTCACGGCTGCCTGTTTTGCCGAAATGGGCAATGACGTCATTTGCATCGACATCAATCCCGCCGTCATCGAAAACCTGAACAGCGGCCAAATCCATATCCACGAACCCGGGCTTGACGCCCTGGTGCAGCGCAACGCCGCCGAGGGCCGCTTGCAGTTCACGACCGACCTCGGCGAAGGCATCGCCAATGCGCTGTTCATTTTCAACTGTGTCGGCACCCCTCCCAAACCGGATGGCTCCTGCGATCTCTCTTTTGTCCATGCGGTCGCCGCGCAGATCGGTGAGATCATCGACGAGTATAAGATCATCATCAACAAGTCCACGGTGCCGGTGGGAACCGCCTGGCAGGTCAATGCCATCATCAAGGAAAAAATCGACCAGCGCGATCTGCAGCTCGAATTCGATGTGGTTTCCAACCCCGAATTTCTCAAAGAGGGCGACGCCGTCAGCGATTTCATGAAGCCGGACCGGGTGATCGTGGGAACGGACAACGTACGCACGGCCAAACTTCTGGAAGCGCTCTACGCACCGTTCGCACGCAGCCGCGACAAACTCATGGTCATGGGCGTCAAAAGCGCCGAACTCACGAAATATGCGGCCAACTGCATGCTGGCCAGCAAGATTTCGTTCATCAACGAAATTGCCAACATCTGCGAGAGGGTCGGGGCGGACGTCAAAGACGTGCGTCGCGGTATCGGTTCGGACCATCGCATCGGCTACAAGTTCATCTACCCGGGGGTTGGCTATGGCGGCTCCTGCTTTCCCAAGGATGTCAAGGCCCTGATCGCTACGGCCCTCGAAAATGACTATACGCCTGAATTGATCGCGGCCATCGACAGCGTCAACATGCGTCAGAAGATGCTGGTTTCAAGAAAAATCATGGCCTATTTTGCCGACCAGGGCGGCGTGGCCGGCAAAACCCTGGCCCTTTGGGGCTTGGCCTTCAAAGCCAATACCGATGATGTTCGCGACGCCCCGGCTTTAGACATCATCAATGCGCTGTCCGCCGAGGGCATGCGGATCCAGGCCTTCGATCCCATTGCCGGCGAGAACGCCCGACACGCGTTGCGACGGAATGAGCGGGTCCAGGTGATGGACGCGCAATACGATGTCTTGGCGGATGCGGATGCACTGGCTGTGGTCACCGACTGGAACCAGTTTCGCAACCCGGATTTTGCCCGCATCAAAAAGTTGCTCCAGGCACCGATCATTTTTGACGGCCGCAATCTCTACTCCAGCAGTTTGATCGCCTCGCAGGGGTTCGCCTATTTTGCCATCGGCCGACCCGAGATAAGGCCTTAATCACGCGCCAGCTTGTCAAAAACGGAACCCGGGATTTGACCGCGAACCACCTTTACTGACACCAATGACGGGCACTATGAATCAGCCGATCGCAACGATTATTATGGCCGCCGGGCGCGGCAGTCGCATGACCGGATACGCCGGCAACAAGACCCTTCTACCCCTCGAACCGGAGAATTCGCCCTTTCATGGGGGGCATCCCATCCTGCTGCACATTGTCGACCAGTTGCCAATCGGTCCCAAAGCCATCGTCGTGAACCACTGTCAGGATGACGTTCGCAACGCGACAGGCCATCTGGACCTGACCTATATCGAGCAGCCCGTACTGAACGGCACCGGCGGCGCCATCCTGGCATGCCGGCCGTTCCTGGCGTCGATCGCATGTGATCATTGCATCATCACCATGGGAGACGTCCCCTTTATCCGCGCGAAGACTTACGCCCGCCTCGTCGCTGGCCTGCGAAGCCGGGCCATGGTTGTCCTGGGCTTCGAACCCGCCGACAAGAAGCAATACGGCGTTCTCGAAATTGCATCCGAACGGGTCGAATGCATCACCGAGTGGAAATACTGGAAGGATTACCCGGCGTCCCGCCAGGCGGCGCTAACGATCTGCAATTCAGGGATCTACGCTCTACGCATCGAAGCCCTTGCGCGGTATCTGCCGGTTTTAGCCTCACGGCCGCAAATCGTACACAAGGAAATCGACGGGTGTGTGACGCCCATCGAAGAGTTCTTCATTACCGACCTGATCGAATTCATGGTTGGAGACGGCCTGTCGGTGGGCTATACCGTCAGCGAGGATGAAAATGAAGCCATGGGCATCGACGATCGGGCGGCCCTTGAAAGGGCGCAGACACTATTTCGCCATCAGAAGTAAGCGACATACAAACGTCTCCGGTTGATTGGTCACGGAGCCCGAACCGGAATTTCATGGCACCGTGCCGATCCCATCCGGCACGGTTGAAACCATAGACCGGGAATTATCATCAATGGGCAAACTCAACATCCTGGTTGTCGGCGGCTGCGGCTACATCGGCACCCACATGGTCAAGGTGCTCCTCGAGGCCGGACACCACCCCGTGACGCTGGACGATCTTTCCAGCGGCCACCGCAGCCTCCTTCCCGGGGGGGATTTTATTGAGGGGACCATCGCGGACACCGGCCTGCTCGAGGACATCTTCATGTCCCGACGAATTGATGCCGTCATGCATCTCGCCGGTTTTATCGAAGTGGGCGAATCGGTGCGGGATCCACTCAAATACTACGGCAACAATTTTACGGGTACGGCCAATCTTCTGGATGCCATGGTGCGCCATGACGTCAAACGCCTCGTCTTTTCTTCAAGTGCCGCCGTCTACGGCGAACCCGAATCCACACCCATCGATGAAGGGCACCCTCTTAATCCCACTAGCCCATACGGTGATACCAAGCTGTGGGTGGAGAAGATGCTTTTGGCCTGCGACAGGGCGCATGGGATGCGCGCCATATCCCTGCGCTACTTCAACGCGGCCGGGGCGGATGAATCTGCAACGATCGGTGAGCGGCATGAACCCGAAAGTCATTTGATCCCGCTGGTTCTCGAAGTCGCCCGGGGCGCGCGGGAACACATCCGCATTTTCGGCGTCGACTACCCCACGCCGGACGGCACCTGCATCCGCGATTATATCCATGTCAGCGACCTGGTTTCCGCCCACCTGGCCGCCATCGAGGCCCTCATGGACGGCGCCGGCAGCAACGTCTACAACCTTGGCAACAGCCGGGGAATATCCGTTCGCGAAATCATTGCCACGGCCCGGCGTGTCAGTGGCCAAGCCATTCCCATCGTCGAGGACAAGCGGCGTCCGGGGGACCCCGCCGTTCTGATCGCCGGATCCACCAAAATCAAAAACGAGCTGAATTGGCAGCCGCGTTTCGAACATATCGAAGATATCGTTCGTACCGCCTGGAGCTGGCATGTCCGCAGTTGATCCTGCATTGGGCAATCCGTCCCAGGCCGACAGGACTGAAACATGAACGCACCATCCGCGACCTATCTCGTCACCGGCGGCGCCGGTTTCATTGGCACGAATTTTATCCGTCACACGCTGGCGCTTCGCCCGCAGTGGCGCCTCGTATGCCTGGATGCTCTGACCTACGCCGGCAATCCCGGCAATCTCGCCGATTTGGAGAAGCGGTTTGCGGGGCGCTACCGTTTCGTCCACGGCAGCATCCTGGATGAAGCGCTGCTGCAGGCGATGATTGCGGAAGAGGCTTTTGACGGCGTGCTCCATTTTGCGGCCGAATCCCATGTGGACCGCTCGATCCTGGCCCCCCAGGCCTTCATCGAGACCAATGTCAACGGCACCTGCCAGCTGCTCAAGGTCTTCCAGAGCGGCTGGGAACAGAACGGCCGCCCCGAGCGCTTCCGCTTTCTGCACGTCTCCACCGACGAGGTCTACGGCACGCTGGGCGATACAGGCTATTTTACGGAAACCTCCCCGTATGCGCCCAACAGCCCCTATTCCGCCGCCAAGGCTGCATCGGACCATTTCGTGCGGGCCTGGCACCACACCTTTGGTCTGCCGGCCATCGTGACCAACTGCTCCAACAACTACGGTCCCTACCAATTCCCGGAAAAGCTTATTCCGCTGATGATTCTTAACATTCTGGAGAAGCGCGAGCTGCCGGTCTACGGCGATGGCACCAACGTCCGCGACTGGCTCTACGTGCTCGACCACTGCGAAGCTCTGTTGACTGTTCTGGAAAAGGGGATTCCCGGTGAGACCTACCTGATCGGCGGCGGGGCTGAAAAACGTAATATCGACATCGTTCACCTGCTCTGCGACCAGCTCGACGGCCGGCTGGAGCGAAGCGGGGAGCATAGGAGCCGCGAGCTGATCCGTTTCGTCACCGACCGGCCCGGGCATGATTACCGCTATGCCATCGACGCGACCAAAATCCGCAACGACCTGGGCTGGCAGCCGCGCTTCCGCTTTGAAGCGGCCATCGAGGAAACGGTGGCGTGGTATCTTGCGCACATGGACTGGGTGGAGGCGATCCGCAGCGGCGAATACCGCCGGTGGATCGAAACCAACTACGACAACCGTTAAACGTGAAAAGGAATTGATACGGATATGAAAGGCATTATTCTGGCCGGCGGCAGCGCCACCCGGCTCTACCCGATTTCGCTGGTGGTCAGCAAGCAACTCCTGCCGGTCTACGACAAGCCCATGATTTACTACCCCCTGTCGATCCTGATGCTGGCGGGTATCCGCGACATTCTGGTGATATCGACTCCCCAGGACCTGCCCCGCTTCCGGGATCTGTTGCAAGACGGCCGCCAGTGGGGCCTATCCTTCTCTTACGTGGAGCAGCCGCGTCCGGAAGGCATTGCCCAGGCCTTCATCTTGGGGCGCGATTTTATCGGCCCCGACCCGGTGGCCCTGGTTTTGGGCGATAATATTTTTTACGGCCACGGGCTGCCGCGTCAGCTTGAACGGGCCCGGCAGCGCCAGGAGGGCGCCAGCGTCTTTGGCTACTGGGTGAGAGATCCGGAACGCTACGGGGTCATCCGCTTCGACGATGCCGGGCGCGTGGTCGACATCGAGGAGAAACCGGCGGCGCCCCAATCGAACTGGGCGGTCACCGGTCTTTATTTTTATGACAACGCCGTGGTCGAGATCGCCTCCGGGCTGAAGCCGTCGGCGCGCGGCGAACTCGAGATCACCGATGTCAACACGGCCTACTTGCAGCGGGACCGGCTGTTCGTGGAAAAGATCGGCCGGGGCGTGGCCTGGCTGGACACGGGCACCCACGCCAGCCTGATGCAGGCCTCGGCTTTCATCGAGGTCATCGAGCAACGCCAGGGCCTCAAGGTAGCCTGTGTGGAGGAGATTGCCTATCGCAAGGGGTTCATCACGGCCGAGGAGTTGGAAGCGCTGACAGCACCCCTGGAGAAAAGTGGTTACGGCCAGTACCTGCGCGACGTACTCATGACCGAAGGGATCTGACATGGAAATCGAAGCCACCGGCATCGACGGGGTCTGGGTGATCACCCCGCGGGTGTTCGAAGACCCGCGGGGGTATTTCCTGGAAACGTTTCAGCGCGCGCGTTTCGAGGCGGCCGGTCTGCTGGGGGATTTCGTCCAGGACAACCTTTCGTTTTCCGCGGGCAACACGCTGCGGGGGCTCCATTTTCAGCACCCGCACGGTCAGACCAAACTCGTCCACGCCGTTCAGGGCGAGATTTTCGACGTGGTCGTGGACATCCGGCCGGCATCGCCCACTTTCGGCCAGTGGTTCGGCACGAATCTATCGGCCGCCAACAGCCGACAGCTTTACATCGCCGCCGGTCTGGCGCACGGATTCTGCGTACTTAGCGACACCGCTCACGTGGCATATAAGTGCACGGATTATTACGCGCCGCAATCCGAAGGCGGCATTCTCTGGTCCGACCCCGATATCGGCATCCAATGGCCGGTGGTGCATCCGCTGATCTCGGAAAAAGATCAAGCGTATCCGCGGCTCAGGGACCTGCCGCGGGAAAAGCTACCCGAGGTGGTCTGATATGCGAATCGTGGTCACCGGCGCCCAGGGCCAGTTGGGAAGCGAGGTTGTCAGCTCGTCCGTCGATCGCGGGTTTGATGCCGTGGGCCTGCCGCGCAGCCGCCTGGACATCACCCGCTCCGGGATGGTCGCGCAGGCCATCGAAGACAATCGTCCGGACCTGGTGATCAACTGCGCCGCGTTTACCGCTGTCGACCTTGCCGAAACGGAGATGGCATCCGCACTGGCGGCCAACCGCGACGGGCCGGCGAATCTCGCCGCCGCCTGTTCACGCCTGTCGATTCCCCTGGTTCACATTTCCACCGACTATGTCTTCGACGGCACCCAGGCTGATCCCTATGCCGAAACCGATCCGGTGCGGCCCATCAATGCTTACGGCGCCAGCAAACTGGCCGGCGAGCAGGCAATACAAGCAAGGATCAAGCACTTCATTATTTTGAGAACGGCCTGGGTTTTCGGCATCCATGGGCACAATTTCGTCAAGACCATGCTAAAACTGGCGATGGAGCGTGAAAACCTGCGGGTCGTCGACGATCAGATCGGTTGTCCCACCTATGCCGGTCACCTGGCCGAAACCATCGCGACCATCGTGGCGCATTATCGCCGTCAAGGCGACATTCCCTGGGGCATTTATCATTACGGCGGGCAGCCGCCCATAAGCTGGCATGGGTTGGCTGAACACACGTTGGCTGTGGCTCGCGAAATGGGATTGCCTCAAAAGGTCGACCGCCTGGAGGCCATCCCCACCAGCGACTACCCCCTGCCGGCCAAAAGAGCGGCCAACTCGCGGCTCGACTGCCGAAAAATAAGACAAGCCTTCGGGGTGGAACCCTCCTCATGGCGCAGGGGCGTTCAGGCGGTTGTGGCCGATTGGTGCCGAACCCATGCGCCGCCGGCCGCCATATGATTATTGGCGATCCGGTCTTATATTATCGTTGAATTCGGTTATGGCTTGACCGCTGCGGCTGGATTTGGCGGCCGCCCGCCCAGTAAGGAGACAAATGATGAACGGATTTTTCGTCCGCTGGCTAATACTCGGCATTTCGATCAGTGCCGCGGCCTACCTGATGGACGGCATCCACGTGAGCGGTGTCTTTTCCGCCTTTGCCGCCGCCGCCATGCTGGGAATCCTGAACGCGATCTTTCGACCGATTGCCCTGATCATCACCCTGCCGATCAATATTCTTTCGTTCGGCCTGTTTACCTTCGTCATCAATGCGGCCATGCTCAAAATGGCTTCTTCGCTCATCCCGGGCTTTGATGTCATCGGCTTCTGGTCGGCCGTGTTCGGCTCCCTCCTGATCAGTATCGTCAGTTTCGTGATCAATGCATTCATCAGCGACCGCGGCACCGTCGAATACATCGAACTGCGTCACAAGGGCGGTGACCGCTGGGAGCCCTAGCACGCGCGGCAGCAGGCTTGGTCCCATGAACCGCAATGATGCCCTCAGAATTCTGGGTTTGGGCCGCGAGGCCTCGGTGGATGAGGCCCGGCGCGCCTATCGCGAGCAGGTCAAGCTCTGGCACCCGGATCGGTATTCGGACAACTCCGCCCTCAAAGCCTTGGCGCTCAGGAACGTTCAGGATGCCAACCGGGCCTGGGCGTATCTCCGCTCGCGGTTGCCCCCGTCGCCGCCACCGCGACCGGACAACCCCAAAGCTGCTGCGACGTCGCCACAGAAGCGGCAGCGACGACAAGCCGGGCAGGGGGTCAATACCGCGCACGAAGCGCGGCGGTCCGAATACCGGCGCCGCATGAGGGATTGTTTAACGCCGCTGATCGAACGGATAAAACGAATTCAGATCGCGGGCATCGCCAGTTGGCTCAGGGACGATCCCAACCGCCGCTATCGCCCCTGGTATCGATATTCCCAGGAAGCCGGGGATCATGCCGCGAAAT
>JASJBQ010000064.1 GCA_030066455.1 Desulfobacterales bacterium
CGGCCATCAGTGGCCTCATTGAACATCAGCTGCCGGTCGTGGTGATTAACCCTCGCCAGATTAGAGATTTTGCCAAAGCCACCGGCAGACTGGCCAAAACCGACGCCATCGATGCCGAAATCATCGCGCGCTTTGCCCGTGATGTTCACCCCGAGCTGCGCCCCGTAAAAGACGAACACACGCAATTGCTATCGGCCTTAAATGCCAGGCGCAGACAAATCGTTGACATGCTGGTGGCTGAAAAAAACCGGTTGCATACGGCTCACAAGAAAAACCAAAAGAGCATCCACAAACACATCCAGTGGCTTGAGAAATCACTGGCCAGCATCAACGATGATATCGACAAAACGATCAAAAAGAGCCCGTCCTGGCGTGAAAACGATAAGATCTTACAAAGCTTTAAAGGCGTTGGCCCGGTGGTGTCGGCCACGTTGCTCTGTGATCTGCCGGAGTTGGGCACGTTAGACCGCAAAAAGATAGCGACCCTGGTCGGTGTGGCGCCGCTCAACTGTGATAGCGGGCGTTACCGTGGAACACGTCGTATCAAGGGCGGCAGAGCCAATGTGCGTCGCAAACTGTATATGGCCGCAGTTGCGGCGGCGCGTCATAACCCGGCAATCAAGGAGTTCTACAACCGACTGATTAATGCCGGAAAACCGCCCAAGCTGGCATTGACCGCCTGTATGAGAAAGATGCTGACGATCTTAAACGCGATGATGAAAAATCAATCGTATTGGGTTGCGCCATCTTGATTTTCTATTGACCTGGAACACAGTGGCTCATTCCTCGGGATTCGCAAGCCTTGATCTCGAACTTTTTACGAAACCGTCTGAAAGATGAATTTCCCAAGCTATCAAAATGACAACAAAAACAGTACACCTCGAAAGAGGCGACCCACACACTTGCCGGCCGCCGCTCAAAACGACGCCCGGGGCCGCAAGACGCCCCATTTAAACGCCAGCGTGAGGCGTCTGAAGGGGTAGATTGCGGTTCCAGCCAAGGCCGCAACGATTTGACGCCCGCAGGCGTAGCACAAGCTACGCCGAGGACCGGCAAAGAGTGAGAACGCCGGCTGGGGCCGCAAGATGCCCCTTCAGACGCCTCACGGTTTGAGCATGTAGTCCATCCGCACATGACTCATCGCCCGAAAGATGTTCCCCTTCACTTTGGGATTGCGGCGATAGAGCTGGTGGAGAAGCGCCCTGATCTCCGCTCGCTTTGAGCGGTTGGCGCTGGGGCAGGGATTATCAAAGGGAGTAAAGCCCATACGGTTGACAAAGCGGCGGATATGGCCCTCGTCGACGAGGGCCAGGGGGCGAATCACCGTCAGGAGGCCGTTAAAAAAGGGCTGGGCCGGCTGCATGGTGCTGGTTTCGCCGGCATAGCAAATGTTCATGAAGAAGGTTTCGATGACGTCGTCTCGGGTGTGCCCCAGGGCGATCTTGCAGCACTCGGATTCGCGGGCGATTTCAAACAGGCGTTTGCGCCGCAGACGGGCGCAGAGAAAACAGGGGTTCTCCCGGTTGGCCGGGCCGTGCGCCTGCAGGCCGAAATCGGTGTATTCCACGCGCAGGTCGACGCCCAGCCGTCGGCAGCGCTCACGCAGCGCCTCGGCGCAGCCGCCTTCGAAACCCGGATCGATGTGGACCGGCAGGATGTCATAAGCCACGGGTGAGCGCGCCCGGCGCTCCAGCAGGGTGTACAGCAGGGTGAAGCTGTCCTTGCCGCCGGAGATACCGACCAGAATCCGGTCGCCCGCCGCGATCATGCGATACTTGACCAAGGCGCGGCCCACCTGCCGGTTCAGGGCCCGGTATGGTCCACAAAGCTTTTTCAAAAGGGATGATCGGAGGGTCAGTCTTCATCCTCGTACGGGAGAAGCGCCACCTTGCCGGCGGCCACCTCGCGCAGCGAGATGACGATATCCTCGTTTTTCGGCGAGCTGACCAGATACTCCGACCCCTCGCGGATCTGGCGGACACGCTGGGCCACCAGGTTGACCAGCATAAAACGGTTCGGAATCTTGCGCAGGCAGTCTTCGATGGTGATGCGAGCCATTGTTTTTCTCCGGATGGGGCAGGGCCGAAAGCCCTGCCTTGATTTTAAAGGATTTCGATCAATTCGTACACCCGGCGTCCGCCCGGGGCCTGAAGGGTGATTTCATCGTCGGGCTTCTTGCCCAGAATGGCCTGGCCCAATGGTGAAGAAACCGAAATGCGTCCCTCTTCGATATTGGACTCCTCCGGCCCCACGAGCTGATATTCGACATCTTCGCCGGTATCCACGTTTTCCAGCAGCACCCGGGAGCCGAAAACAGCCTTGTCCTTGGGCAACTTGCTCGGATCGATCACATCGGCGTTGCTGATCTTGTACTCCAGCTCACCCATCCGGGCTTCCAGAAACTGTTGACGGTCCTTGGCGGCGTCAAACTCGGCGTTTTCCGACAGGTCACCATGGGCCCGGGCTTCTTCGATGGCCTTGATATTTTCGGGGCGGTCGACCTTTTTGATGCGTTCCAACTCGCTGCGCAGGGCCGCCAGCCCTTCCTTGGTAATCGGTATGCGATCCAAATCAAATCTCCTGTTGGTGATTCCGCGGAACACGGTTCGTTCCTCGGCCCCGCGGTGATCTTACGAATTATTTTTTTTGTTTTCGAGGACGCCAGAGTTGCCGTTCACCGCGCCCTAACCGGATTTCACCTTGCCCACGACCAGGTCACCGACTTCGCTGGTGGAATAGCCCATCTTGCCGGCGGCGATGCCTTTGAGATCATCGCGCAGCACCTGTATCACGGCCCGCTCCACCAGGCCGGCGGCCTCGGGCTCGCCCAGTGTTTCCAGCATGAGCTGGGCTGCCGATATGGCTGCAATCGGGTTGATGATCCCCTGGCCGGTGTATTTCGGGGCTGACCCGCCGATGGGCTCAAACATGGAAAGCCCTTCGGGATTGATATTGCCACCGGCGGCGATCCCCATCCCCCCCTGAATCATGGCGCCCAGATCGGTGATGATGTCGCCGAACATATTGTCCGTTACAATCACGTCGAACCACTCCGGGTTTTTCACCATCCACATGCAAATGGCGTCGACATGGGCGTAGTCCGTCTCGATATCGGGGTACTCGGCTGCCACTTCCTGAAAGGTCCGCTCCCAGAGGTTGAAGGCGTAGGTCAGCACGTTGGTTTTGCCGCACAGGGTCAACCGGCGCGCCCGATCGCGTTTGCGGCAGTATTCGAAAGCAAAGCGAATGCAGCGTTCAACCCCCTTGCGCGTATTGATCGACTCCTGGACGGCGACTTCGTCCGGTGTTCCCCGCTTGAGGCACCCACCGGCCCCGGCATAGAGGCCCTCTGTGTTTTCACGCACCACCACAAAATCGATGTCTTCGGGGCGCTTGTCCTTGAGGGGGGTGTCCACGCCCTCGTAGAGCTTGACCGGACGCAGATTGATGTACTGGTCGAAATGGAAGCGCAGATCGAGCAGAATGCCTTTTTCCAGGATCCCCGGCTTGACGTCGGGGTGGCCGATCGCTCCGAGGTAGACGGCGTCGGCGGCCGCCAGGGCAGCGTAGCTGCCTGCGGGCAGGACTTCTCCGGTTTGCTGGTAATGTTCGCCGCCGAAGGGGTAGTGGGTGTAGTCCAGCGCGAAGCCGCATCGCTGGGAAACGGCATCGAGCACCTTAATGCCTTCGGCCACCACTTCAGGACCGGTGCCGTCCCCGGGAACCACTGCAATCTGATAGGTCTTAGCCATACTGTCATCACCTCTTTGTCTGTATCAATAATAAGGAGAATTAATTGATAACACCCAACAGCGAAGTGCCCGCGCGCACTTTCTGACCGATCCGGACCTTGGCGCGGGCATCTGGGGGAAGATAGACATCCAGACGTGAACCGAAACAGATCAGGCCGAAACGCTGGCCGCGTTTAAGTTCGTCTCCCGGCTGAACGCCGCAGACGATCCGGCGGGCGATCAGGCCGGCGATCTGCACGACAACGAAGCGTCGGCCGGAGGAGGCCTCCACGAAGAGCGCGTTGTGCTCGTTCTCGCGTGAGGCCTTGTCCAGGTTGGCCGAGAAGAACTTGCCCGGGTGGTAGGCCACGTCGGACACACGCCCGTCAACCACCATGCGGTTGACGTGGACGTTGAAGACCGACATGAAAATGCTGATTTTGACGCATTCGCCGTTGTAGAAACCGCTGTCGGCCACCTTCTCGCAAACGATGATCCGGCCGTCGGCCGGCGACACCACCCCGCCTTCGACCTGGGGGACGGCCCGGTCGGGATCACGGAAAAACCCACAGATGCAGGCGGCTACGGTGAGCATCAGCACCGCCATGATTTTCATCCCCAAAAGGGCGAAGACCGCTGTGGCGAAGGCCGCGGCGGCGATGAAAGGCCACCCCGGCCGGGCGATGGGAAATGCCGTCTGCTGCGGCGGATCCGGCCACGTAAATCGCTGCATTGGTGTGGAACCCCTTAAGCACATGTCCGGAGCGCATGGTGGCCTCCGGAGAATGCGAAACCCTGCGGCGGATGGCAGGGTGTGTTCAATTAAATCCGAATTTAAATCCGTATTACTTATCGATTTCTTTACGATTTGTCAACAGGTTCCTGGGCATAGGACGGCCGCAGGTATTGGGGCACCAGATGCGGCAGTTCATTCTCACCACGATCAATCCGCGGCCGGGCGACCCGTGCAATCGCCCCGGCCCGAATGGCGTGCTGGAACGACGGGGGCATCAGGAGCCCGTCGGCTAAAACGGCCGCAAGCCTTGAACGGTAGGCGAGTGCGCCGTCTCCGATCAGTACACAAGGCCGTGCCGCGTCGCGAACGGCTTCTTCGGGCGCACAAACCGCATCGGGCGCCAGGCAGATGAGTTCGTCCCCGGCAATGCGATAGCGACCACTGTAGACCTCCCGGCGGCGCGCGTCGAGCATGGGGCAGATATCATGCGGCGTTGGCGCCGCCTGCCAGGCCAGCGCCGCCAGTCCGGAAACCCCCACCAGCGGGATTTTGGCCGCCGCCGCCAGGCCCTTGGCCGTGCTGATGCCGATGCGCACACCGGTGAAACTGCCCGGTCCGCGGTTGACCGCCAAAGCGTCCATGGCCTGCAAGTCATCCCCGGCCATGTTCAATGCACGCGCGACCATGGCCATCAGATGACGCGAATGGGTCTCACCGCCGCCGTCGGTGATCTCCACCCGTACGGCATCTTCGTGGCAGACCGCCACGCTGCAGGTCCGCGATGCCGTATCGATGGCCAAGACCTTCATCCCCGGAAGTCGCTTCCAGCCGCAGACGCCGCGGCCTTGGCCCGCGGTCTGGTTTTAGCGGACCGGCGAGGTGCGGCCGTCTTTTTGGGGGCGGCCGTTTCGAGCGCCGCCGTCAGGACTTCATCCATGTGCCGGACCGGAATGAATTTGAGCCTGCGTTTCACGTTGGCCGGAATCTCCGAGAGATCGGTGCTGTTTTTTTCGGGGATAATGACCGTGTAGACATTGCCGCGCAACGCCCCCAGCGCTTTCTCCTTGAGCCCGCCGATGGGCAGCACCCGGCCCCGCAGCGTGATTTCGCCGGTCATGGCCACGTCTTTGTCGACCGCGCGGTTCGTCAGGGCCGATATCATGGCCGTGGCCATGGCAATCCCCGCCGACGGGCCGTCCTTGGGAATGGCCCCGGCCGGCACGTGGATGTGAATGTCGTAGTTTTCGAATAGGCTGCGCTGGATCTTGAGGCTTTTCTGGTGCGTCTTGGCGTAGCTCAGCGCCGCGCGGGCGGATTCCTGCATGACCTCCCCCAGTTGGCCGGTCAGGATCAGCTCGCCCTTCCCCGGCATCAAGGTGGTTTCAACGTAGAGGACCTCACCGCCCACGTGGGTCCAGGCCAGACCCGTGGCCAGGCCGACCTGGCTCTCCTCCTTGTCCATTTCGGGAAGGTATTTGGGCGGCCCCAGAAACTGTCCCAGGTTGCGACGGGTCACGCTGTTGCGCTTGGCTCGCCCCTCGGCGATCTTGCGCGCCACCTTGCGACAGATGGAGCCGATCTCCCGCTCCAGGTTGCGGACGCCGGCCTCCTGGGTGTATGTGTTGATGATCAGCTCGATCGCCCCCCGGCTGAAGCGGATACGCTTGGCCGACAACCCGTTTTCCCTGACTTGGCGGGGCACCAGATGCCGCTCGGCAATGGAGGCTTTTTCCTCTTCGGTGTAGCCGGAGAGGTGAATGACCTCCATGCGGTCGAGCAGCGCGCTGGGGATTGTATCCGTCAGGTTGGCGGTGAGAATGAACATCACCTTCGAAAGATCGAAAGGCTGGTTCAGGTAGTGGTCGCTGAAGGCGCCGTTCTGCTCGGGGTCGAGGGCCTCGAGCAGGGCCGAGGAGGGATCGCCGCGGAAATCGGACCCCAGTTTGTCGATTTCGTCCATCATGAAGACGGGATTGTTCACCTTGGCCTGTTTCAAGCCCTGGATGATCCGTCCGGGCAGCGCACCGATATAGGTGCGGCGGTGCCCGCGGATTTCAGCCTCGTCGTGAATGCCGCCCAGGGAAAGGCGCACGAACTTGCGCTTCATGGCCTTGGCGATGGCCTGACCCAGCGAGGTCTTGCCCACACCGGGCGGGCCCACGAAACATAGAATGGGACCCTTGGTCCGGGGGTTGAGCTTACGCACGCTCAGAAACTCGAGAATGCGCTCCTTGATTTTGTCCAGGCCGTAGTGCTCGCGGTCGAGCACATTGCGGGCGTAATCGATATCGAGCATGTCCCGAGTGGATTTACTCCAGGGGACATCGACCATCCAGTCCAGATAGGTGCGGATCGTAGTGGCTTCGGCGGAATCGGAATGCATCTGTTCAAGGCGACGAAGTTGTTTGAGGCCCTCTTCGCGGGCCTCCTTGGGCATCCGCGCTTTCCGTATCTTGGTCTGGTATTCCTGGATTTCACGGGTCTTGTCGTCGGCCTCACCCAGTTCACGGTGAATGGCACGCATCTGTTCACGCAGGAAATAATCACGCTGGTTCTTGGAAATCTCGTCTTTGACTTCGGACTGAATTTTGGCCTGAATGGCCGAGAGGTTCATTTCACGGGATAAAAGTTCGTTGACTTTCTTGAGCCGCTCGACCGGATCGACAAGTTCGAGAATTTCCTGGGATTCCTCGATCTTGAGCTTCAGATTGGACGCCACCAGATCAGCCAACTTACCGGGGTTGTCGATACTTTCGAGGATGGTGTTGACGTCGGAAGACAACTCCCCGCGCAGCGCCAGGATCTTTTCGGAATACTCGCGCACGTTGCGCATGAGCGCTTCGATCTCGATATCGACATCTTCCATGGGCGCCTCGTCGATGGTGTCGAGTTTGACGCGATAGAAACCGCTTTTGCGCACGTAGCGCGTGATGCGGGCTTTACAGATGCCCTGCACGAGTGTCTTGGCCCGGCCGTCAGGCAGTTTGAGCAACCGCAGAATACGGCCCACCGTTCCGACCTTGAAAATCTCGTCCGGCTGGGGGTCCTCTGTATTGGGATCTTTTTGGGTGGCCAGAAATAGCAGCCCGTCTTTGCCGACGGATTCCTCCACCGCCCGGATTGATTTTTTACGCCCCACGAAAAGGGGCAGGAGCATATCCGTAAAAATGACCACGTCGCGCACGGGCATGAGCGGCAGCGTCCCGGGAATCGCAGGAATGCCTTCCTCTTCGTCGAGAATCGTGACCAGATCGTCCTTGTCCGTTTCGGCCATATGATCTCCTGCTAGCCATTGAAAGGCGTTGCCAACGCCCCAATTTTCATTTCGGCGTCCAACCAGCGGCCCTGTAAGCGCCTTTCGTCGGCAAAAAAGTGGTGTTGTTCGTGTTACAAGTCCAAAACATTATAAAATAAGACTGACTTTGCGGAAAACAATATACTGCTTGATTTTTTGGCCCTGCACGCCTACAAATAATGGGTTGGGTGCTGCTCGGAGCCCGACACCGTTACCGACGTCACCATTTCAAACGGGGTTTGGCGCGGCAGGAGAAGAATGCCACTCGACCATATCGTGAATCTGTTTGTTTTTTTCGCCGGAACCTGCATCGGCAGTTTTCTGAACGTCTGTATCTACCGGATCCCCGCCGGCCTCTCGGTCGCCTTTCCGCCCTCGTCCTGCCCCCGGTGTGAGCAGCCGATCCGGTTTTACGACAACATCCCCGTCCTAAGCTATATATTCCTGCGCGGCCGCTGCCGCAGTTGCGACGCCCCCATCGCCATACGCTACCCGCTGGTCGAAATGCTGACGGGTCTGGCCGCCTGGTGCGTCTACATCAAACATGGGCCCTCAGCGGCCACACTGATTTACATCGTCTTTGTCGCTGTGCTGATCGTGATTACCTTCATCGATATTGATCACCAGATCATCCCCGACGTCCTGTCGCTGCCGGGCATTCCCCTTTTCCTCGCCGCCGGTCTGTGGGCCACCCCGATCACCTGGCCGGAGGCCCTCATCGGCATTGCGGCCGGCGGCGGCAGTCTTCTTCTGGTGGCGATGATCTATCGCCAGCTCACCGGCAAGGACGGCATGGGGATGGGCGACGTGAAACTCCTGGCCATGATCGGGGCGCTGATCGGCTGGCGGGGGGTCTGCTTCACCATTTTCTTTTCCTCGGTGGTGGGCTCGCTGGTTGGACTGCTACTGATGATCAGGGCCGGCGGCAGCCTCAAAACCCGACTAGCCTTCGGCCCCTTTCTGGCGATGGGCGCCGTGGCATACATCTTCTACGGACCGGAACTCATCAACGCTTATCTGGGCTTGACCACGGCGTCACACTAGACGCGACGGGATCATTACCATGACCAAAATGGCCATTGTCTCCGACATTCACGGGAATCGCGATGCGCTCGAGGAAGTGTTCAAAGACATCGATGCCTTGTCCGTTGATAAGATTTTAAGCTTGGGTGACAATATCGGCTACGGCCCTGAACCGGAGGCGATCATCCAAATGTTGAAAGACCGCGGCATCCCCTCCGTTTTGGGGAATCACGAACTTGCGGTCACCGATGCCTCCGAACTGGACTGGTTCAATCCGGTCGCACGGGAGTCATTGCTGAAAACCGTGGACATGCTTTCCGCCGCATCCATCGAGCGTATCCACCAGTTTCCCTATTGCCGTGTTGAAGACGACTTGCGCTTCGTCCACGGTTTTCCGCCGGACTCGCCCGTGATCTACCAGTTTCAGGCTTCGGATGACGATCTGGTCAAGACCTTCTCCGAACTTCGGGAACATATCTTTTTCACCGGCCACACCCATTATCCGGAAATCGTCGAATTCGATGCGGGGGGCATCCGTAAATACAAGCTGGCCCGCAAAACGCTGCAGCTCAAGACCGAGGCGCGTTATATCATCAATGTCGGCAGCGTGGGGCAGCCCCGCGACGGCAACAACAACGCCAAATATGTGCTTTTCGACACGGCGGCCCGCACCGTCGAGCTGCGCTATGTCCCCTACGATATCGAGTCCACGGTACAGAAAATTCTGGATGCCGGACTTCCGGAAGCGCATGCGCTGCGCTTGCGCTGACACGCCTCGCCAGATGCAATGAAACGGATCGGGCGCTATCGGGTTCAGGGTCTCCTCGGCCGGGGCGGCATGGGCCGGGTGTATAAAGTGGGCCACCCCGGCATCGGTCGCACATTTGCCCTCAAATGCCTCGAGCCGGCCGAACCCCTGACACGCATGCTGGGCCCCGACCGCTTGCATGCGCTTTTCAGCGAAGAGATCCGCTGCATGGCCGGCATCGACCACCCCAACATCGTTGCCATCCTGGACGCGGATGAAGACGCCGAGCGGCCCTACTATGTCATGGACTACTATTGCACCAACCTGGGGCGGACGATCGGGGAGACCTACCGCACCGAGCGATCGTCGCGCCGCCTGCCCGTCGAGCGGGCCGCAGGCTTTGGGCTTCAGATTCTCGCCGGTCTCGCACGCCTGCACCACGCCGGCATCGTCCACCGGGACATCAAACCCTTCAACATCCTCCTGACGGTAGACGATCAGGTCAAGATCTGCGATTTTGGATTATCGCGCCTGCGGGGTGAAAAGTTCGGTGGTCCCTCGACACTCAAGGTCGGCTCACCCTTCTATGCCCCCCCCGAGCAGGAGGTCAACCCGGATCGGGTTGGCTTCAGTGCCGATCTCTTTGCCGCCGGCGTCATGCTCTACCGCATGCTGACGGGGCGTCTGCCCGAGGATCCGCTGCAACCTGCAAGCCGTTGCCAACCTGATTTGGACAGCGCCTGGGATCGATTCTTAAGCCGGGCCCTGGCCCCGGATCCCACGGCCCGTCACCAGAAGGCCGAAGCCATGGGAGCCGAACTCGCCACCCTCCTCTCCGACTGGCGAGGAAAATGGGCAGACACGTGCCGCTCCCTGCCGGCGCCGCCTTCCCAACGGATGTCGGTGCCGGCGTTGGAAGATACCCGCCGGGTTCGCAGCACACCGGTCAGGACGGGGCCACGCATGCAGGCGGCCCAATTCGATCTGGACTCCCTCTGGCGGCCGCGCGCGCCGACGACCCCGCGTCTGCGGCCAGCAAATGACGATCGCCTGTTGACCGATTTAGCCACAGGCCTCACCTGGCAGCGCGGTGGTTCGGCCTTCCCCCTCGACTGGCACGGCGCGTGCGACTATGTTCAGCAGCTGAATCAAGCGCGTTTGGGCGGTCGTGACAACTGGCGCCTGCCCACCATCGAAGAGCTGATCACGCTCCTGCAGCCCGAACCGGCCGACCACGACCAATGCCTGCCACCGGTATTCGAACCAAGCCCGCAACGCCTGTGGAGCTGCGACCGCCGCACCTACACCAGTGCCTGGCACGTCAGTCTCGACCTGGGTTTCGTCGGCTGGCAGGATTTTTCCTGCCACAACGGCATCAAGGCCGTGAGTTCGGAAGCCAATCTCTGAGTCCTTCGACTTTCCCGCTGAAGCCCCCGATATCTCCGTCCCCCACCCGGATGCAAAAAAGGCAGGGATTCCCCCTGCCTTTCTGACATCAGCCTGAATTGGTCTGCAGTTGTTTTCGGCTAGCCCCACCACTCCATATCGTCGGCCGTGGTGCGGAAATCGGCCTCCACCAGTTCGGGTACGGCCATGTCCCTGGTCTCCTCGAGGTGTTTGGCGCTGGGCTTGCCCACCAGCATGAGACGCTTCTGCGGACACTTTTCAAAGGCCTTGTGCAGTTCGTCCGAGTAGTCCTGACAATAGGCATCGTAGTTGATCGCGGAGAGGTTGTCCTCGATGGTGAACAGGCTACAGGCCTTGGCGCAGGCCTTGCACCCCACGCAGCCCACCTGGCAGACCTCCTTGACCGCCTTGCCGAAATCCTTGTTGGAACAGGCGACCGCCAGAACCCGTTCGAATTTGAAGGGGGTCATGGTGATGATGTTGCGCGGACAATCCTTGGCGCAGGCCATGCAGCCGATACACTTGTCGTAGTCGACCGTGGCCAGCCCGTCCTCGATGTGAATCGCATCGTAGTTGCAGGCCCGCGTGCAGTCACCGTAGCCCAGGCAGCCGTAGATGCAGCCCTGGACGCCGGAGACGAGGTTGACCGCGGCACAGGTCTGCTCGCCGCGGTATTCATGGCGCTTGAGTTTCTCCTGGGTGTGCGCCCCGCAATGCACGATCGGCCGGTATGGCAGGGTGTCCGTCAGCTCGACGCCCATGATCCCGGCCACCGCGGCGGCGCAGCTCTCGCCGCCCACCGGGCATAGGTTGACGGCCGCATCGGCCCCCACGACGGCTTCGGCGTAATCGCTGCAGCCCACGAAGCCGCACCCGCCGCAGTTGGCCGCGGGCAGAACATCCATGATGGCCGTGACGCGCGGGTCCACTTCGACGTAGAACTTGCGGCTGGCCCATCCCAGGATATAGGAAAGAACGATTCCCATGGCCAGCAAGGTGCCGGCGGAAAGACCGACGGTGACGAAATTCATGCAACCCTCTCCATCAATTCAGGTGCGACCGACGAAACAAGGCATCAACGCCCGTCGATGTTCAGCGCCGTCGGGCGGGTTAAGGCTTTGGCGGCCAGCAGTTCGGCCGCCGAATCTTCCATGGGACGGGCTTCAGCCGCCGCGGGCGTTTCCGGCGTGAGCGCTTTTTTCAGCCCACTGTCCACGCCGGTGAAACCCATGAAGGCCAGCGCCAAGATGCCCGAGACGATCATGGTGATGGCCGCGCCCTTGAAGGGTGCCGGCACGTCGCATAAGTCGAGTTCTTCACGAATGCCGGCCATGATCACGATAGCGATCGTGAAGCCCACGCCGCCGAAGATGGCCAGCACCAGCGAACGCCCCAAATCCCAGGCTTCGGAGGGGTCGTCCACGCCCACGATATTGCTCATGATCGTCAGGCAGGCGAAGAGAATGGCGCAGTTGGTCGTGATCAGCGGCAGGTAGACGCCGAAGCTCTTGTAGAGCGGCGGGTAGAACTTACGCACGTACATCTCCACGAACTGGACCGAGGAGGATATCGCCAGAATGTAGACGATGTAGCTCAAGATCGTCAGATCGATGGCCGCCGCGGTTTCGGCCGAAACGAAGAAGCCGGCGATCCAGCGCGACAGGGGCGCGCCCGGCACCAGCACGAAGGTGGTGATGGCCCAGCTGATAAAGGCCGCGATGGTGATGACGAAGGTCACCGCACACCCCATGCCAAAAGCCATGTCGATGCGTCGCGAAACCCCCACGAAGGGACAGATCCCCACGAAGTAGTGCAGGACGAAATTATTGATCAGGGCGGCCCCGAGGGCGATCAGGATAATGTCCACCAGATAGGTCATGTCACGAACCCTCGCTTTCGGCGGGTGTCAGCACCTCGGAAGCCTTGCTGGACGCCTTCACCGTTTCAAACCAGTTGACGAGCCCGATCAGCAGGCCGAACGTCAGGAAAGCCCCCGGCGGCAGGATCATGACGACCCAGTCGGGCCAGGCCGCCGGCAGCACCGGGATATCGAAGAAATTGCCGGTGCCCAGGATTTCGCGCACCGCGGCAATGGCCGAGACGGCCAGGCCGAACCCGATGGACTGGCCGATGGCGTCGGCACCGGCCACGAAAACGGACTGCTTGGAGGCGCAGACCTCGCAGCGGCAGATGATGATGCAGTTGACGATGATCAGGGGAATGTAGGGGCCCAGGGTTTTGCTCATCTGGTAGAGATAGGCCGCCAGGAAACGGTCGGCGATGGTCACGAAGGTGGCG
>JASJBQ010000065.1 GCA_030066455.1 Desulfobacterales bacterium
CATCGGATCGAAGGAGGATCATTCGTCGTTGGCCAACGCCTCACGGATCATTTGGTCCGCTAGCTTGTCGGCATCGAGGCGATAGCGGCCGCTTCGGATGCGATCCTTGATCTCCCGGAGCTTATCGGCCTCGATATCCGGAAGTGCGGCCAGGGCCTGACGGGCTTTTTGGTATTCCTTGGCCTGTGGCGACAGGTGGACGCGATCGGCCCGCGAGAGGCTGGGTTTCTCCAGCCGGGTGGAGGCCTTTCCAAGCGGCGTCCCCTTGTTTTTCGTCACACGGGCGGGATCATCGTCGGGTGGATGACGGTCATCGACTTTCATGGCTTTTTTCCATATGAATTTATCCTGAATATAGATGATTTTCAGTTAATTGCAAGTTCCGGCCACAGCTCTTCGCAAGATGCGGTTTGAAGAACGCCCCAGGATGCTTACTCTCTTCATTCCCAAAGCCCATCCTTCCCCGCTTGGCCCGCAGAATGATCCGGAGGAACCGATGAAATCGATCAAAGTTGCCGATATCATGATACCCTTGTCCGAATACGCCACGGTGACCGAAGACGCCACGCTGCACGAGGCCGTCCAGGCGCTTGAAAGGGCGCAAAACCGATACCGGCAGAACCGCTACAGCCACGAGACCGTGCTGGTCACCGACCGTTTGGGTTTCATCGTGGGCCGGTTGAGCCAGCTGGATCTCATCCTGGCATTGGAAAAGCGATACCGCCAGCGCGGTCTGACCGATCCGGCCCCCCGCCGGGACTACGGGATGGGCTATATCCCCAGCGAGATCGACCGCCTGGAACTCTGGCAGAAACCGCTCACCGAACTCTGCCGACTGGCCCTGGAAGTGAAAATCCAAGAAATCATGCAAACACCCAAGCGGGGTGCGTACATCGGTTGCGATGCCTCTTTGGATGAAGCGGTGCACCGAATGGCCGTCGGACGCTATCGCTCGCTGCTGGTAACCCAATTAGGCAAGATTACGGGTATCCTCAGGCTCTGCGACGTGTTCGACCGAATTCATCAGACGCTCAGGAACTGCCGACCCCCCAATTGCCCCCCGGGGATGTATTCCCCGCTCAAGGTGGTTTGAAGGCCTCAGGGGCGGCATCCCATGAAAAAACGCCGGTCCGGGTCGTGTTCATCCATCCACGGCCCGGGGTCCGGATGGCGAAAAGGGGTGATGGATCAAGGTCGGCACGGCCTGACGCGTCGATCCCGCATCGGCGCCGACGCGCATCATCAGGAAATGAAAACCTGCCAGGCCCGGTGTTCGATCAGAATTTTAACGGCAATCCCCAACAGCACCCCACCGCCCAGAACCTCGGCGATGGGGCCCAGCCGTTCGGCCGCACCCACCGTTTTGCCGAGATAGAGCCCCAAGACCGTGAAAACACCGGCCGCGATGCCGATAATCAGAGCCGGTGTCCAGATCGAAACCTGGAGCATGGAGATGGTGAGCCCCACTGCCAGGGCATCGATGCTGGTGGCCACCGAGAGCATAACCAGGGTCAGTCCCCGGGTGGGGTCTTTGTGCCGCCGGGCATCCTCTTCCAGTTTGAAAGCTTCCCGGATCATGTTGACACCGACATAGGCGAGCAGTCCGCAAGCCACCCACGGACCGAAGCGCTCGATGGCAGGGCGCACGGTCAGCCCGGCGGTCCAGCCGATGATGGGCATCAGCGCCTGGAAGAGGCCAAAATGCCAGGCTAGCCTGAAGAACTGGCGGAATGACACCCGCTTCAGGCGGACGCCGGAAGCGATGGCCACCGCGCAGGCATCCATGGCCAGGGCCACGGCAATGGCGACGATATTGAGGATGTCCATACGGTGCGTCTCCGTATGCGGAGCACATTATCGTGCCGTCTGCCAGTTCGACAAAATTAAAAAAGCCCTCTATCTTATGTTTGCTTAAATCCAATGTCAAAACGCCGCTCGCAGGGTTTTATCTGACCTGTTGGGGCGGAGGCACAATGAGTCGACCCGGCTGCCGGTCGAAGCCATTTCCGTTATCATCCGGCAGAAAGGATGACGAATGGACACTGAAACGCTCCCTCTCCCGGCCCACTACCGTCCTGAAGAGGCCGGTCGGGTCTGGCGCGTGGAATACCAGCAGCGCGCCGCTGACGCCGAGGCCTGGCGGCAACACCACGGGATCAAGCCGGCCTCGGCCGATACGTTTCGAATCGGCCTGCTGCTCGTGGACGTGCAGAACACCTTCTGCATTCCGGGATTCGAGCTATTCGTGGGGGGCCGGTCAGGCAGCGGCGCCGTGGACGACAACCGTCGCCTGACGGCTTTCATCTACCGCAACCTGCATCGCATCACCGCGATCGCGCCCACGATGGACACGCACCAGACCGTCCAGATCTTTCACAGCATTTTTCTCGTCGATGACCAGGGCCGGCATCCGGAGCCCTATACCCTGGTATCGGCCGCCGATATCGCAACCGGCCGCTGGCGCTTCACCCCAGCCCTGGCTGCCGGCCTCGGTATTCGCGATGAAGACGGCCAGGCCTTTTTGCGCCACTACACCCGCACGCTCGTGGAAGCAGGCAAATTCAGCCTCACGGTCTGGCCCTACCACGCCATGCTGGGTGGTATCGGTCACGCCCTCGTTCCGGCGGTTGAGGAGGCGGTCTTCTTTCACAGCATCTGCCGGTTCGCGCAGCCTGCCTTTCAAGTCAAGGGCGACAACCCCCTGACCGAAAACTATTCTGTCCTGCGTCCGGAAGTGCTCAGAGGGCCGGACGGCGGGAGGGTGGCCACCGAAAACCGGGAATTGATTCGCCAACTCCTGGATGTCGATGCCCTGATCATCGCCGGGCAGGCTAAAAGCCACTGCGTGGCCTGGACCGTCGAAGATCTGCGGGCCGAGATCAACGCCATCGATGCCGGCCTGGCCCGGCGGGTCTACCTGCTGGAAGACTGCACGTCGCCGGTGGTCATCCCCGATGTCATCGATTATACCGAATCCGCCGAGGAGGCCTTCGCGCGCTTCGCCCGGGCAGGTATGCACCGGGTGCGCTCGACCGACCCGATGGCCAGCTGGCCCGACCTCCCTGCGAGCTGAACGCTCGGCTGCTGATGGCGCTCCGGCATTTAGACGCCCCCGACGGAGCGACCACGGGGCGGGCGCTATCGAGGACGCCGGCCCCCCATGGGCGGCAGGATCCTCCCACGGGGGCCGAGAGGACGCCTTGGGCATGAAACCGCATCAATTTGCCGGCCCCCTGTTTACCGACCTCTACCAGCTGACCATGGCGGCCGGCTATCATCGCCACGGCCTGCATGCGCAGGCAGCCACGTTTTCGGTTTTTGTCCGCAATCCCGAACACAAGCGCAATTATTTCGTGGCCGCCGGTCTCGAAAACGTGCTCGCCGAGCTGGAGCGGTATCGCTTTAGGGATGAGGACATCGGCTACCTGCGCGAACTGGATCTCTTCCCGGCCGCCTTTCTGGACGACCTGACCCCTTTGCGTTTCAGCGGCGACATCTGGGCCCTGCCCGAGGGCACGATCTTTTTTGCGGAAGAACCGCTCATGGAGATTACGGCCCCGCTCATGGAGGCCCAGCTGATTGAAACCTTCGTACTGAATACACTGGGGCTGGGCACGCTGATCGCCACCAAGGCCTCGCGCTGCGTGTATGCCGCCCAGGGCCGGCCCCTCGTGGATTTTGCCCTGCGCCGCACCCAGGGCCAGGACGCCGGCGACCAGGTGGCCCGCAACACTTACCTGGCCGGCTTTGCCGCCACCAGCAACGTCCGCGCCGGAAAGCGCTTCGGTTTGCCGCTCACCGGCACCATGGCCCATGCGTTCATCTCGGCCTACCCGTCGGAGATCGAGGCCTTCCGGGCCTTTGTCGACATCTTCCCGGATCAGGCCATCCTGTTGATCGACACCTACGACACCCTCGAAGGCGCCCGCAACGCCGCCGCCGTGGCGCGCGAAATGAAGGGCCGGGGGCAGACACTGAAAGGCGTGCGGCTGGACAGCGGCGACATGGTGGCGCTGAGCCGCGCCGTACGCACTGTCCTCGATGAAGCCGGTTTCAAGGCGGCCAAAATCTACGCCAGCAGCGGGTTCGACGAATTCGGCATCGATGCCGTGGTCCGGGCCGGCGCGCCCATCGACGCCTTCGGGGTCGGCACCAAGGTGGGGGTTTCGGCCGACGCCCCCTATCTGGACATCGTCTACAAGCTGGTGCGGCAAGGCGGCCGGGACGTCCGCAAGCTGAGCCCCGGCAAGGTGACCCTGGCCGGCAAGAAACAACTTTTCCGCCTTGGGGATGGGCGGGGGCATTTCAGGGAAGATGTCATTGGCTGCCGCGACGAGGAAATGGAAGGGGCGGCCAAACTCATGATGCCGGTCATGGCCGGGGGCCGGCGCCTCGCACCCGATATGCCGCTGGCGGCGCTGCGCAGGCGGTTTGAAGAGGGATTTACCGCGCTGGACGCACGCTACAAAGACATCCACTCCTACACGGTCTACCCGGTTCGCATCAGCCCGCGGCTCGAAGCCCTCCAGAAATAAAAGGGCGCCGGTTTGATGGGTAAACGGCACCCCCGAACCGCTGCCGTACGGCATCAACCGTTAGACCGCCTCATTGCCGGGTGGCTTACATTAGAATAAAGGTGCGTGGGTAGAAAGTCGGGCGGGCTTCAAATGCCCAGATAGGCCTTGCGGACATCCTCATTGGCCAGAAGGTTTTCGGCCTTGTCTTTCATGATGATGCGGCCATTTTCCATGACGTAGCCGCGGTGGGCGACTTTGAGGGCCAGGTTGGCGTTCTGCTCCACCAGGAAGATGGTGGTTTTTTGTTCGGTGTTGATCTGGCGGATAATTTCGAAAATCCGCTTGACCACCAACGGCGCCAACCCCAGCGAGGGTTCGTCCAGAAGCAGCATCCGTGGCCGTGCCATCAGCGCCCGGGAGATGGCCAGCATCTGCTGCTCGCCGCCGCTTAAGGTGCCGCCGGCCTGGTGGCGTCGCTCGGCCAGAATCGGGAACAGTTCATAGATGTAATCCATGTCCTCCTTGACACCGTCGCGGTCGCTGCGCAGGAAAGCCCCCATGTCGAGGTTTTCGGCCACGGTGAGATAGGGAAAAATCCGTCTGCCTTCGGGCACCTGGGAAATGCCCAGGGCCACGATCTCGTTGGGGCTGAGATCGTCGATGGCGCGGCCCTCGAACCTGATGGCGCCGCTGCGCGGCGGCACGGCACCGCAGATGGACATCAGGGTGGTGGTCTTGCCCGCCCCGTTGGCGCCGATGAGGGTGACGATTTCACCCTCCGTGATTTCCATGCTGACGCCCTTCAAGGCCTGGATGTTGCCGTAGAACGTCTGGATGTCGATCAGCTCAAGCATCGATATCTTCTCCCAGATAGGCCTTGATCACGGCGGGGTCGTTTTTGATCGCCTCGGGCGTGCCTTCGGCAATCCGTTTGCCGTAGTCGACCACGCAGATACGGTCTGAAAGGCTCATGACCAGCTTCATGTCATGTTCGATCAACAGGATCGATACTTTTTCCTGCTCCCGGATCCGCACGATCAGCTCGTCGAGTTCCTTGGTCTCCTGAGCGTTCATGCCGGCCGCCGGTTCATCCAGCAGAAGAATGAATGGCTCGGTGGCCAGAGCCCGCGCGATCTCCAGGCGGCGCTGGGCGCCGTAAGGCAGGTTTTTGGCGAACTCGTTGACGTAGCCGGTCAGCCCGATTTTCTCCAGCATCCGGTAGCTGTCTTCGACAATCAGCTTTTCTTCCCGGCGGTTGGCGGGCGGGCGGAAGATCGCCCCGGGAATGCCCGAGTGCAGGCGGCAGTGACGCCCGATCATGACGTTTTCGAGCACCGTCATGTTCTGGAACAGGCGGATGTTCTGGAAGGTGCGGGCCATCCCGTTCTCGGTGACCTTGTTGGGTTTGAGTCCGTTCAGGCGAACGGAGGCCTCCTTCCCGGGGGCCTTGAGCAGCATATCCCCACCCGTTGGGGTATAGATCCCGGTGATGCAGTTGAAAAAGGTGGTCTTGCCCGCGCCGTTGGGCCCGATCAGGGCGACGATTTCCCCTTCGCACACCTCGAGATCGATGTGGTCGATGGCCCGCAGGCCGCCGAAATCCATGGTCAGTTGGCTGACGCTTAAAACCGGTTTCATTCGCTCTTGTTGTCCGCCTTGTTGCCCAGGCCTTCGAATTTGTAGGTTCGCCGGATGTCGCTGATGATGCCGCCGGGCCGGAAAACCATCATCATCACTAAGATGACGCCGAAAATCAGCATGCGGTACTCGGAGAACGCCCGCAGATACTCCGGAAGGAGAATGAGGATCATCGCCCCCACGATGACGCCCAGGATCGATCCCATCCCCCCCAGCACCACCACGCAGAGAATGATGATCGATTCCCAGATGGTGAAACTGGTGGGGTTGATGAAGGTGGTCTTGGCCGCGAAGACCACCCCGCCCATGCCGGCCCAGGTGGCCCCCAGGGCGAACGCCGACAGTTTGGTACGGGTTTTGTCGATTCCCATGGCCTGGCAGGCCACCTCGTCTTCACGCAGGGCGATCCAGGCACGCCCGATGCGCGAATCCTGCAACCGACGCACCACGAAAATGGTCATCAGGGCGAGTGCGATCATCAGAAAATAGATGAACGTCGTCGACTGCTGCAGGTTCAGGTCCAACCCCAACAAGCTCGGTTTGGGGATGTTGGCGATGCCGCTGGGGCCGAAGGAAAATTCGTTCCAGTTCTCCAGCACCAGGCGGATGATCTCGCCGAAACCAAGGGTGACGATCGCCAGGTAGTCGCCGCGCAGCCGCAGAACCGGAAAGCCCAGGAGGATGCCGAACAGGAAGGCCAGGGCCGCGCCGATGGGGAGCGCCATCCAGAAGGTGATCCCGTAATGCACGTTGAGCAGTGCGTAGCTGTAGGCGCCCACCGCGTAAAACGCCACGTAGCCCAGATCGAGCAGCCCCGCCAACCCCACGACGATGTTGAGCCCCAGCCCCACCACCACGTAAATCAGTGCCGTGATCATGATGTTGGTCTGGTAGAGGGAGAAGACAAAGGGAAAGGCCACCACCATGACCGTCGTGGCCATCAGCCCGGGAATATAGAAGCGCGGGTTGCTCAACAGCCGCTGGGCCAGGTTCCGTTTGTCTTCACCGCCGACTTCGGCCCTCTTTTTGCCGGCCTCCTTGCGCCGGATCAGGTAGCGCCACAGAAAAGACAGGCCGAAGGCCCCGATGCCGACGCCCGCCATCCGCCACCAGTGCCATTCGATGGTCTTTTCGATCGTGTTGACCTTGATCACCATGATCGGAAAGGTGAGAAACATAAACCAGAGCGCGGCGAGCAAAGACTTCTTGATCTCTTGGAATGTCATCATAGGCAGATGTTTCAACCTCGGACCCGTGCCGGGCATTGAGCGCCCGTACCGCCGGCCTCGATGCGATCAGACCTTGTCGGTCTGCGACCGTCCGAGAATGCCGGCCGGCCGAAAAATCAGAATCAGCACCAGGAAAACGAAAGCGAACACGTCTTCATAGTCGCTGGAAATATATCCGGTGAAAAAACTTTCGGTCCAGCCCAGTACCAGGCTTCCCAAAACGGCGCCCGGCATGCTGCCGATCCCGCCCAGGACAGCCGCCACGAAGGCCTTGATGCCGGCGATAAAGCCCACGTAGTAATTGACCTGGCCGATGTGCGAGGCCACCAGCACGCCGCCCAGGGCGGCGATGGACGAGCCGATCACGAACGTAAACGAGATGACGCGGTTGACGTCCACCCCCACCAGCATGGCCATGTCCCGGTCCTGGGCCACCGCGCGCATGGCCTTGCCCATGCGGGTGAATTTGATCAGCACCGTCAGCCCCACCATGACCAGTGCGGCGGCGATATAGATGACGATCTCCGTCGAGCGCACGATGTGCTCGATGGGTTTGACGAAACCAAATTCGGGAATCAGGGAGGGGTAGGGCAGGAAATTGGAGGTCTGGGCCAGGAGGACATAGTTCTGCAGAAAGAGGGACATGCCGATGGCGCTGATCAGGGCCGACAGGCGCTGGGAGCCCCGCAGAGGTTTGTAGGCGATCTTTTCAATGGTGTACCCGTAGGCGGCTGAATAGACCATGGCCACTAAAGCGGCGATGATGATGATCGCCACCGTGTTCCAGCCCAGCAGGGTGAGCACGCTGATCACGATCAGGCCGGTGAAGGCCCCGATCATGTAGATCTCGCCGTGGGCGAAATTGATCAGTTCAATGATGCCGTAAACCATCGTGTATCCCAGGGCGATGAGCGCGTAGATACTGCCGCGCGTCAAACCCCCCAGGAAAAGCTCCAGAAAATAATCCATCGGCTGTGTTTCCTATTGCCGGTCCGGACATCCTCTATCCGGCACCGAATGCCGAAGCGGGCCGGTCGGTCATGCCGGGCCGGCTGCCGCTGCGATCACCCGTGCAAGCCATGCGCCCGCCCCAGGTAGTGAGATATGCCTTAATAGTTTATCCCGCCCTAAACACATCAGGGGCCGGCACCCGAAGGTCCGACCCCTGAATTTGGCATTGGGATTGACTACATTTCGATGGTCGCGAAATTGCCGCCCTGGACCTGATAGACGGCAAAGCCGACGCCGATGGCGTCACCGCGTTCGTCGAACTTGATGATGCCCAGCGGCGTGGCCACCCACTCGCTCTTGAGCGCCTGGGCCAGCGCGTCGTAGTCGGTCGAGCCCGATTTCTCGATGGCGTTCAGCAGCGCCAGGGTCGCGGCGTAGGCATTCAGGTAGAAAGCGCCCGGATCCTCGCCGTGTTCCTTCTTGTGCGCCTCGATGGCTTCCATGGCGATGGGGTTCTTGGAGGTGTCCACCGGACCGGTGGCGTAGACGCCCTCGGCAAATTCACCGGCCACCTTGATGAACGTCACGTCCTTGACGCCGTCATCGGAGATGAAGATGGTGTCCATGCCCTTTTTGCGCATCTGGGTGACGATCTTGGAGGCTTCGGGATGATAGCCGCCGAAGATCACCGCCTCGGCCTCGGAGCGCTTGACTTTCTGAACCACGGCGGAGTAGTCCACCGCGCCGGGGGTAATGCCTTCATACAGCACCACTTCGGCACGGCTATCGGCCTCGAGAAACCCCTTGGCGAATTCAGCCAGACCCTTGCCGTAGTCGCCCTTGTCGTGCAGGACGGCCAGTTTGGTGAGGCCGAGTTTGTCCAGTGCGAAATCAACCTGCAGGCGCGCCTGGGCATCGTCGGAGGCAATGGTGCGGTAGAAGTTGGGGTAGTCGCCGCTCTGGGTCAGCGCCGGGTTGGTGGCCGAAGGGCTCATGGCGATGATGCCGGATTCCTTGTAGATCCCCAGCGCCGATTTGGTGGCGCCCGAGCAGATATGACCCACCACCACGTGGGCCTTGTCCGTCACCAGCTTGGTGGCCGTGTTGGTGGCCACTTCCGGTTTGCAGACATCGTCCTCCACCAGCACCTCGATCTGTCGGCCGTTGATGCCGTTCATGGCATTGCGTTTTTGGACGGCCAGCTTGGCCGCCCGTACGCTGGGAATGCCGTAGGACGCCAGGTCGCCGCTGTGGGCGCCGGCCACACCCAGTTTGATGGGCTCGGCGGGTGCGGGGGCGGTTGCCGCCTCGGTCGGCGCTTCCGCCTTCTTTTCTTCCTGCTGGGGGCAGCCGTAAATCATCAAACCGGCGACCGCGAGGGCAACCACGAGCACGAGGAATCTTCCAATCGGCTTTTTCATTATCCTCTCCTCCTTGAAAAAGTAACGAAAATCAGCGTTTATCGATGATCAAACCTCATTCTTATAATCGCGGGGCAAGCTCCCGTCAAGATTGAATTTGGCACCTGCGGCCAGCTCTGTCGCGGCGTCATGCGGCAAACCCGACGCCCCGGATGCATGGCGATCGGCACAGGCGCCCAAGCCGCAACCGTCAAAGGCTAATCGTGGTCTTGATCCGCGTAGACATTGCAGATGCAGCATAGAAATGACCCCGGCGCCGTGTCACTCAAATTGCGCATTCCGTGCGCTTCCATGCTGGGGACGTAAACAAAATCACCCGGCCCGACTTCCGCGCTCTGGACAACGGTTTCGGATTCGGTGTCGAATTGCCAGCATTCGAAACGGCCGCTGAGAATGTACATGGTCTGGTGATAAAAATGGTTATGAATCGGAATCCGGCCGCCCGGCTGAATCGTGAAATAGCGCAGGCCGTACTCGGGATAGCCGGTGCCGTCATCACCGCAGCTCGAAAGCCAGCGTATGCTGGTGCCGACCACGTCGCGCGGGGTGCCCTTGAAGGGAAATTTTTCGATGCTCTTCTCTTCGCAATCCTTGTAGTTTTTTACTTCCATGGTTGTTTCTTCCCTCCTTGTTGTTCGGGGCGGCAACACGCAGCCCGCCGGGAAGCGCTCCTCCGACAAGCCTGTCGCCGCATCTCAATGCACGTTTCCCTGGACCGGACGGGCTGATTGCGGCTTGACCCTCCGGGGCGAATACAGTAAGCCAAGCCGGAGAACGTCGCCATCAACCATTTGCTCGCCGGCATCTCGCGATACCCCAAGGGAGGCTCGACCTTGCACCCTATCGGCCTGATCGTGAAAACCGTTCCCGAGGCCCAGCGAACCGCCGATCGCTTAGAAAGCTGGCTGCAGAGCCGCAACATCGCCTTCATGCGTATCAACCCCGACGCGATCGGAAACGACAGGCACACCTGCGACCATCCGTCCGCATCGGCTCGCGCTTTGGCCTGTGTCTTCGTGCTGGGCGGGGACGGCACGTTTCTGAGCGCGGTTCGCTGGATCGGTGAGGCGCCGGTGCCCATCCTGGGGGTCAAATTCGGGGAGGTCGGCTTCTTGGCGGAAATCGCGGCGGAAGACCTTTTTGCTGCGGCGGAAGCCGTATTGCAGCAGAATTTCGCTATCCAGCACCGCATGCGCCTGGCCGTCACCGTCAACCGCGACGGTGCCGAACGCTGCCACGAGAGCGTCCTCAACGATGTGGTGATCAACACCGGGACGCTGGCCCGCCTGGCCCTCATCCCGACCTACATCAACGACCATTATCTGACCACCTTCCGGGCCGACGGCCTGATCGTGGCTTCGCCCACCGGATCCACGGCTTACTCCATGGCGGCCGGCGGTCCTGTGGTTCACCCGCAGGTACCCGGTATCGTCATCACCCCCATCTGTCCGTTCACCCTGACCAACCGACCGCTGGTGGTCCCGGATGCCACCCGCATCCTGATCAAGCCCGAGGAGCGCTCCCCGAATCTGATCCTGACCCTCGACGGCCAGGCCGGGCTCGAAATCCAGCACGGGGACACCATCCTGATCGCCAAGAGCCCACACCCGGTTCACATGATCCGCATCCCCGACAGCGAATACTTCGACGTGCTCAAGGGCAAGCTCAGCTGGAGCGGCGGCCGCGCCTGAATTTATTGCCGGTGGCCCAAAAAACGCGACAGCGGCGTTACGCTCAGCCTTCGGCATTGCAGCGTACGTTGAGTACGCCGCATGCCTCCGACTTCGCAAGCCGTATCTCGAATTTATATGATGCATCAATCCGACGCAGCCAAAAAAACCAGCCACGGCCACAATGGCTGCAACTGGTCCTTAGCCTGCAATGTATTCTTGGATGTTGGCCGAGCAGAAAGGTTGGTGTCCATTCATAAGCCGCAGGTTTGGGTTTCGAGCAAGGCCGCAGCAATTGGGCAACCGCAGGCGTAGTCGAACTACGTCGAGGATTGCCCAATTGAGAGAACGCCGCTCGGGGGCCAAAGATGCGGCTTAGGGATGGGCAGCCTAATATCTGTAATGATCGGGCTTGAACGGCCCCTCCACCGCCACCCCGATGTAACCCGCCTGCTCGGGGCTGAGTTTCGTCAGCTTGACGCCCAGCCGGTCGAGGTGCAGACGGGCCACCTCTTCGTCGAGCTTTTTGGGCAGGGTGTAGACGTCTTTGGCGTGCGGCTTGCTGGCCAGCTCGATCTGCGCCAGGCACTGGTTCGTGAAGCTGTTGCTCATCACGAAGCTGGGGTGTCCGGTGGCGCAGCCCAGGTTCACCAACCGCCCCTCGGCCAGCACGACCACCGTGCGGCCGGATGTCAAGGTCCACTTGTCTACCTGGGGCTTGATGTTCTCCCGGGTGCAGGCAGGCGTGGTCTCCAGGTAGGTCATGTCGATCTCGTTGTCGAAATGACCGATGTTGCAGATGATGGCTTCGTTTTTCATCTGCTCCATGTGGGCGCCGGTAATCACGTGGTAGTTGCCGGTGGCGGTGACGAAGATATCGCCGAGGGCGGCAGCGTCTTCCATGGTCACCACCTCGAAGCCTTCCATGGCCGCCTGCAGCGCACAGATGGGATCGATCTCGGTCACCACCACGCGGGCCCCGTAGCCCCGCATCGAGCGCGCGCAGCCCTTGCCCACGTCGCCGTAGCCGCAGATCACCACGATCTTGCCGGCCATCATGACGTCGGTGGCGCGTTTGATGCCGTCGGCCAGGGATTCGCGGCAGCCGTAGAGGTTGTCGAATTTAGATTTGGTCACCGAATCGTTGACATTGATGGCCGGAAAAAGCAGTTCGCCGTCACGGGCCAGTTGGTAGAGACGATGGACCCCGGTAGTGGTTTCCTCTGAGACGCCGCGGACCTTGGCCGCTACCCGCTGCCAGCGGCCGGGATCGGACGCGTAGCCTTCTTTGAGGCGCTCCATCAGGATTTTCATGTCCGGATTGTCGTAGTGTTTATCCAGCAGCCCGGGATCTTTTTCGATTTTGACGCCCTGATGAATGAACATGGTGGCATCCCCGCCATCGTCGACAATCAGGTCCGGCCCGGAGCCGTCCGGCCAGGTCAGGGCCATTTCGGTGCACCACCAGTATTCCTCCAGGGTTTCCTCCTTCCAGGCAAAGACCGCGGCGGTGCCGTTCCTGGCGATGGCCGCAGCCGCGTGGTCCTGGGTGGAAAAGATATTGCAGCTGGCCCAGCGCACGTCCGCCCCCAGCGCCGCGAGTGTTTCGATCAGCATGGCCGTCTGGATGGTCATGTGAAGGCTGCCGGTCACTTTGAGGCCCTTGAGCGGCATGTCCTTGCCGTATTTGGCCCTCACGGCCATCAGGCCCGGCATTTCGTTTTCGGCCAGTTTCATTTCCTTGTTGCCGAAATCGGCCAGCGCCATGTCGGCGACCTTGTAGGG
>JASJBQ010000066.1 GCA_030066455.1 Desulfobacterales bacterium
GCGTGTGAAGCCCTAATTATTAAAGGAAAATCGGCGAAAGTGACGCCCGAAAAGGCAAGTGCGAAATAATTAAATATTATTTCAATTGGTTAGCCAGGCCATCCCACGCACGATCAGAACAGTACAATCTAACAAGCGCGAATACGGCCCAAGCCATGAAAAACAAATACGTTTGCCGTTCGAAAATTTCTGAAAACAAGTTTCGCAAAATAATCAGATATTTTGCGTTGGATCTCGATCCACACAAAATCGCCTCGTTAACCAGCCTGAACCGCAATACGGTCAACCGCTACCTGATTCGCATCCGTGAACGAATCTATTCGGCCTGTCTGCGTCAATCCCCTTTCGACCAGCATCCGCTGGCGCTCCTGGAATCGATGAACGGCAAGGCACCGATTTTCGGCCTCAAGAAAGAAGGCCTGCAGGTGCGAACCGACCTGATACCGGTGCAATCCGCGGCTCGTCTGCGGCAATGCCTAAAAGCCAACGGCAGCGGCGGACCGCTGTGCCTGCCCGAACGCTGGGCCTGCTACGACGGCATCGTGGACATGGAAAGCCGGCGGCTTTACGGCCTGGCGGCGTTGGTCGGCGCCGGCGACGAAAACAAGGCGTGCGGCCGTGTGATCGAGGATTTTCTGGGGTTTGCCCAGCAGCGCATGTCGAAACTGCGTCTGGCGGTCACGGACCGGTTCGGCCTGCACCTCAAGGAATGCGAATTCCGCTTCAACCACCGTGATGCGGACCTTTACCAGTTGTTGCTGAAGATGTTCCGGGAGAAACCGCTCTCCTGAAACCGGCGGAACGGATTGCCCCGCCACTCAAGTCGCAGGGCATTCGGGGCGAAAACCTAAGGCGAGAGACAAACGCGGCGAGGCACATCGAACCACTGATTCAGAAACCGATTGAGACAAACGGCCGGAAACCGGCCGCGGCCCAGTGGGCCGCGCAGGCCGATCATCCGATCGTCAGGGAGACGCCAGGCGTGATCGTTTTTTGTGAAGAATGCGGACGACAGCATGAGATCCGACGCCCGCAGGGCTGCGGCCAAGAGGCCCTGCTGGCCTGCGACGGCTGTAAGGAGACTCTCAAAGTCCCCGCTACGGCCTCCGCAGTCGCGACGCCCTCCGTGGCGCCCATTCGGCTCATGATCGTCGACGATTCCCGCCTGATCCGCACGGTGGTCCGTCAGATGTTTGACGCCGACGACCAGGTGCAGGTGGTGGGCGAGGCGGCCAACGGTCGCGAGGCCCTTCAAATGCTTTCGGAAATCGCGCCCGACGTGATCACGCTGGATATCAAGATGCCGGAAATGGACGGTTTGTCCACCCTGAAACACATCATGATCAAGCGCCCCACCCCCACCGTCATGATCAGCGCCCTGACCCGTGAAGGGGCCACCGAAACCTTCGACGCCCTGCGCTTCGGGGCCATCGATTTCATGCCCAAGCCATCCCAGCGCGAGGACGCGAGCCTCGAAGACCAAGAGCGCGAAATCAAACGCAAGGTCAGGCTGGCCGCCGGAATCAAGATGGACAACGTGCGCCTGCTACGCACCCGTCCGACCAACGGGGGCACCCCCGCATCCGCCATCGAGCGCTGTGTCGTGTTCGGGGCCTCGGAAGGCGGCTACGGCGCCCTGCTCAAAATCATCCCCCAGCTCGATCCGGCCTGGCCGGCGACCTACCTGGCGATTTTATACGCCGCCGAGGCGCACCTCGACGCGTTCGTGGATTACCTCGACGCCCACAGTGCGATTCGCGTCCGACGGGCCGTGGACGACGCCCCCCTCGAGGGGGGCACCTGCTATCTGGCCTCGGGCGGGGAATATGTCACGGCCGTCCGGGGCGACGGCCGGACGACCCTGCGCGTCCACGCCTCGCCCTTTCCCGAACGCCGCGGGGCCATCAACATGCTCATGCTGTCCGTCTCCGAGGTGATGGCCGCCCGCACGGTGGCCGTCGTGCTCACCGGCAAGGACGAGGACGGGGCGGAAGGCGCCGCCGAAATCGCCCGCATCGGGGGACAAGTGATGATCCAGACCCCCAAGACCTGCCTATTCAAGGAAATGGCGCTGTCCGCCCTCCAGTTGTGCCGGAGCGGCCGGCAGCTCAACGATTCGGAAATCGCCCCGGCGATACAAAACCTTTTCAACGATCAACACCACTGATTGGGAGGAAAGACCCATGTTTAGAGACCTCAAACTCCGAACCAAGCTGATCCTGCTCGGCCTGTTTGCGACCTTCGCGCCGATGATCGTGGCCGGTGGTTTCGTTATCCGGCAGAACAACCAGACGTTCGAGGTGGCGCTGCAGGAAAGTATCAAACTGGCCCGCACCGACCTCGACCACATTGCCGAGGGTGTCTACCGGATGGCCCAGACCCAGGACGAACTGCTGCGCAAATCCCTGCGCAGCGACCTGAACGTGGCCCGCCGGGTGGTGACCGACAACGGCGGCATCGCCTTCGCCTACGAAAACGTCACCTGGAACGCGGTCAACCAGTACACCAAGACCATGGTCCCGGTGGAACTGCCCAAGATGCTTGTGGGCAACACCTGGTTCGGCCAGACCACCGACCTGACCGCCGCGGTGCCCGTGGTGGACGAGGTCCGCAACCTGGCCGAGGACCTCACCTGCACCGTGTTTCAGCGCATGAACAGCGGCGGCGACATGCTGCGCGTGGCCACCAACGTGGTCAAGGACGACGGCACCCGGGCCATTGGCACCTACATTCCGCGCACCAACCCGGACGGCAAGTCCAACCCGGTCATCAGCACCGTCCTGCGCGGCCAGACCTTCATCGGCCGCGCCTTCGTGGTCAACAAGTGGTATCTGACCGCCTACGAGCCCATCTACAGCAAGGACAAGCGCATCGTGGGCATGCTCTACGTGGGTCTGCCCCAGGAAAGCGTCAAGAGTCTGCGTGAATCCATCTACGACATCAAGGTGGGAAAAACCGGTTACGTGTACGTGCTCGACAGCCAGGGCCATTACGTCATTTCCCAGAACGGCACCCGTGACGGGGAGGACATCTCCCAGGCCAAGGACACCGACGGCAACCTCTTCATCCAGGAAATCGTGGCCAAATCCAAGGTGCTGAAACCGGGTGAGGTGGCCGAACACCGCTACCCCTGGCAAAACCCGGGCGACCCCAAGGCGCGCTATAAAATTGCCCGCCTGATGTATTTCGAACCCTGGGACTGGATCATCGGGGCCGGTTCCTACGAGGAAGAATATCTGGAGTCCGCCGGGATCATCGAACAGATTCGTGACCGCTCCAAGATCGTCCTCTGGTCGATCGCCGGCGTGGCCGGCATGATCACTGCTCTGCTCGGCTGGTGGGTGGCGCGCGGCATCGCCAACCCCATCATCGCCATCGCCAACGCCGTCAACCGCGTGGCCCGCGACCGCGACCTGACCATCGAGGTGCCGGCGGGCAGCAAGGACGAGGTCGGCATCATGGCCGGCGAGTTCAACCGAATGATGAAACTGCTGCGCGAATCCTTCCAGCTCGTCACCAAGGCCGCCCGCGACGTGGAGAACTACTCGGGCGACGTGGCCCAGCGCGCCAACGCCAACCGGGAGCGCGCCGAGCGCCAGGCCGAGCAGATGCAGATCATGCAGCAGACCGTGGAGGACATGCGGGCCACGGCCGGCGAGGTTGCCAACTCCTCCGAATCCCAGCGTGAAGCGGCCGACATCTCCAACACCAACGTCGAATCCCTGACGGTGGACATGGGCTCGGTGACCGAGGCCTCCGCCAGCCAGGTGGAAGAAGCCAACACCGCCACCGACCGCGTGGAGGTGATGGGTGAAACCGGCGCCAAGGTTGTGGCCACCGCCCAGCAGCAGGGCGAGCAGGTGCAGGCGGTTACCCAGGCCGTCGGACGCATGGAGACGGCGGTGCAGGAGCTCACCGGCGCCACCACCAACGCCATGACCTTTGCCAGCGACGCCCTCCAGGCGGTGGAGGAAGGCACCGCGTCGGTGTCCGCCACCGTGGACGGTATGCGCGCCATTGCTGAGTCTTCGGAACAGATCTCCGAGATCATCACCGTGATTACCGAAATCGCGGAGCAGACCAACCTGCTCTCCCTGAACGCCGCCATCGAGGCCGCGCGCGCCGGCGCCCACGGCAAGGGTTTTGCCGTCGTCGCCGACGAAGTCGGTAAGCTGGCCCAGCGCTCCTCGGAAGCCGCCAAGGAAATTACCCAGCTGATCAAGGACTCCTCGGCCAGGGTTACGGAAGGTACCCAGCTCTCCGACCGCTCCCGCCAGGCCCTGGAAAAGATCGCCCAGGGTGGTGGTACCAACATGCAGGCCATCCAGGAAATCGCCCGCGCGGCGGAGAACATCGAAAAGGGGACCCAGGAGGTCAACACCATGATGGAAGACCTCAACAACCTGGCCCGCGAGATTGCCGAAATGGCCGGCCAGCAGGGTGAACGCCGAGCGGCCGCCCAGGCGGCCCTGGCCGCGCTGGTGGAAAAGTCCAACGCCATTTCCGAGCTGATCGTCAACGCCAACCAGGGCATGAGCGAAATCGGCCAGCAGATGCAGGGCGTGGTGGAACGCACCCACGCCATGCGGGACATGACCGACACCCAGGCCGAGCGCTCCCAGAAGCTTACCGAAATCACCGGTGAGTCGGCCGAAGCCGCCGCCCAGACCCGCGAAGGCGCCGGCGTGGTTGTGGAAATTACCGACGAACTCCAGAAGCTGTCCCAGTCCCTGACGCGTCAGGTGGAACAGTTCAAGGTGGGTGCTGCCGCTGAAACCGCTCCGGCGGACGAAGCCTAACCGCATGCATACGACCGGGATGTCCGCCGGCCATCCGGCGGACTTCCGTCAAGGAGAAAAAACCCCATGAACGAGCCGTATCTGAACCACGAAACGGACCAGGAAGAAAAAGAAAAGCTCATGCAGCTGGTGGGCTTCGTGATCGGCCGGGAGATGTTCGGGGTGGATATCCTGATGGTTCAGGAAATCATCCGGGAGACCCCGATCACCCCGATCCCGAACGCGCCGGACTTCATCGAGGGGGTGATCAACCTGCGCGGCAACATCATTCCGGTGATCGACCTGCGCCGCCGCCTCAACCTGCGCCATGCCGAAACATCCGACGGCAATATCTGGATCATGATCCTGAACGTGGAGGGTCGCGTCACCGGTTTTATCGTGGACGCCGTCACGCAGGTGCTCAAGGTACCGGCCAACAGCATCAAGCCGCCGCCTGACATCGTCGTCTCCGGTCTTCACAGCCAGTACATCACCGGCGTGTGCCGCATCGACCAACGGTTGCTGATCCTGCTCGATTTCGATCGCATCCTGCTGGTGGAGGAAATCAAGAAACTACGGGAAATCAACACCGTCGACCGGGAAATGCGGGCGGCCCCGTAACGCCAGGCGTGCCGATCACCAAGATCAGAGCGTCAAAGACTAAGAACACGTAGGAAAGGCAAGCAGCAATGGGCAAAAAAATCCTGATCGTGGACGATTCCACCATCATGCGCCGGATGATCAAAACGACCCTGCAGACCGGCCAGCACGAGGTGGTCGGGGAGGCCAAGGACGGCAGCGCCGCCGTGGCCCTGTACAAGGATCTCCAACCCGACCTCGTCACCATGGACATCACCATGCGCGGCATGGACGGATTTACCGCGGCCCGGGAAATCCTGGCATACGACAGCGCGGCCGCCATCATTTTCCTGTCCAATCTCGACGAGGCCGAATATGGCGAGAATGCCCGCCAGCTGGGGGCCAAGGGATATCTGAACAAGCACCGTTCCAAGGAAATTCTGAAGCTGATCAACCAGCTTTAATCGAACGGTCCAAGGGCCGACGCCACCTGAAACGGGGGGCGAAGGCACGACCGACGGGATAGGTCACGATGGCCATGAACTTCAATGCGGACAACGCGATCGACGCGACGACGGCGACCATCGGACGCCAGACCAAATCGCTGCGCCGTAAAATCCGGGCCGGTTTTCTTCTGGCCATGCTGCTGACGCTGATAATCGGCATCGGGTTGACGGTGCAACTGACGGGGGTCGATCGCGGCACACCGTTTACTTGGCTGGATGCCGGCACCGGGGTTGAAGACAACGCGCATGCGCAATTGGTGCAGCGTGTGCGGTATGGCCTGACGGGCGGTACGCTGCTGACGCTCGCCGTCTTGAGCGCGCTCTATATCTTTATCGCGCGTCGCATCCTGCATCCGCTCGAAAACACGGCTGCCGCCGCCGGACGGATTGCCGACGGCCGCCTGGATACCACCGTGCCGGTGCAAGACCGGGACGAAATCGGCCGCATCGGAGAGCTCTTCAACGACATGGGCGTCAACCTGCAGGAACTCCTCCTTCTGGTCTGGAACCAGACCGGCAGCGCCCTGGATGCGCTCGAAGATATCCACCGGCAGCTTGATGATCCCCAGGCCGCCCCCATGAAAAAGGTCATTCACACCCATCTGCAATCGGCACGGCAGAACCTGGGAACCATGCAAACCGTCGCCCGGTCGTTCGATCTTTACGATGTGCTTCTGACCGGTCACAAAGCCGTGGCCATGGAAGAAGGGGCCGACCGGGCCCGTTAAACCGCAATACCCTCCGGGTGCCGGCCGGGCCATGAACGGCCCGACCGGCGAACACACCGCCTGGAGAATAAGGAGATCGCCATGACGGATTATTCCCTGCTTCAAGATTTTATCGTGGAAACGGTAGAACATCTTGAAGAGATGGAAAGCAATCTTCTCCGTCTGGAGGCCAATCCCGGCGACCGGGAGACCCTCGACAATATCTTCCGGTCCGTGCATACCATCAAGGGCGCCTCGGAATATTTAGGGCTGGAGAGCCTGGCGGAACTGTCCCACAAACTCGAGAACCTGCTGGATCGACTGCGCCGCAGCGAATTTGCCGCCGATCGCCACACGGTCGACCTGGTGATGGCCGTGAGAGACCGGATGGGCCTGCTGGTCGAAGACCTCGAATCCACGCAGAACGAGGAGACCGTGATTGCGGATCTGGTCGAACGCCTCGAGGCCATGAAGACCCGGACCCGCTCGGAAAGCGCGTCTCCGGCCGAATCGGTCGACGCTCCGCCGTCGGCTGAAGCCAGCGGCAGCGACGAGGCCACCTACGAGGAAGAATTCGACGAAGAGCTGTTCGCCATCTTTCTGGAACAGCTCGAAGAGGGTCTCGCCGAACTGGCCGCCCATACCCGGACCCTGACGGTGGCCGACCGCGACGACCAGATCGCCATCCTGGGAAACTGCCTGACGCGTCTCGAACCGCTGCGCGCATCGGCCAACTACATGGGCTACGATCCCCTCACCGATCTCTACGATGGCTGGAGCGAATCCATCCGCAATGCCCGCGAACGTCTCGAGGCCAGCGACGATGGTTTTATGCCCGATTTCATCCGGGACTATATGGCGGCCAACCTGGCCAACGTGGCGCGCCGCTTCCCACGCATCCAAATTGATCTCGATGCCCCGGCGGGTACTGCCGCACTGGACGCCGAAGAGGCCGGTCATCAGCCTTCGGAGCCATCCGTGGATGCCAAGGCCGCAGACGATAGCGATCTCCTGGACAGCTTTGCGCTCCAAGCGCCGTCGTCTTCTTCACCACCGGCCGGGACCCCGACGACGGTTGCGGACGAAGCCCCGGATCTTTTCGACCGTCTGAGCCGTTCTTTCGACGACTGCCGCCGCCAGGGCGTTGCGCCCCAGCGTGCCGCCGGAACGGCCGAAATCGCCGCCGAGCTTTTTTCGACGCCGGAAGAGACCGTTATGGTCGAGGACAACCATGTTGCGCCGTCCGCGGCACATGACACCGAACCGGCAGCGGATCAAACGCTTTCCGCGCCGGAAAGCGCGGGCGGACCCTCCCCCGCCCCACCGCCGGAGCCGGGAGCCCCAGGCCTTGACGGCGATGAAGACGCGCTCTTCTCGGCACCGGAAAACAAAGCGGCCGCGGAGACTCCGCAGGCATCCGCGGAAACGCCGAGCACGTCGCTGTCGCCAGACAGCGACAATTACGACGAAGAGTATGACGAGGAACTCTTTGGTATCTTTCTGGAGCAGCTCGAAGAAAGCCTGGCCGCCCTCAAGGCCCAGGCGGCCGCACTGGCCCGCGCCGAGGCTTCGGAACGCGACGCGATCCTGGCCGCCTGCCTGATGCACATCGATCCGCTGCGCTCCTCGGCCAACTACATGGGCTACGCCACGCTGACCGCCCTCTACGACGACTGGGCCGTCGCCATTCAGGACGCACGCTCGCGGCTGGCCGAGGGTCAGGACGATTTCCTGAACGCATTCATTCGCGTCGACATGGAGGCCAATATCGACGCCGTGGTCGAGCGCTTCCCGCAGGTCCGGTTACCGGAAGTGCCCCACGATGCCGCGGCCCCCACATCCGACATCGACGCCCCCCCGGGGCCCGAAGCCTCCTTCGACGGCGCCGATGCGGCCAGCGTGGATCTCCCGGAAGCCGCCGACGACCGGCCGGAGTCCGTTACCGGCGCCCACCTGCCTGCCGAGGCCGACGAAGCCGCGATCGAAGCTGCGGGCAGGGAAAATCAAAAACTGGAGAACAGTCTCCTCAACGACTTCCTGGTGGAAACCATGGAGCATCTCGAGGAGATGGAAAACAGCCTGCTGCAGATCGAACAGACGCCTGAAGACCAGGGGACGCTCGACGACATCTTCCGCTCGGTGCACACCATCAAGGGCGCGGCCGAATATCTGGGCATGGCACGCATTGCCGAGCTCTCCCACCAGCTCGAGAACCTGCTGGACCAGATGCGCCGCAACGAACGACCGGCGGATTGCGACGCGATCGACCTGCTGATTGCCGCTCGGGACCGCATCGGTCTGCTGACCGAAGATCTGGAACAGACGGGTGCGGAGCAGAACGCCATCGACGACCTTCTGGACCGCATCCGGGGTCTGCAGGCCAACGCGCCGTCCCCACCGCTGACGACGGCAGTCGACCCAGAGGGCGACTCCACGACCGCTTCCCGGGAACGGGAGACACCGGATTTCGAGATCCCGCTCTTCGCCGAGAGCGAGGACGAACCGCTGCTTGCGGAAGGCCTGCCGGGCGCGGCGGCCGCGGACGTCATTCCCGAACTGGCATCCATCACGGCGTCGGCGGCGACCGCTGACGACGACACCGGCCCCCCGGCCGATCCGGCCGCGTCTGCCAACCGCCGCGATCCCGAGCGCTCCGGCCGTCGCCAGTCCGACCGCATCGGCGACAAGATTCTCAAGCAGAGCATCCGGGTGGATGCCGCCAAGATCGACGCCCTCATGAATCAGGTGGGCGAACTGGTGGTCAGCCGGGCCTGGTTTGCCCAGCTCTTCAGCGAGATGCGCGAGCTGCAGCAGAGCCTGAAGCAGCGTTTCAAACTCGACACCCGCGAGATGAAACAGGTCAAGGGGCTGACCTTTCGGCTCAGCGAGGCCACGGTGGCCCTGGGCCGGGTGGCCAACGAATTGCAGGAAGGCGTCATGAAGGTGCGCATGCTGCCGATTGCGCAGCTGTTCAACCGCTACCCGCGTCTGGTCTTCGATTTGGTGCGCGATACCGACAAGCAGGTCGCGCTGGATATCCGCGGTGAGGAAACCGAGCTCGACAAGATGGTCATCGAGGAGATCTCCGATCCCTTGATCCACATTATCCGCAACGCGGTGGACCACGGGGTAGAGCCGGTCGAGGAGCGGCAGCGCCAGGGCAAGCCCGAAGCGGCCACCATCCGGCTGGAAGCCTACCACGAGGGCAACCATGTGGTCATCGAAATCGCTGACGACGGCCGTGGACTGGACATCGACCGCATCCGCGCCAAGGCCCTGGCGGGCAACTTCGCGACCCGCGACGAACTCGACCGTATGACCCCCAAGGAGTTGAGCGGTCTCATCATGCTGCCCGGCTTTTCGACCGCCGAGAAAATCACCCACACCTCCGGTCGCGGTGTGGGCATGGATGTGGTCAAGAAGAACATCGAAAAACTCAACGGCACCATCGAGATCGACACCACGCCAGGTGTCGCGACCCGGTTCCGGATCAAGATTCCCCTGACCCTGGCGATCATTCCCGCGCTGCTGATCAAGGTTCGCGGGGAGCTGTTCACCATTCCGCTGGCCACCGTCGAGGAGACCCTGCGGATCGGCGAAGAGCATATCAGTACCATCGAAGGCGTCGAGGTCATGCAGTTGCGTGAGAACACCCTGCCCCTGGTGCGTCTGGACGGGTTGTTCCGGATGAATGCGGCCGGCGCGCTCGACCGGGCTTTCGTGGTGGTGGTCAGCACGGGCTTGAAACGTGTCGGGCTGGTGGTGGACGAACTCCTGGGGCAGGAGGAAGTCGTGATCAAGCCGCTGGAGGACTATCTCCAGGAACGCAGCGGATTCTCCGGCGCCACCATCCTGGGCGACGGCCGCATCTCGCTGATTCTGGATGTTTACGAATTGGTCAATCTCTCCATCGACCGGGAGGCGCAGAAAAAAGCCAAGGCCGCGGTGCTCTGAGCGCCCGGCCGTCGGCCACGTGATGAATTATGGATGCAGGCCTCAAAAAAATTCTGTTGATCAACTGTGATGCGCTGCTGCGGGAATCGCTGGCCGAGCACCTGTACGCCGACACGGCCTCCTATCGGCTGATGACCGCCGAGAGCGGCGCCCGGGCCCTGGAAATCCTGTCCCGCGAAGACATCTTCCTGGCGATCATCGGAATCGCGGCCGGGGTGGCGTTCCCCCAGCCCTATTTGAAAGAAATCATGGCCGGGTATCCCCACCTGGAAACGATCCTGATTCTGCCGCCCGACAGCGCCGACATGCGCCGCGCCCTTCCGTCCCAACCCCATCTGCAGACCATCGAGGGACCCTGCGACGCCGCCGATCTGGGCCAGCGGATCAACGCGCTTTCCGAAGGCCACGCCCAGGGATTTGCCGGAACACTCAAAAACATTCAGCTCGACGACCTGATCCAGATGTGCTGTCTCTCGTCGGCCACCATCACGATCCGGGTCACGAAGGGCGCCCAGCAGGGCACGATCTTTATCTGGGACGGAGAGATCGCCCACGCCGTCTGCGGCCAGGTCACGGGCGAAGAGGCCTTCTACACGATTCTGGGCTGGAAGAGCGGCGGTTTCGAAACCCTTGACGGCGGGGTCAGCGAAGTCGCCACCATCAAGAAGAGCTACGAATTCCTGCTGATGGAAGCCGCCCGGCGCGTCGACGAGGCCGAGATGCTGGCCGAAGAGGAGGCTGCCGCGGGCGAGGACGGCGTCGTCGCCCATGAACAGGCCAAGCTGCGCGTGCTGATGGTTGAAGACTCAACGGTCATGGGCAAAATCGTGGGCAGCATGCTCTCCGCCTCGGGCGACATCGAAGTCACGGGCATCGCCCGCAACGGTGAAGAGGCGCTCGAACTCACCGCGGCACAGCGTCCCGATCTCATCCTGCTGGATGTCAACATGCCGGTCATGAACGGCAAGGCCGCCTTGAAGCACATCATGATCAAGAACCCCTGCCCCGTGGTGGTGATGAGCAACGTGGGCAGCGGCGCACCGGATACGGTTCTGTCGTTTCTCGATCTGGGCGCCGTGGATTTCATGGCCAAGCCGGTCAAGAACAAAGACCTGCTGTTGCAGCAGCAAAAAATCGTGGAACGCATTCAACGTGCCGCCGCGGCCGACATCAGGGCCTTTCGCCGCCTGCGCTGCACGCCGGCCGAGCGCCCCGGGCGCAACACCGCCGGCGACGTCCCGGCGGCCGAGCGTCTGGTCATCGTATCGGCCGGCTGCAGCGGCCATGGCAGCATGCGGCAGATGCTCGCCGGGCTGCCGGCCGACCCGGCCGCCGCCCTGATCGGCCTGCAGTCCATCCCGCCCGTCTTCCTGCCGGCCCTGGCAGCCCATCTGCAAGGCTACAGCCGCCTGCCGATCAGCATCCTCGGCGAAGAGGCCGCTCTCCGGCGCGGCCAGTGCTACCTGGGCACGCACGGCTGTTCGCTGCGCCTGGCCGCCGAGGAAGCGACGATGCGCCTGCGCATGCAGGAAGGCCGCCAGGATTTCGGCTACGGGCCCAGCTATTTCGATTTGCTGCTCTTCTCGGCGTCCGACTGCTTCGGCGAACGGCTGCAGGTGGTCCTGCTCTCCGGTGCTGAAACCGGGAATCTTGAAGGTCTGCGCTACATGCGGGAGAACGGCGGCCGGCTGCTGATCCAAAAACGCACCACCTGCATGATGCCGGCCGCACTGGCCGCCACTATCGAGGAAGATCTCTGTGATGAAGAATGTGAACCTGAAGACATTGCCGCATGCATTGCCGCCTGGAGCGGCTGAAAAACACCCCGATCCGCGGCTTGCGGCCGGGGCGGAGCTGCCGCTCCCGGAAAACGCTTCGGCGGAGGACATCAAGGTGCTTGTCGTGGACGACGCCGCCTTCATGCGCAAAGCCATCGTGGACGTGCTTGCCAGCGACGCGCAATTGCGCATCGTCGGCACCGCCCGCAACGGCCAGGAAGGCCTGGATCTGATCAAGGCGCTCGCGCCCGACGTGGTCACGCTGGACATCGACATGCCCATCATGGACGGGCTGACCAGCATCCGGCACATCATGATCGAATCACCCGTCCCGATCGTGGTGCTGAGCTCGCTCTTCAGCGACGGGGCCATCACCTTCGATGCCCTCCGGCTGGGCGTGGTCGACTTCATTCCCAAACCGTCGGGGGCGGTATCGACCGACATCGAACAATCCCGGCAGCAGCTCATCGACCGCATCAAACTGGCCAGTGCGGTGAACCTCGACAACATCCGCCGCGTGCGGCTCAACCGCTGGGACCGGCAGGCCCATTTTTCCGATCTCTACGGGTATCATCCGCTGGAATACCTGCTGACCCTCGGCACCACCCTGAGTGGTCCCAACACGGTCATCCGGATGCTCGCCAACCTGCCGCCCACGCTGCCGGCCGCGGTGGTGGCCGTGCAGGAGATATCCCCCAAGATCATCGGCGCGTTCGTGGAACAGTTCGACGCCTCGGTGCCCTGGCGTATTCGTGAAGCCCGGGACGGCATGCCTATCGAGCAGGGCACCTGCTATATCAGCTCCTACCAGAACGCCGTGCGCATTCAGACGAATGCCGAGGGCGTGCCCTGCCTCCAGGCGGTCGGCCCGGCCGAGGT
>JASJBQ010000059.1 GCA_030066455.1 Desulfobacterales bacterium
CCCGCGGCTTTCCTTCCCTGATTGACACCAAGTCTGGCTCTGTCACTTGGCTTCACCTTCAGCAAAATTCGCACCAATTTTGACCTTAGACACGGTCAGAGAAATAAAAATTGCAAATAATTGATAATTATATAAAATCTATCACCATTCCAGATTCAGAAACTATCAAGAATCAAAGGTATTCCCCTGGGTATTACCTCTTTTTCCTATAGCGCTATGTAATGTTTTTCATAGGGTAAAAATTTTTTCCGGTGTAAAAGAAAACCCCGGCCACAGGGCCGGGGTTTGAGGCGTAGCGCGTTTGGCTATGTCACTTCTATTTCTTCAGGGCATACTTGTCTGCGATCACGTTGTAGTAGGCGTTCTCGGAGACCGAGCCCCAGACGCCCACCTGGGCCTTGAACTTCTTGAAGGCCTCGTGGACCTTGCGGCTCATGGGATCCTTGTCGGCCTCCTCCTCAAGGGTTTCCTTGGCGAGCGCGCGCAGTTCCGCCAGCAGTTCCTCCGGGAAACGCACCAGATTGACGTTGTGCTCGGAGATGAGCTTCTGCAGGGCCGCCCCGTTGCCGGCCTCGAACTCGCAGAGGCTCCACATATTGGTTTCGGCGGCCACGGCATCGATGGTCTGCTGCAGTTCGACCGGCAGGGACTCGTAGGCCTTCTTGTTGAACATGACCTCCAGGCAGGTGCCCGGCTCGTGCCAGCCCGGGTAGTAGTAGTTCTTGGCAGCCTTGTAGAAGCCCATGCGCAGGTCGTGCATGGGGCCGACCCACTCGGTGGCATCGATCACACCGCGCTCGAGCGAGGTGAAGATCTCGCCGCCGGGCAGGAGCACTACGGTGCCGCCGGCCTTGCTGATGACCTTTCCGCCCAGACCGGGAATCCGCATCTTGAGCCCCTTGTAGTCATCAATGGTGTTCATGTCCTTGCGGAACCAGCCGCCCATCTGAACGCCCGTGTTGCCCTGGGGACGTGGAATGACGTTGAAGGGCGCGTAGACTTCCTCCCAGAGCTCAAGACCGCCGCCGCTGTAAAACCAGGCATTGATCCCCTGGGGGTTGAAGCCGAAGGGTACGGCGGCGAACCACTGGGCCGCGGGCACCTTGCCTGCCCAGTAGTAGGAGGCGCCGCTGCCGCATTCCACCGTGCCATCGGATACGGCGTCGAACACGCCCAGAGGGGGCACGAGCTCGCCGCCGGCAAAAACCTGGATTTTGAGCTGTCCGCCGGTGGCCTCCTCAACCCGTTTGGCAAACCGCTCCGCTCCGGTCTGCAGCACCGGCAGGTTGGGCGGCCAGGTGGTGACCATCTTCCACTCGTAGGTTTTCTTGGGCTGCACCGCCGGGCCTTTGGCTTCCTCCTGTTTCTGCTGGGCGCACGCGGCCAGACCGGCGGTCGTGGCCAGGGCGCCGGCGGCGGTCATACCGGCCTTCTTTAGAAAATCGCGTCTTTCCATACCTTCCATCTCCTTTGCTGCGGGTTTAAGGGTAGGAACGATCGACAGGACATCCCCAATGGATTTCTTGCACCGGTGCGAAAGGCGGCGCTGATACCCCGCCTTCCAACCGAATTGTTCTGACGGCGGCCCGGGACCGGTCCCCTCATCGGGGGGACCAATGCTTGCGAAACGGGCCTGCTACCGGCCAGAGCGCCTGGCAGCGTCGCCAAACGGGTTAACTGCCGAAAACGACCTTGGGCAGCCAAGTGACCAGAATGGGAAAAAACACCACGATCAGCAATCCGATCAATTGGAAAACGACAAAGGGTATGATGCCCCGGTAAATATGACCCGTGCTGATCTCCGGCGGTGTGACGGCCTTGAGATAGAACAGCGAAAAGCCGAAGGGCGGCGTCATGAACGAGGTCTGGAGGTTCACGGCGATCAGGATGCAGAACCAGGCCGGGTCGAAGCCGAACTCGATCATGATGGGTGCCAGCACGGGCACGTGGATAAAGGTGATTTCGATAAAGTCCAGAAAAAAGCCAATGACGAAAATCAGGCCCATGACGATGGCCAGAACGGTCCACTGGCCGTGGTTGGCGGCGATGCCGCCCAGGAAGTCGCGCACCAGCTCATCCCCGCCCATGCCACGAAATACCAGGCCGAAGGAAGCCGCGCCCACCAAAATGATGAACACCATGCAGGTGAGCTGCATGGTGGAGTGCATCACTTCCCGCAGGATCTTCAGGTTGAATTTTTTATTGACGATGGTCAGCAAGGTGGCGCCCACGGCCCCTACGCCGGCCGCCTCGGTGGGCGAGGCCACGCCGGCAAAAATCGAGCCCAGCACGGCCACCATCAGAAACAGGGGCGGAAACAGGGCCCGAGAAAACCGGCGGAACATCTCCCGGGGGGTGATCTGGGCCAATTCCTCGGCCGGTATGGCCGGCGCCCAGTCCGGCTTGATGTTGGAAACGATCAGGATGTAGAGGATATAGAGACCCACCAGCACCAGTCCCGGCAGCACGGCACCCATGAAGAGGTCGCCCACGGGCACCCCGACGATGTCGCCGATCAGGACCAGCACGATGCTGGGGGGGATGATCTGCCCAAGGGTGCCCGAGGCCGATACCGTACCGGTGGCCATCTCTTTCTGGTAGCCGCGCTTGAGCATGGTGGGTACCGCCAGGAGGCCCATGGTCACCACGGTGGCCCCCACGATGCCGGTGGAGGCGCCTAACAGGGCCCCCACGACCACCACCGATATGGCCAGCCCGCCGCGCATCCGGCCGAAAGCCAGCCCCATGGTGTCCAGCAGTTCCTCCGCCAGCCCGGAACGCTCCAGCATGACCCCCATAAATACGAACAGGGGCACGGCCAGCAGGGTGACATTGGTCATCACCCCCCAAATCCGCAACGGCAGCAGATTGAAGAATTCCCAGCCGAAACCGATGAGACCGAAGACCAGGGCCGTGCCCATCAGGGTGAAGGTAACGGGAAACCCTGCCATCAGGAGGATCGTCAGGGCCAGAAACATCCATCCGGGCAGGTATTCCATCAGTGGCCGCCCTCCGTCTCGATCGGGCGGCCCATGATGGTCAGATAACTCTTGATCCCTAAAGAAACGCCCTGCAGCAGGACCAGGGTGAAGCCGGCGGGGATGCAGGCCTTCAGGAGGTAGCGGTAGGGGATCCCCCCCGGGTCGGGCGAGCCCTCCATCACCAGCCAGGCGTTGTAGACGAATTTAAGCGAGGTGGCGATGATCATGTAGCAGCCGGGGATCAGAAAGAAAATGACCCCGATCAGGTTGATCCAGGCCTGGGTCTTGGGGCTGCACCGCTGATAGAAGATATCGACGCGGACATGGCCGTCCTTTAACAGGGTATAGCCGGCCCCCATCAGAAAGATGAAGGCGAAAAGGTGCCACTCGAGCTCCTGGGTGAAAACGAAGCTGGTCTTGAAGGCGTAGCGCATGACGACGTCGACGAAAACGACGACCACCACCACGGCCGTCGACCAGGCCACAAAATTGCCGACCCAGGTGTTCAGGGTATCAATCCACTTGCAGATCTTTTCAAGCACTCGCATCGATCGCCGCCATCCAGAAAACCAATCCGATTATCCCCAACCCGCCGTATCGGGTCCCTTCGGCGCCGGCAGACCACCCGCATCAGTCCAGGCTCGCTTAACGCACATGACACTTTTTTTCAACAGATACCGTATATTAGGGATTAAATATTATGTCAATAGATGAATGGCATTCATTTTTCTTGACGCTATCGGCGGACGGCGATCGAATTGACCTTCCAATTGAAGTCCCAAACGCGGGGTTGTGTCAGTCGTGGACGTGGCCCTGGGGCGCTATTTGGCCGGACGGCGGCCAGAAGTCCCGCCGGGATGCCGATGCGTCTATCTCTATGGGTTGCTTGCGGGCCGCACCGCATCCCCGATCCAGCGGAGAAATGCAGGATGACCGCCATCGATGTCGCAAGCGACGATGCAGGGACAGTCGTAGCTGTGGAGGGCTTTTACCCGTTTGACCAGCGCGGGCATTCGTGCGGCGGTGGTTTTGGCGATCATGACGGTTTCGCGATCGTTTTGCAGCGCCCCCTCCCAGACGTAGATGCTCTGCATGCCATCCAGGATGTTGACGCAGGCCGCCAGCTTCTCGTTGACCAGCGTTTCACCGATGCGCCGGGCCTCATCCTGGCTTCCGGCCGTCATATACACGAGTTGGAGCGCCATGTCTTCGTACCAGCCTTTCCGGGACCGCCCGCCGGACGCAAGCGGCAAGGGTGCGGGAAAACGCTAACGGCGCGATCAACCGCCGCGGCCGTCGTCGCAGGGTTCGTCCTCGACGTCAAAGCGCGTGTTCTCGGCCGAGCCGGGGCGGGTACAGACCGGCAGGGGCTCGCTTTCCGCCCACCGGGCCTGGCAGCAGCCCGAACGTTCGAGATCCTGCGGTGTCGCTTCGACCTCACGACCGTTATTTTGACGTTTATGGGTTTTGGTGGCCACCGTGGCCTCTCCTACTGATCGGATTGACGATTAGAGCGCCAAACTAAACGAAAACCGGCCGCTTGTAAAGTCATCCCCCACAGCTGGCGCCGAGGACCGGGAAGCGCGCTAAAGGATTGTCCGCCGGATGAATTCGCGGATGGCCGCGTTGACGGCCGCGGGCTGCTCCACCGGGGCCAGATGGCCGGCCCGGGGAACGATGCAGCGTCTGGCGCCGTCAATCTGTCCAACCAGGTAGTCACTGTATTTCACCGGGGTGAGTTTATCGTCGGCACCGCAGATGACCAGCACGGGCAGGTTGATTTCCGTCAGCCGGTCCATGACATCGAAACGGTCGCAGGCACGATAGTCCGCAGCCGTCACCGCCGGCGGACAGACGGCCGTGAGGGCCTCGACCGGGGCCAGCCTGGCGGGCGGGGTTGCCGGGGATGCCGCCACGCGAGCGGTGAGGGCGACAAAGCCCGGGTAGTCCTGGGCGATCAGGTCGAAGATTTCCGGTTGCACCCGCAGGCGGGCGCCCGTGCCGATGAGGATACCGCCGGCCAGCGTCTGCGGGTGGTCGATCAGCATCTGCAGGGCGATGGCGCCCCCCAGGCTCAGGCCGCAAGGGATGGGCCGGGTGAATCCGCGCTCGCGGATAAAGGCTGTCACGGCCGCGGCGTATGCCGCCACGCTGTCCAGACTGGGCGGATCGCTCCGACCGTGGCCGGGCAGGTCGACGGCCACCGTGTTGAGGCTCGCACTGAGATCCTCGAGCTGTCGCCGCCAGAATTCCCCGGCCAAACCCGAACCGTGCACAAAAACCACCGTGGGGGCATCCGCCCGGGCCTCCGGCCGACCGACAAGGAACGCCATGCCCTTTGCTTTGGCTTCGATCATCCAATCCCTTTCATCGCGCAACGGCACCGGGTGGTCATTGCGGGTGATTTCTGCTAGAGGTATGAGGAGTGCGGTCGATTGCCCGCAGCGGCCCAATACAAAGTCCAGGGGTGTGAAATGGGATTGCGACAGCTTCGCCGCAAACTGCAGCAGCAACGCATTGCCGCCCGCAAGCGTTTCCGCCGACAGAAAAACGCCAACCGGCTGGCCGCACCGGGCGCCCACAGCTTCATCATCGTCCTCGACAGCCTCAAGCCGCACTTCAACGTGGGCAAGATCTTCCGCAGCGCCGATGCCTTCGGGGCCCGCGAGGTGCACCTGGTGGGCATCGACTTCTTTGACCCCGCCCCTTCGATGGGCTCCTTCAAGTGGGTGCCGGCGCGCTTTCACGCGAGCTTCGCCAGCGTCCACCATGAGTTGGCCGCCCGGAACTACAGCCTGTTTGCCCTCGCGCCGGAATCCGGCCGCCCGCTTCACGCCCAGCCCCTGCCGCGGCGCAGCGCGTTCATCTTCGGCCACGAGGAGTACGGCCTCAGTTTCGACCCGGCGGACTACCCCGACATTCGACCCCTCACCATCCCTCAGTTCGGTCAGGTGCAGAGCCTCAACGTCAGCAACGCCGCTTCGGTGGTCATGTGGGAATTTCTGCGCCGGCATCACCTGGATGCGGGATCGTCAAGCCCAACGAACTGAATCCACGCTCAAGGTCGGATGATAGTGTCGATGCCCTTGATGTTGATGTCCAGCGGGCGGATGCAAAGCGCCGGCGGGTCCCCCGGCTGGAATTCGACCCTGAACGTATCGAAAACCCCCCCTAAAAACATGTCGACCCGGCGCGTGCGTTCGATGAAGATGCCGGCGCGGTCGTAGATAATGTCCCCTTGGGCGTCCTTGACGATCAGCACGGCGAAGAGCTCCTTCTGCCCCATTTTGACCTTGAAGCGGTCCCCCAGGGCCAGACCGGTGTCGGCCAGTTGGCTGGCGGGAATCAGGATGCCGCGGCGCCGGGGGTCGTCGAGGGCCAGACGCTCCGGCCCGTTGGTTTTCGATACCATCGTGGAATGTCCTTCCTCCGTGTAGACCGCGGCCCTGTCACCCGCGCACGTGTCGAGGGGGCCGCGCGGCGCCCGTCTTGACGGCGGGCGCTTGCGGTTCAGCGCGTTTTCCGGCCCTTGGGCCTGAAAGGGATGACTTCCGGCGCGTGGTCGGACGCCTGGGGCGCCGTTTCGCCGGGGGGGTTCTCGGCCGGCGGGGCGTCACGGCCCCCGCCGCCGGGTGCGGTTGCGAGGACGCCGTGGATCATCCGGGAGAGCCGATCGATGCTGAACGGCTTCTGGATGACGCCGTCGCAGCCGCGCTTGAGAATGCGGGCCGCCTCGCCGTCGATGCTGTAGCCGGTGGCCAGGATGGCCTTGACGCCCGGCTTGATGTCCCGCATCCGGTCGTAGACTTCGCCGCCGCCCAGATCGGGCATGATCATGTCCAGAATGACGAGGTCGATCTTGGCCAGGTTTTCACGGAATACGCGGATGGCGTCGCGGCCGCTGCAGGCCTCCAGCACCTGGAACCCCAGTTTTTTGAGCATCCGGCCACTGATGTCCAGCACGGAAGGCTCGTCGTCCACCACCAGAATGCAGCCGCTGCCCTGGATGACGCTCTGGTCCTTGTACCCGATTTCATCGACCTTGCGCGAAGAGGCCGGCAGGTAGATAAAAAAGGTGGACCCGTAGCCGCGCTGGGAATCCACGTCGATATAGCCGCCGTGTCCCTTGATGATGCCGTAGGCCGAGGCCAGGCCCAGCCCGGTGCCGCGCCCCAGTTCCTTGGTGGTGAAGAAGGGCTCGAAAATCCGGCGCTGAATTTTCTGCGCCATCCCCACCCCGGTGTCGGCCACCATGGTCAGGACGTATTCGCCGGGCTTGATCTTGTAGTTGCGCCGCCGGATCTGCCCGTGGTTGACGTTCATGGTCTTGATGAACAGCTCGCCGCCCTCGGGCATGGCGTCAGCGGCATTGTTGAGGAGGTTGATCATAACGTGCTCGAGCTGGCTGCGGTCCCCGGCGATGGTGTGCAGTTCGGCCCCGCGGTTGGCGGATATGGTGATGGCCGGGTGGGTCTTGCGGAAGGTGGCCACCGTGCGCGTCACGAGCTCGTTGAGGTCCAGGCCCCGGATGCGGTATTTGCCCTTGCGCGCGTATCCCAGCAGTTGGGAGGTGAGTTGGGAGCCGTTCTCGACATGTTCCTGGATCTTCTTGAATTCCTCCAGACGCGGATCGTCGTCCTCGGTGTCCAGCAGCAGCAGCGACACGTTGCCCTGGATGGCCATGAGCAGGTTGTTGAAATTGTGGGCGATGGCCCCGGCCAGCGTGCCTACGGCCTCCATCTTGCGCGCGTGCTGGAACTCGGCCTCCAGCTTTTTCTGGTCGTCGATGTCGCGGATAAAGTTCAGCGTGGCCGGATGGCCGTCCCAGGTGATCATCACCGCGTTGACCTCGACCCAGAACTTCTCGCCGTTCTCGCGCAGCAGCCTGAAATTATATGTCGAGGGAACGGCTTCCCCCTTGAGACGGCGGAAATGCCGCTCCAGGATCATGTTCTGATCCTCGGGCGCCACGTATTCGAAAAAGGCGTGCTCCTCGAGGTCGACGCCCATCTTTGCGCCCATCTTCTTGGCCTGCGGATTGGGGAATTTCACCTGGCCGTCCTGGAGGATGAAAATCGCGTCCGTGGCCGTTTCGATCAGCTTGCGGTATTTCTCCTCGGATTCTTTGAGCGCCTCGCGGGCGCGCTTGAACTTGTCGATGTCCTTGGTGATGGCCAGCACATAGGGCTGGCGGTTCAGGATAATGAGGTTGGCGGACATCAGGCCCGTGCGGACCTCGCCGCTCTTCATACGGAAGGACGCCTCCATGTTGCGGATCGATCCGTTCACGTTGATTTCGTGCATCAGATGCTTCAGGTCGCCGGTGTCGGCCCAGATGCCGAGCTGTTCGGTGGTTTTACCCACGACCTCTTCGCGGCTGTAACCGGTAAGGGCGGCAAACCCGTCGTTCACCATGGTGCAGACCCCGTCGCGCAGGCGATTGAGGGTCACGGCATCGGGGCTGATGGCAAAAGCGGTCTGGAACAGGGCGTTGCTCAGCTTGAGCGCACTCTCGGCCTGTTTGCGGCGGTCGATGTTGCGGGATACGCAGATGCAGCCGGTCAATTTTTTCTCGCCGTCGAACATCCCCGAGATCTGGGTTTCAAACCAGAAACCGGTGCCGTTCTTGTGGCGGTGCTCCAGGTCGAGCATGGTGGGGTTCATGCCCAGCCGCAGCATCTGCACGGCCCGTTTGAACTGGTCACGGCTGGAGGGCACGAGGGTGGCCGTGAAGTTGCGGGCACGGACTTCCGCGTGGCTGAAACCGAGGTGCTTCTGCACCGACGGGGTGACGTAGACGGGTTTGAGCCTCCCGTCGAGCGACCAGATGATGTCGGGGAGGTTGGCGGCCACCGTTTCGTACTGGGTCAGCTGTTCGTCGCGAACGCCCTCCTGCCGGCGCAGGCCGTCGATCTCGGCCTCCAGCGACTGGATCCGCTGTTCCAGGTCTTGGTATGTGGGTTTGTTCGCCACTGCGTCACATCCCTGGTCGCGTTGCACGTCCGGCGGACCCGCCGGGCGTCAGAACGATCGGTGGACCTGGCTTTCGATGCGCCCGGCCGGGGTGATCCGGATGAAATCGAGTTTGCGCTGAAGCTCCCGGATGGTGGAAGCGCCGCCGTAGGTCAGCCCCGAGCGCAGCCCGCCGATGATGTCGGCCAGAATCTGCTCCTCGTCCTCGCGGTAGGCCACGTCCAGACTGACGCCCTCGGCCGTCTTCCATTCGGTCATCCCGCCGTGGAAATCGTCCTGGGCCTCGCTGCTGGCCATGCCGCGGTAGATTTTCACCTTGTATGCGTTGCCCTGCGAATCCTGTCGGACGATGACTTCCCCCGGCGTGGGCCGGGTGCCGGCCAACACGCTGCCGATCATGACGAAATCGGCTCCGAAGGCCAGAGCCTTGACGATGTCGCCGGGGGTGCGGATGCCGCCGTCGGCCACCACCGAGCGGTCCACCCGGGCGCAGTTCTTGATGGCCGTCAGGTTGGGCACCCCGAACCCGGTCTTGATCCGGGTGGTGCAGACCGAGCCGCCGCCGATGCCCACCTTGACGATGTCCGCACTCAGCGAGGCCAGGTAATCGGCCCCGGCATAGGTGGCCACGTTGCCCGCCATGAGGCAGGCCTCCCGGCCGAGCATGTCGCGGATCTTCTTCAGGGTCTTGCCGACGTAGCGGGCATGGGCGTGGGCCACGTCGATGCAGAACAGGTCCGCCCCGGCGTCGCGCAGGGCCTCGGCACGCTCGAGGTCCTCGGTCGAACAACCGATCGAGGCGAAGACCCGGCCCTCGCAGGCCTTGAACATGCGCACGTTGTCCTCGATCGAGACAAAGCGGTGAAGTACACCGATGCCGCCCTTGGACCCGATGAAATTGGCCATGGCCGCCTCGGTCACGCTGTCCATGTTGGCCGTCATGACGGGCAGATCGAGCGTGAGCTTGCCGCTCTTGTCGGTGATGGAAATGTCCACCACCTTACGAGATTCCCAGTGGTTGTAGGACGGTACGAGCAGAACGTCGTCGTAGGTTATGGCGTCGGTCATGGTGGGTTCCTCCGGCGGAACGCCGAACGGGCGTGGCGGTCGTTTATAGCATCCCGGTGGGGTGATGGCAAGGCGTGATCCGAAAACGGCCGCTATATTAATCCCTTCCGCGCAGCCGATGCAAGGATTCTTTTAACGCCGCCCTCGCCCCGCCGCCTGAGGCGGAACCGCGGTTGATTTTCGCCGCCAGACCCCTTAGGCTGACGCGTTCAAAAGGCTGACGTCGCGGGAGCCTGCCGTCTGACCCGCAACCCCATACGGTTGAAAGGCCGCTACGTGAAACCTGTCGTTGCCGTGGCCGTGCGCACGCTCGTGGATTTCGTGCTGAAATCGGGCGACCTGGCGTTTGCCTTTAAAGGCAACCGGCGCGCCCTCGAGGGACTGCGGGCCCACCAGAAGGTCCAGAGCGGCCGGCCGGCCGGCTACGCGCCCGAAGTGCCGGTGCACCACCGCCTCGCGACCGAGCGGATCGTTCTCGCGATCGACGGCCGTATCGACGGGGTTTTCCGTGATGGCGCGGACACGGTCATCGAGGAGATCAAGTCCACCCGACGCGAACTGGAGACCCTCCGCGACGAAACCAATGTCCTGCACTGGGGCCAGGCCAAGCTCTACGCCTGGATGTACGCGGCCGAACACGGTCTGGAGCGGATCGACGTCCAACTGACCTATTACCACCTCGAGACCGGACGCACGCTCGAAATCCGGCAGCGCTTCGCATTCGAGACCCTGGCCGCATTCGCCGCCGCGCTCGCGGCCGAATTCCTGGCCTGGGCCGAGGGGCTCGACCAGTGGCGGCGGCGGCGCGACCGCACCATCCAGGCGCTGGACTTCCCCTTCAAAGGCTATCGCGCCGGTCAGCGCCGCATGGCGGTGGCTGTCTACCGCGCCGTCCAGGAAGGGCATCCGGCCATGATCCAGGCGCCGACCGGGATCGGCAAGACCCTGGGGGCCGTCTTCCCGGCCGTCAAGGCCATGGGTGCCGGCCTGACCTCGCGGGTCTTCTACCTCACCGCCCGCACCACCGGGCAGAAAGCGGCCCAAAAGGCCCTCGCGCTGCTCTGCGCGGCGGGTTTAGACTTTAAAAGCCTGACCCTCACGGCCAAGGACAAGCTCTGCCCCCACCCCGAGGCGGCCTGCACCCCGGAGGAGTGCCCCCGGGCGCGCGGCCACTACGATCGCCTCAAAGGGGCCCGGCAGGCCGCCTTCGAGCAGATGGCCCTGGACCGCAACACCCTGACCCGCCTGGCCGCCGACCACGCGGTATGCCCCTTCGAACTCAGCCTGGACATGGCCCTGTGGGCCGACATGGTGATCGCCGACTACAACTACGCTTTTGACCCCCGCGTCTACCTGCGGCGCTTTTTCGATGCGGCGGGCAACGATTTCACCTTCTTGATCGACGAGGCCCACAATCTCGTGGACCGCTCTCGGGAGATGTTCTCGGCCGCCCTCGACAAACAGGCCTTCCTGGAGCTGCGGCGCGAACTGCGGGCAGACCACCCGGCGCTCTACCGGACCTTGGGACGCATCAACGCCTGGCTGGCCACGGCCCGCCGCGCGTGCCTGGACGGCGGCGGGGCCGTGGCCGCCGCCGAGCCCCCCGAGGCGCTGCTGCCGCGGCTGATGCGTTTCATGACCCGTGCGGAAAAGTGGCTGCTGCAGAACATCGCCACGGACTGGCGGGAAGACTTGATGCAGCTCTATTTCGACGTTTCCGCGTTCCTGCGCGTGGCCGAGCAGTACGACCGGGCCTACGCCACCTGCTACGCAGGCGATGCCCGGGACCTGCGTCTCAAGCTCTTCTGTATCGACCCGGCCCGGCAGATGGCCGAAGCCCTCACGCGCTGCCGGGCGGCCGTCTTTTTTTCGGCCACCCTGACACCCTTCGACTATTTCAACACCCTTTTCGGCGCAGACGCGCGCACCCACTACCTGCGACTGGCCTCACCCTTTCCCCGTAAAAACCTCTGCCTCGCCATTGACGGGCGCATCTCGACCTACTACCGTGATCGCGCGCAGACGGCGGACGCGGTGGCCGCGGCCGTGGCCGATCTGGTGCGCCACCGCCCCGGCAATTACCTGGTTTTCTTTCCCTCCCATGCCTATCTGCAGATGGTGCACACGCGTTTTGACGACCAGTACCCGGACCTGCCCGCCGTCGTGCAGGCGGCCCAGATGACCGAAAGCGACCGGGACGCTTTCCTGGCCCAATTCCGCGACGGCAATCCCGATCCGCTGGTGGGCTTCGTCGTCATGGGCGGCATTTTCGGCGAGGGGATCGACCTCGCCGGCGACCGGCTCGCGGGTGCGGTCATCGTCGGGGTGGGGCTTCCGGGCATCGGGCTCGAGCGGGACCTGATCCGCGACTATTTCGAAACCCACCGGCAGGCGGGGTTCGATTTCGCCTATCGCCTGCCGGGCTTCAACCGCGTGCTGCAGGCCGTAGGCCGCGTCATCCGCACCTCACGCGACCGGGGGGTCGTGATTCTTCTCGACCGGCGCTACGGCCAGCGGCGCTACCGCGAGCTGTTTCCGGCCGAGTGGCGCCCGGTGCGTCTTAGGCCCGGGCGCGAAGTGGCCGCGGTGGTGCAGGCGTTTATCCGGCCCGCGGCCCCCGAGGGGCATTGAAGACCCGCACGAAAGGCCTTAAGGTCTCACCAGGGCCTTGACCGCAACACAAGGAGCGACGCGCATGCTGCCATTGACACCCACCACCCCGAGGGAAGAACTCGACGACCGGATCACGCGGTTCCAGCAGGAACTTGCGGCCGCCGGCCTGGACGGCGCCCTCCTCCTGCAGAACACCGACCTTTTCTACTTGGCCGGCACCGTTCAGCAGGCCCACCTATTCGTGCCGGCCGCCGGCGCCCCTGTGCTGATGGTGCGCAAGAGCCTGGTGCGCGCCCGGGCCGAATCGGCCCTGGACCACGTTGTGGCGCTTCGAAGCCCGCGGCAGATCGCCGACATCCTCGAGGCCCACGGTCATCCACCGCCGGAAAGACTGGGAATGGAGCTGGACGTGATCCCGGCCGCGCTCTATCTGCAGTACGCCCGTCTTTTTGAGGATGCCGCGCTGACCGACATCTCCCCCGGTCTGCGCCGTATTCGGGCGGTCAAATCCGAATATGAACTTGACCTGATGCGCGAGGCCGCCCGCCAGGCGGACGCCGTGGCCGGCAGCGTAAAAGACCTGATCCGCGAAGGCATGACCGAAGTCGAACTGGCCGGCCGGGTGGAGGCCGAGGCCCGCCGGCGCGGCCACCAGGGCATCGTGCGCATGCGCATGTTCGGCGGCGAGATGTTCTACGGGCACCTGCTGGCCGGACC
>JASJBQ010000058.1 GCA_030066455.1 Desulfobacterales bacterium
TTTTTATCCCCCACCTCAAGGATGCCTACTGGCTGGGCGTCAATTTCGGGCTGATCGACGAAGCCCGGCGCCTCGGGATCAGCCTGACGATATCGGAAGCCGGAGGATACGACCAACTCGATGTTCAGCGCCGGCAGATCGAGGCCGCCTTGTCTGAAAAACCCGACGGCCTGATTATCGGGGCCATTTCCTTGGAGGGGTTGAACGATCTCGTGGCGCAGGCGGCTGATAAGGGGATACCGGTCATCGACCTGATCAACGGTCTGTCCTCGCCGCAGATCGCGGCGCGGGCGGCCGTGTCTTTCAGGGATATGGGATTCGCGTCCGGGCGCCACCTGCAGAGACTTCAATCCGATCTGGGGCGCCCTGTAAAGGCGGCCTGGTTCCCGGGGCCTGAAAATGCCGGTTGGGTCCAGGCGGGCGATGCCGGATTCAGGGCGGCGATCGAAGGCCACGCGATTGAAATCGTGGACACGCTCTACGGGGACACGGGCAGTGGAGCCCAAGGTAAGCTAATCGAAGATGTTCTCGACCGCCATGCGGATACCCTCGACTTCATCGTGGGAACCGCTGTTACGGCGGAGGCCGCGGTTAAAATTTTACGGACCCGCGGATTGAGCGACAAGATAAAAATTGTCTCCTACTACTACGGGCCGGGGGTGCATCGTGGCATCCGCCGGGGCCACATCCTGGCGGCGCCGAGTGATCAGCCCGTGCTGCAGGCCCGCATTGCCACCGATGTGATCGTAAGGATTTTGGAAGGAAAAGATTACTTCCGGCATGTGGCGCCCAAGGTCGTCGTGGTCGACCGGACCAACATTCGAAGCTGGGATTCCGCATCGACACTGGCACCGCGCGGGTTTAGGCCTATTTTCAGCGTTAACGAACAGCAGTGATCACCATTACAGGATCCGGGCTATGCGCAAACAATTTCGATGGATCATCCTCGCCGCCTTTTTGATCGCAGGCCTAGGGGGATCTTACGCCCTCAGTGCAGCCTTTCGCCTGGATGCCCGTGAAGCATGGCAGGCCCAGGCCAACAAGGTCGGCCAGTGGCTTTCCGGTACGTTGCTGGGATGGCTGGAGGAAAGTTATGCGCCTCTATCCGGACTGGCCATCCTCTTCGAGAATTCCAGCAGCGTCAGCGAGGCCGAATATTTAGGCGCCGTGGACGGCCTGGAATCCCGTGCTACGGCCTATTTCCTCGATGCCACTGCCGTCGCACGACCGCGCATGAACGGGGAAAGTTGGTCGATCGCGTTCTCCTCCGATCCAATGGGGCCGTTATCCCCTGATATCCCTGCCGATCGATTCCCAGAGATATTCGATACGGTCAAGGTGGCCTCCGCCAATGAAGGCCAGGTCATACTGGGCCCTCCATTTAGCGATGAAGAAGGTCACTCGCTTTCGCCCGTGGCGCTGGCCACCCAGGATAGACAGGGTCCGCTGGTGATTATCGGCCTGATCGATTTTGATGCTATCGCCGAGGGATTATTCGATATTCATCGGTTGAGCGGTATCCAGCTTCAGATTCAGGGAGAATTCGAGGAACCCGGCGGCAGCGGGCCGGTGCGCGAAGTCCTGGGAGTACCTGTGGCGAACGCTCTGCATGTCGTCTCCAACCGCGCGGTCAGCGCGGGTGCGGATTTACGCATTACTTGGTACATGGATGCAAAAGTCGGCGGTGGTCCCCAGGAAGAACTGGCCGACCTGACTTTGCTGGGCGGTATCGTCGGGACCCTCCTGATTGCCGTTTTCATCGGGATGTTGCTTCAGCGGGGACAAGTGATCTCCCAGCGGATCGACACGGCCACGCGGGAATTGACGGAAGCCAAGGAACGCATGGCCCTGGCGATCGATGCCATGGAACTGGGTGTCTGGGACTGGGACGTGATAACCCATCAGACGGCCTGGGACACGCGCATGTTCGACATCTACGGCCTGCCCCGCGATCAAGCCATGAGCTATCAGGACTGGAAGCAGTTTGTGATGCCCGAAGATCTGTCGCGGGTCGATGCGGCCTTGAAACAGGCCGCTGAAAGCAAGGGGCAGGGCGAGGTCGAATTCCGCATCAAACGCGCCGACGGCGATATCCGCCATATCTACGCAGCCCAACGCGTCATTCTCGATGACGAGGGCGCGGCGCGGCGCGTGGTGGGCGTGAACCTGGACATTACCGAGCACAAGCAAGCCGAAGCCGAATTGAAGAAACTGTCCCTGGCGGTCGAGCAGAGCCCGGCCCTGGTGATGATTACCGATCCGCAGGGCACGATTCAGTATGTCAACCGCAAGTTTACCGAGGTGACCGGCTACACGGCCGAGGAGGCCATCGGGCAGACCCCGCGCATCCTCCAATCCGGTGAAACGCCGATGGAAGTTTACACGGAACTCTGGCAGACCATTACGACCGGGGAAGAATGGCGGGGCGAGCTGCTGAACAGGAAAAAGAACGGTGAATGTTACTGGGAGGCGATTTCGATCTCATCCCTCAAAGCCGGCGATGGTGCTGTCAGCCACTATCTGGCGGTCAAGGAGGACATCACCGAACAGAAACAGATGGAAGACGATCTGCGCGTAAAGGAAGCGCGGTTTCGCGGATATTTCGAACATGCCCAGGTGGGCATGGCCATCACCTCGCCGGCCAAGGGATGGATCGAAGCCAATCGGCAGCTGCAGAATATGCTGGGCTATTCGCTGGACGAACTGCGTGCCAAAACCTGGGCCGATCTGACGCACCCCGACGACCTCGAGGCGGATCTCAGGGAATTCGAACGCATGCTGAGCGGTGAGATCGATCATTACACCCGCGACAAGCGGTTCATCCGCAAAGATGGCAGCGTGGTTCACTCCAACTTGACAGTGGCGTGCACCCGCCACGATACCGGCGACGTCGACATCGTGATGGCCTCGCTGCTGGACATCACCGCGCGCCAACAGATGGAGGACGATCTCCAGGCCCAGGTCCGGGAACTCGACCAGGCCCAGTCGGCCATGCTCAACATGATGGAGGATCTCAACGAGGAAAGGACCCGGGCCGAGGCCGCCACCCAGGCCAAGAGCGATTTCCTGGCCAACATGAGCCACGAGATCCGCACGCCCATGAATGCCGTCATCGGCATGGCCCACCTGGCGCTCAAGACCGATCTGACGCCCAAACAGGAAGACTACTTGAGCAAAATCCAGTCTTCGGCCAACGCGCTGCTGGGCATCATCAACGACATCCTGGATTTCTCCAAGATCGAGGCCGGCAAGCTCGACATCGAGGATGTTGACTTCAACCTGGAGGACGTGCTCGAAAACCTGGGCAACCTGGTCACGGTGAAAGCGCAGGAGAAGAAAAACCTGGAAGTGCTTTTCGACACCGGAGCGGACGTGCCGCGCTTCCTGGTGGGCGATCCCCTCAGGCTGGGGCAGGTGCTGCTCAACCTTTCCGGTAATGCCGTCAAGTTTACCGAAGCCGGCGAGATCGTGGTTGCGACCCGGGTCAAGTCACGCAGCGATGAGCGCCTGGAATTACAGTTCACCGTGAGCGACACGGGCATCGGGCTTACGGAAGAGCAGATCGGGAAGCTTTTCCAGTCGTTCTCGCAGGCGGACACCTCCACCACCCGAGAATACGGCGGCACCGGTCTGGGTCTGACCATCAGCCAACGTCTGGTGGAGATGATGGGGGGCGAGATCTGGGTCGAGAGCCAACCGGGGCAGGGCAGTCAATTCCATTTCACGGCCGCCTTTGGTCTGGGTGCGGACAAAGCCCGGCGCCACTTCGTGCCGGCATCCGACCTGCGCGGGCTCAAAGTGCTCGTCGTGGACGACAATGCCACGAGCCGCACCATTTTCAATGAAATGCTCGCCTCCTTTACCTTTGACGTTCACCTGACCGCTTCGGGCCAGGAAGCCCTGAGCGAACTCGAGGCGGCCGACAAGCCCTTTGAACTTGTCATTATGGACTGGAAGATGCCCGGCCTGGACGGGATCGAGACCTCCCGCCGCATAAAGGCCCATCCCGGCCTGCCCAAGATTCCGGCCATCATCATGGTGACCGCCTACGGCCGGGAGGAGGTCATGCGCCTGTCGGACAATGTCGGGTTGGATGGTTTCCTGCTCAAACCGGTGAACGCCTCGATCCTCTTCGATGCGGTCATGGAAGCCATGGGCGCCAAAGCGGCTGTCGGCCGAGAAGAGCGCTTGGTGATCGATGCGGACACCGGATTGGCCCAGATCGCCGGGGCCCGGATCCTGCTGGTGGAGGACAACGAAATCAATCAGCAGGTGGCCCGCGAGATCCTTGAAGGGGCCGAACTGAGGGTAACCCTGGCCGACAACGGCCTCGACGGCCTGAACGCCGTCAAGGCCGGCCAATACGATGCGGTCCTGATGGATATCCAAATGCCGGTCATGGACGGGCATACGGCGGCGCGCGCAATCCGTGAATGGGAGAACTCCCAGGCGTCAAATCCCGCGGCCCCGCGTCTGCCGATCATCGCCATGACCGCCCATGCCATGACCGGGGATGCCGAGAAAAGCCTCGCGGCGGGAATGAATGACCACGTGACCAAACCCATCGACCCGAACCAGCTTTTCAGTGCGCTGGTCAAATGGGTCACGCCGGACCGGGGACCGATCGAAGCGCGAGCGGCGGCGGAAGCCGAACCCGTCAAGGATGAAGGCGCGGCAAAGGATCTTCCGGAAACATTGCCGGGATTCGATCTGGCCCAAGGTCTGAGGCGCCTGCAGGGCAATCGAACGCTCTACCGCAAGCTGATCCTGCAGTTTGCCGACAGCTGCCGCGAAGGCATTGCCCAGCTCAGGACGGCTATCGAATCGATGCGTCACGAGGAGATCCTCCAGGTCGCGCACAGCATCAAGGGCAGTGCCGGCAACCTGGCGGCCGAGGACGTCCAGGCCGCCGCCATGGCGCTGGAACACCTGGTCAAAGACAGACCGGATGAACCACCGCCCATGGAGGCGCTGAAACCGGCCTTTGAAAAGCTCGAACAGGCATCGGCGGCGATGTTTGGTTCGGTCGCAGCCTTGGGGGGCGAGCCGCAAGATGCGGCCCCGGAGGACGGCGATGTCACGGCCGGTATTCCGCCGGATGATCTGGCGACCCTGGCCACGCGGATCAGGGAGGCCGCCGAAATGGGCGACATGACCGAGTTGCAGGCCATCGCGGCCGAGTTGGACCAACAGTTCGGCGCCAAACAGTCCCTGAGCCGGTCGATTGTCGACTTGGCCGATGATTTTGACCTGGACGGGTTGGGGGAACTGGCCAAGGAATTGGTCGCAAGCTGACGATGGCCGGTCCTTCTATCGTTGCCGCCGGTCTGTCGTGTCGTGATTTCGGACCGCGCCGAACGCACCAGTCTGAGTTTGTCGTCACGCGGCCCTCCCCACCGATTCCTTAAGCCGGGTCAGGCAACATGCGTCCGACCACTTGGGTCGACGCCGGTAATGGCCTGGCGAAGGGCGGACTCGATTGTCGATGTGGTCTGAATTGAGCCAAGATCGATGCCGAGCTCGGTGATGGTCTGCGCGATTGCCGGGGAAATGCCGGATATTATCGTTTTGCAGCCCATCAGGACAGCCGCTTTGGCGATCTTGATAAGATGATTGGCAACCGCGGTATCGACAATGCCGACGCCGCCGATATCGAGCATGAGCGTACGTGCACGCTGATCGACGATGCTTGTGAGGGCCTTGTTCATGATGTCATGGCAACGTTTCGAATCGACGATGCCGACGATGGGTGCAAACAGAACACCATCCCAGATCTTGGTCACCGGCGTGGACATCTCCAGCAGGGCGAGACTCCTGGCCTCCACTTCCCGGGTGATATCCGACGCGAATTTTACGACCTTGAAGGGCTTGCCCTCCACATCGAAAATCGGGTTGTAGGAGGCCTGCAACCAAACCTCGCTCCCGTTTTTATGCACGCGCTTGAATTCGGCGGCATGATATTCGCCGCGGGCCAGTTTCTGCCAGAATTCGGCATATTCCGGTGTCTCCGCATATCCCGGACTGCAAAAGAGCCGGTGATGTTTCCCCACGATTTCATCAAGGTCATAGCCGAAGATGCGGAGGAAATTATCGTTGGCGGTGATCACCGTGCCGTCAAGCGCGAATTCGATGACAGCCTGCGCCCGGCCGATGGCTTCGACCTTCCCCTCGTACTCGGCATTCTGGAGCTTTGTGGCGGTGACATCTGTTGCGAACTTCACAATCTTCAACGGCCTGCCGTCCACGTCAAAGATCGGGTTGTAGGAAGCCTGGAGCCAGATTTCCCGCCCTCCCTTGGCCAGCCGCTTGAACTCCGCCGCGTGATACTCGCCCCGGGCAAGTTTCTGCCAGAACTCGCTGTATTGCGATGATTCCGTATAACCCTGCTCGCAGAATATCCGGTGATGCTTCCCCACGATTTCATCGAGCTCATAGCCGAAGATGCGGAGGAAATTATCGTTCGCGGCGATCACCTTACCCTCGAGCGTGAATTCGATCACGGCCTGCGCCCGGTGGATGGCTTTGACCTTCCCTTCGTACTCCGCCGTCTTCAGCTTGGATGCGGTCACGTCGGTCGCGAATTTGACAACGCGATCCGGTTGGCCGTCCTTGCCGAATACCGGGAGATAGGAGGCACGCAACCAGATCTCTCTGCCGTCCTTTGCCAGCCGCTTGAATTCGGCCGCCTCGCACTCACCTTGTTCGAGCTTGTGCCAGAATGCTTCGTAGGCCGGTGAATCCGCGTGTTCGCCAACGCAGAAGCGCCGGTGGTTTTTTCCCACGATCTCGTCGTGTTCGTAACCGAACAACCGCAGAAAGTTTTCATTCGCGCGGATCACCGTTCCGTCGAGCTTGAACTCGGCAATCGCCTGCACCTTGTCGAGGGCCTGATAGACGGCCGCAAGCTCTGATGGTGCCATGTCCGTCTTCTTCGCTGCGCTCATACCCGTTGCTCCTTTTAGAGACGACGATTAAGGATTTGAGGTCCATCCGTTCCGATTCATGCCCACCAGAGAGATTGTTTTCCCCGATGCCGGGTCGCAGCCGGTTGACGCGACTCCGGCTGATGGCTTCGCGGGCCCATTTACAACGATCTGGTGGCCGTTGGCAGATCAGTAGTTTATGCATTGTTTATCCATGGGGCAACTTATCCCGCAGCCGTCCCTTCCGTCGCAGGGCCCGATCGGGACCGACGGCCGATCCGGTTCATTGACTTTGTCAACGTGGTGCTAAATGATGAGATGAAAATCGAATAGTGATTTCGCCGTCATTCACAGGTGGCTGGGCGTAAATTGATGGCTGAAATCGGAGGATTTGAACTGGGTGGCAGCGGCAATGAGCGATAAGGCGACAATGATAGCGCAGGAAGGCAGCGTTTCCCGACTGGCAACACTGTGTGCCCTCTATTCGATCCGTGACGGCGACATTGCGGCCATCCAATCTTACGGCAACATCGTCGTGCCGAAATGGGATGAATTCGTGGCGCTGTTCTATGACTGGTTAAAGAAGCAGCCTGCGTTTGAAGTTTTTTTCCCGGATGATGAAACCCTGGCCCATGTGCACAGCATGTCCCGCGGCAACTTGCAGGATTTTTTTCGTCATGATCGCGATGGAGAATATCTTGCAAAACGGAATAAGATTCGGAGAAACCCATGCCCGTATCGGGCTGCCGCTGACAATATACATCGCGGCCATGCAGGATGCCCTGAGCGATGTGTTCAGACGGCGGGGCTTGAAGGTTGACGGAGGCACTTGAGCTATGACCGCTTCCGGTGTGCAACGCATTCCCCTGCAGGTCGTTCGCGGCTGCGTTGTGGCTTCGATTCAAATCGACCTGACGCCCGAGGTGCTGGGGCATTTTCGAACAGAACTGCTCGAGCGGGTGCGCGAATCCAGTGCCAATGGCGTGATCCTCGACGTTTCCGGGGTTGACATTCTCGACCGGGATGACTTCGAGGCGCTGCGCCAGACGATGGCCATGGCGGCGATCATGGGCGCGCGGCCGGTTCTTTCAGGCTTAAAACCGGGAGTGGTATCGGCGCTGATCGATCTGGGCGTCGAGCCGGAGGGCTTGAATGCCGCCTTGAGTCTCGATGATGCTTTTCGATTATTGAACGGTATGCAGGAATTGCCAGCCGAGTCCGAGGAGTCATCAAACGATGGACAGGAAACAGATCCGAATCCCGGTCAGGGATGAAACCGGAACGGCGTGGTCGGTCTTGGAAGCCCGAAAAGCCGCAGCGACGATCGGCTTTGATGAAGTTTTCTGCCAAATGATCGCGACCGCAGTTTCCGAACTGGCCAACAATATCGTCAAATACGCCGGCGCCGGAGAGATTCTGATCGATCGGATCGACGCCGGGCGCCGAGCAGGCATTGAAGTGGCGGCCAAGGACAGAGGCCCCGGAATTGAGGATATTCAACAGGCAATGGCCGACCATTACAGTTCCGGTAACACGCTCGGGCTGGGGCTGCCCGGTGTCAAACGGATGATGGACGATTTCGAGATACTCTCGGAGCCGGGAAAAGGAACAACGGTGACCGTTCGGAAATGGCTCTAACGCCCGTTTTTCCACGCGACATATGGAAATCAGACGTCAACTAGATAACGCTGACTTGGAGATCGCGGCGTTCGTCCGTCCCTGTCTGGGCGAGCGCGTGAGCGGCGACACGGTTGTCATCGAGCAACGTGACGATCTGCTTTTTTTGGCGGTGGTCGACGCTCTGGGGCACGGCCCGCAGGCCAATACCGTGGCCACCCAGGCGGAACGGTTTTTAAGCCGGCACTGGGGTGGCGATGTATGCGACACCATGCACCGGCTTCATTCCGACCTCAAAGGAACCATCGGTGCCTGCGCCGGACTTTGCGTCGTGGACAAGCCTCGGCGTGAGGTGCGCTATGCCGGTGTGGGCAATACCGTTTTGCGGACCTTCGGCTCCCGGGCAACGCGTCTGATTTCAACCGATGGCATTATCGGCATTCGATTTCGGACACCTGCCCTGCAGACCGTCCCCTTGAATGCATCCGATATCGTACTGTTGTATACCGATGGCGTCAGCGATCGCTTTGATGTCGAGCAGTATCCCCAGATTCATTATCACAGCGCATCGGCGATCGCCCACCAAATAGTGGATCGTTTCGGGAAATCTTACGATGACGCCACGTGCTTGGCGATGAGGCATTGCCGGTGATCAACTTAGGCCAGATTCCAATCAATCACCCGCAGTCATTTATCGAGGCGCGCAACAAGATCCGTGTCCTTGCCGAACTGTTTGCCGACGATCGCCTGACGCCCACGCGCCTTGCGATCGCCACCTCCCAACTCGGCCGCTGGCTGTATCGGGATAAGATATCTTCCATCATTCGCGTGCAGATGGAGGATGGCTGCGACCAGACGAGGCTTGTGCTGAGTGTCGAAAGGACCGATCTCGATCGGGCCGAAGCTCAGCTCGGTTATATCTTCGATCGGATTGAAACGCGACAGCGGTCTGACGGAATCCGTAGCGTCAACTTCTATAAACGGTTGCGAGGCAAGGCCCCGGATCCGGCCAGCGTCGACAAGGCCCGGCTCGTCCTGGAGCAAAAAAGCCGTGACGAACTCATGGCTGAAGTCCAGGAAAAGAACATCGCGCTCCAGAAACACCGGGCCAACCTCGAGCGCACCGTTCAAGAACGCACCCTGCAATTGGAACAGGCGATCCAGGCGGCGGATTCTGCCAACCAGGCCAAATCCGAATTTCTGGCCAACATGAGCCACGAGATCCGCACGCCGATGAACGCGGTGATCGGCATGGCCCACCTGGCCCTGAAGACGACTCTCACCCCGAAGCAGGCGGATTACCTGAGCAAGATCCAGTCTTCGGCCAATTCGCTGCTGGGGATCATCAACGACATCCTGGATTTCTCCAAGATCGAGGCGGGCAAGCTGGATATCGAAGAGGTGGACTTCAGCCTGGAGGACGTGCTCGAAAACCTGGGCAACCTGGTGACCGTGAAGGCCCAGGAAAAGAAGAATCTGGAGGTGCTCTTCGACACGGGGGCGGACGTGCCGCGCTTTCTGGTGGGCGACCCGCTGCGTCTGGGGCAGGTTTTGCTCAACCTTTCGGGCAACGCCGTGAAATTCACCGAGACCGGCGAGATCGTGGTTGCAACCCGGGTCAAATCCCAGGGCCGCGACCGCCTGGAGCTGCAGTTCACCGTGAGCGATTCGGGCATCGGGCTTACGGCAGAGCAGATCGACAAGCTGTTCCAGTCCTTTTCCCAGGCGGATACCTCCACCACCCGGCAGTACGGCGGCACCGGTCTGGGACTGACCATCAGCAAACGCCTGGTGGAGATGATGGGCGGGGCGATCTGGGTCGAGAGCCAGCCGGGGCAGGGCAGCCGGTTTCATTTCACGGCCGTCTTCGGCCGGGGCGTGGAGAAGGCCCGGCGCCGCTTCGTGCCGGCCGCCGATCTGCGCGGGCTCAAAGTACTGGTCGTGGACGACAATGCCACGAGCCGCAGCATCTTCAGCGAGTTGCTGGCCTCCTTCACCTTCGACGTTCACCTGAGCGCCTCGGGCGAGGAGGCCCTGAGCGAGCTGGAAGCCGCCGCGGAGCCGTTTCAGCTTGTCGTCATGGACTGGAAGATGCCGGGCATGGACGGCATCGAGACGGCCGCCCGGATCAAGGCCCATACGGATCTGCCCACGATACCGGCGATCATCATGGTGACCGCCTACGGCCGCGAAGAGGTCATGCGCCTGTCGGACAATTTGGAACTGGAGGGCTTTCTGCTCAAGCCGGTGAATGCGTCGATGCTTTTCGACGCGGTCATGCAGGCCATGGGCGGTCAAACGGAGGCCGACCAGACGCCGCGCCCGGCGGTTGAAGGGGATACGGATCTAACTATGATCGCCGGGGCCCGCATCCTGTTGGTGGAGGACAACGCGATCAACCAGCAGGTGGCCCGTGAGATCCTGGAGGGCGCCGGTGTCAGGGTGACCCTGGCCGACAACGGCCGGCAGGGGGTCGAGGCCGTCACATCCGGCCGATACGATGCGGTGCTCATGGATATCCAGATGCCGGTCATGGACGGGCACACCGCGGCGCGGGCAATCCGGGCCTGGGAAGAATCCCAAAGTTCAAATCACAAATCACAAATCACAAATTCCAAATCCCAAATCGGAGGCGTTCCGATCATTGCCATGACAGCCCATGCCATGGCCGGGGATGCGGAGAAAAGCCTTGCGGCCGGCATGAACGGGCATGTCACCAAGCCCATCGATCCGGGCCAGCTCTTTGGCGAACTGGGCAAATGGATCACGGCCGGCACCGGCAGGAACGAGGTGTCGGCCGAGACGGAAGTGCCGCCAGCGCCAGGTGCTTCCGCCCAAGCGCAGCTGCCCGACACGCTCAAGGGCTTTAATCTGGCCGAAGGCTTGAGCCGCCTGCAGGGCAACCGCGCGCTCTATCGCAAGTTGATCCAGCAGTTTGCGGCCACCTGCCGCGAGGGGATCGAAAAGCTTCAGGCCGCTGTCGATAACCGGGATTATGGCGAGATTCTGCAGCAGGCCCACAGCATCAAGGGCAGCGCCGGCAACCTCGCGGCCAAGGGGGTCCAGGCCGCGGCCATGGGCCTGGAGCACCTGGTCAAGGACAATACGGATGCGCCGCCGTCCGCGGATGTGCTCCACGCGGAATTGGGCAAGCTCGGCCGGGCGGCGGCCATCATGTTCGCCTCGGTCTCGGAATTGGGTGCTATGCAGGAAAATGCGGCCCCGGACGACGGCGATGTCACGGCCGGTATTCCGCCGGATGATCTGGCGACCCTGGCCACGCGGATCAAGGGGGCCGCCGAAATGGGAGACATGACCGAGTTGCAGGCCATTGCGGCCGAGTTGGACCAACAGTTCGGCGCCAAACAGTCCCTGAGCCGGTCGATTGTCGATTTGGCCGATGGATTTGACCTTGAAAGGCTGGGCGAACTGGCAGATGCGTTGGCCACGACGTCATAGAGAGCTCTTCGCGGAAGCGCAGGCTGCCGGAGCCAAGAGGGGTTTGGGAAATGGTCTTGGCGCTCGAGCCGGTCAATTCGGCCCAGAGGGAAGTTAAAGCCAACATGTTGGCGGACGCCGATGCCCTTTCCGGTTCCTGCCCTTCGATAGGGGTTATCATCGTTATTGATATTTTACTTTGGCAACCATCCCAACGGCAGCCCCTATGACCCATGAGGCAATATGGTGAATGAACCCAAGCGCGCACGCGCCGCAAAACCCGCCACCGGATCCGACAGCGACGAAAAACGGATCGATGTCAAAAGTTTGCAAGAACAGCCGGACAAGCTCTCGGCTTTGACCCTGGAAGCCACCAGCGACGGCACCTGGGCCTGGCACATCCCTTCCGGGGAAGCCTATTTCAGCCCGCGCTACTATACCATGTTGGGCTACACTCCGGACGAGCTTCCCGCCAACTACGACACCTGGGCCAATCTCCTGCACCCGGACGATCTGGAACCGACCCAGGGGTTCATCCAGCAGCACATCGAAAACAAGAACGAGAGCTACGAGGTCGAGTTCCGCCTGCGGACCAAAGCCGGGGGCTGGCGCTGGATCCTGGGTCGGGGCAAGGTGATCGAGCGGGATCGTGAGGGCCACCCGATCCTGATGGTGGGTAGTCACATCAACATCGACAGTCGCAAGCGCGCCGAAGAAAAACTGGCCCGCTACCAGACCGAGTTGGAAGACATGGTAAGGCAGCGCACCCGGGCTCTGGAGCAGACCACCTCTCTGCTCGAGGCGACGCTGAATGCGATTCCCGATGTTCTCGGTATTCAGGACAACCAGCATCGTATTATCCGCTACAACGCCGCCGGATACCGGTTTTTGAACATGACCCAGGAAGAAGTGGTCGGCAAGCGTTGTTTCGAACTGATCGGCCGCAACCGGGAATGCGAACACTGCGCCACGTCCGAATGCTACCGTACGAAAAAGCCGAGCTCGATCAAGCGCTACGAGGCGGCCCTGGATGCCTGGCTGGACGTGCGCGCCTATCCCATCCTGGATGAAAACGGCGAGTTGGTCAAAGTGATCGAACACCTGCGCGATATCACCCCGGAGAAAAAGGCCGAGGCGGAAAACCGCAAACTGCAGAAGCAGCTCATCCACGCCCAGAAAATGGAATCATTGGGGACCCTGGCCGGCGGCATTGCCCATGATTTCAACAATCTCTTGATGGGTATCCAGGGGCGGGCCGCCTTGATGTCGGTCGACCTTGCGAAAGCCCATCCCCACATGGAGCATGTCACGGCGATCGAGGAATACGTGCGCAGTGCCACCGACCTGACCAAACAACTCCTGGGATTCGCCCGGGGCGGCAAATACGAGGTCAAGCCGGTCGACATCAATGAAATCGTCGTGGGCAGCG
>JASJBQ010000084.1 GCA_030066455.1 Desulfobacterales bacterium
GCCTGCCGCTACGCCAAAAAACTGGGCTATTACAGCGTGCAGGCCGCCAGCAACGGGATCCGCTTCGCCCTGGAGCCCGATTTCGCGGCCCAGGCCCGGGAGGCGGGTTTGAACATGGTTTATCTGCAATTCGACGGGACGACCAACGAGGCCAACGCCCACCGTCACATCACGAATCTTTTCGACCTCAAGCGCCGGGCCATCGCGAACATGGCCCAGGCCAAGATCCAGACCACCCTGGTGACAACGTTGGTCAACGGCCTGAACAATGACCAGGTCGGTCCGATCCTCGACTTTGCCATTGAGCACTGTGACCGCAAGACGGCGGCCGTATCCTTCCAGCCCATCGCTTTCACCGGCCGTGACGAAGATATCAGCGACGAGGATCGCCAACGTCAGCGCTACACCATATCGCACCTGGCCCATGAACTCAGACGTCATACGCAGGGACGAATCGATCCTCTACGCGACTGGTACCCCCTGGGGGTGATGACGGCCTTCACCTCGCTGGCGGATCATCTGCGGGCCCTCAAACCGCCCAAGGGGCGCAAGGGGCGCTTCGGCGGTCTGGCCTGCGCCTGCCATCCGGACTGCGGTTCCTCCGTCATGCTGATGTGCAACAAGAAAACCAAGGCCTGGGCGCCGATCACCCAGTTTTTCGATATCGAGCGGTTCATCGCCGACATGGCCGTGATCGTCGACACGGGGCGGGGCTGGAACGCCACCCTGGCCCAGCTCGTCCTGGCCTTCCTGCGCAATTTTGACGAGCGTCAGGCGCCGCCGGGCCTGAACTTGAAGGATTTTCTCAAGATTTTCAACAAGAAGACCGGGCGTTCGCTGTCGCAGGGGAAGAATCTGTTCAAAAGCGACTGGCGCACCATGTGGGTCGGTGGCATGCACTTCCAGGACCTGTGGGTGTACGATTTCCGCCGCACCGAGATGTGTTCGGTCCCCTACGGCACCCAGGAGGGCGAAATCTCCTTCTGCGCTTTCAACACCGGCATCGGCTGGCGGCAGATCATCGAGAGCCGGCATCGCAGGGCCACCATCGAGGAATGGTTCAAGACATGCGGTCGGCACAAGATTTACGGCGGGGACCGGCCCGTTCAGCTGGAACCGGCGGTTTCGGATGCTGAAACGCCAGTGGCCGTAAAAAAGCGCGCGTCCGCATCCGCCTAGCGCCGGTGAAATGAATTCTGCGGGGCCAACGGGATTCTTCCTCCGGCGGCCCGGTGCGCCATTGGTGACGCCAGCCGCGGCCGTCGGCTCAAATCGCGGTGCAGGCCTGCCTCTCCCGACAAATCCCATCACCGTCCGACGCGCCCGCCATTGCATCCTGGCCACGGTTAACCGCCCGGCGTCCCCGGCAGCAGGGACCATGATCGTTGATGGCGGGCACCCTTTATTTCGCAATAGTGTTGTTGGGGTTCGCCGGCCGTCGGGCTCCCGATGCGTTCGTCCCGGTGCGGGTCAAGCTCAAACCTGGGGTGCCGCCCGCTGGACGGCCAGCAGGGTGACATCGTCTTCGCGGGGGGCGCTGCCGATGAAATTGAACAGGCTGGCCTTGATGCTGTCCAGCAGGTCGCCGGCCGAATAGGGCGAATTGCTGAGCAGCGACTGGAGCCGGTGGCGGGAAAAGAATTCGCCTTCGGGTGACCGGGCCTCGGTCAGGCCGTCGGTATAGCCCATCAATACCTCTCCGTGCGCCAGCTCGACAAGGTCCGGACGATAGATCGTGCCGGGCATCAAACCGACGGCCGGCCCGGTAGGGTCCAGGGGGATGCGGATACCGGCAGGGCCGACCACGTAAAGCGGCTCATGGCCGGCATTGACGTAGTCCAGCCTCCCGGACGCAGGGTCCAGCACCCCGAAAAATATGGTGGCGAACATGCCGTCGTGGCCGTGATTGCGGGCAATATAATCGTTGGTCAACTGGACGACGCGCGGAACGAGCATCATCGCGCCCGGTGACGGCGCCGGTACATTTGCCGGCCGGTAGCTCGAAAACTGCTCGGCGTAGATGCGGATCAGGCTGCGGAAAAGGGCCATGTAAAAAGCCGAGCCCATGCCCTTGTCGCAGACGTCGGCGATGACCAGTCCGATCCGGTTTTCCCCGAGAGGGAAGACATCGTAAAAATCACCCGAGACCTGTCCGGCCGGGTCCAGAAAGGCGGCGATCTCCCAGTCGGGCAGACTGGGGATCTGGTGCGGCAGAAAATCCCTCTGGATCTTGCGTCCTTTCTCCAGTTCGAATTCCGACAAGCGGGCCTGTTCGCGTTCGCGCAGCCCCTCGATCATGTGATTGAAGGTCCGGGACAACTCCCCGATTTCGTCGTGGGTGGTCACCGGCACCTGGACCGACAGATCCCCCCGGGCCACCTCGGCGGCCCCCTGGCTCAAGGCTTCGATCGGCCGGGCCAGGCGGCGGGCGAAAAAATAGCCAAGAATGCGCAGGAGGAGCAGCACCGTGGCCGTGATGACGGCCAGACGCACGATTTTGCGGCTGATCATGTAGGCAAAACCCGCCCGGTCGATATCGAAGACCAGATAATAGGCATGGCGGTCCTGCGGGCGGGTGATGTCGATATAGGCCGCCAGGACATCCTCGGACAACGTGAACCGGAAGGACTCCCCGCCGGGATGGCGGGAGAACTTGCGTTCCAGGGAGGTAACGGTGGCGGGCTCGCTGGGCACCAAGGCCAGCCGCCGGTCGTCGTCCAGGATGATGCGCTGCCAGCGGCGGCGGTCCGCCTGCCGGCAGTAGATCTCCATGTCGGCCACGGCATAGAAGGCCGACGACACCGAGGCGAGCATCTGCGCCAGGGTGGTGAGTTCGGGCCGTTCACGGCCGACGGATTTCCAGATGATGTCGGGAGGACTGTCACGCTGTTCGCGGTCGATCTGGTGCTCGACGATTCGCACCGCCGAATGGATGAAGTGCTTCTTGGCAGCCAGCATGTGGGCAGCGGTGGTGGCCAAAAAGACCAGGAGCCCGAAAACGACGAAATACAGCGTCATGCGTCGGGCGACGGATGGTCGCCAGAAGGTGAAACAGCATTTGACGTGGTCGATGGCTTTCATGCCCATAACTCCAGGGATCAGGTTTACTGCGGTGCCGGGCGATGCGCGATGCCGTCCATGATCAGGCCGACAATCAGATTCAGGTCCGATTCGATCGCGCTGTAATCGATTTCTGCAGGCCAGGGTTCGCCGGTCTGGGCGCAGGCGGCATGTTTGAGGGCGTCGGCGACGGTCATGATGGCGCGCGCCAGGCGGCCGGCGTGTCCGTCGCGGATTTCTCCGGATTGCATGCCCTGCTCGAGAATCTGCTGGATGAAGGCGATTTCGCGCTCCAATACGGATTGATAGAGGGCTTTGAACGCCGGCTGGACACGGTTGAGCGTATCGAGAGACAGGTTGTGCAGGTTCACCACCTGCCGGTAATAGCGCAGCCGCTCGGTCAGATAGGTCAGAATGCGGTGGCGGCAACCGGAAACGGACTCGATTTTCGTCTGCAGCGCGCCGATGAACACACGGGCTTCCTCGATGACCACTTCCGTGAAGATGGCTTCCTTGCTGTCAAAATAGTAGTAGAGCGATGATTTGTTGAGCCCCACCCGGCGGGCGATGTCGTCCATGGTGGTTTTTTCAAAGCCGAATCGGCCCAGACATTCGGCGGCGGCCTTTTTGATGCGTTCGCGCTTGTCGTCTTTCATCCCGGTTTTTCCCGGAGTGGCGGCGGTTGAAGGCGTTGGGCGTCAAGGCTTTCGCACGTTTTAGTAGTTGCGATGGGCAATGCACGATTTTTTCTGTTACGCCTTTTTCAAATTTTCAAACAAATCTATATATCGTTTGAAAGTTTGTCAAATGGGCCCGGCGGCGCCCCGGGAATCCGATAAGGGCGCACGCCGCTTCCGGCTTTTTTCTTGACCTCCCGACATCATTCGCCTATTTTGCGTCAGATTCAGGGGGTGACGGCACAACCGCGCGGGCAGGCACAAAATCGTCGTTTTGCCCGCGTTTACCCATTTGCCGTCGGGCAACACCAGGCATTCAAGATTCTTCCGGCCATTCCGGCAGATGAATCCGTTTCATCGGCAGATCGCAAGCGACGCCGCTCGGCTCGCGACGGTTATCGACAAGGAGGCAGAGGATGCGTTGGTTGCGCAACGGGCTGGTCGCCGTTTTCATCAGTGGGTTGATGCTGCAGTTGACGGGCTGCGCCGCGCTTTTGATCGGCGGCGCCGCCGCCGGGGCGACGGCGGCCGGCATGATATACCACGATGGCGAACTGCGCGCCGACATTGAAGCGCCTCCCCCCACCGTGATCAAAGCCACCGAAAGGGCTTTTCGCGACCTGATCTGGACCAAGGAATCCGCCCAGGCCAGCGCCACCGACGGTCAGGCCACCGCCCGCACGGCCACGGGCAAGGAAGTATCCGTGAAGGTGACGCGTAAAACGGATAGTATCAGCCAAATCGGTATCCGCGTGGGCACTTTCGGGGACGAGAACCTCAGTCGTCTGCTCTACGACAAGATCAAATTTTTCATCCAACACAGCTGAACCGCCGTCTGGCCGCAATGAGCACATTGATCGAAGCCCGCAATCTGGTGAAGACCTATAACGGCGCGGCGGCGGTCGACGACATCTCCTTTCGCGTATCCGCAGGCGAATGCTTTGGGCTCCTGGGCCCCAACGGGGCCGGCAAGACCACCACGATCCGCATGCTCTACGGATTCTCCCCCATCAGCCGGGGCCGCCTGACCCTTTTCGGTCAAGACATCAATACCCATTGGCGCGACATCAAGGCCCGTGTCGGCGTCTGTCAGCAGGACAATACCCTCGATCCGGATCTGACCGTCGAACAGAACCTCCTGATCTACGCCGGCTATTTTTCGATTCCCGCCGCCAAGGCCCGGGCGCGAGCGGCCGAGTTGCTGAATTTTTTTGCGCTGGCGCACAGAAAGGAAGCCAAGGTGATGGAACTCTCGGGCGGTATGGCCCGCCGCCTCATCCTGGCCCGGGCGCTGGTGAACGGCCCGGAACTTCTCATTCTGGACGAACCCACCACCGGACTCGACCCCCAGTCGCGCCACCAGGTATGGGAGAAGATCGCCGCCCTCAAAAAACGGGGCCTCACGGTGCTGCTCACGACTCACTACATGGAGGAAGCCGCAAGCCTTTGCGACCGCCTGATGATCATCGATCACGGCAAAATTCTGGTTGAAGGCCGGCCGGACGACTTGATCACCCAACACGCCGGCCGACAGGTGATCGAGATCGAAGGCGCCGATGCGGCCCTGCGGACTTACCTGACCGACCAGGGCGTCCAGGTGGACGATCTCGGCGAGAGGCTGATCGTCTACACGCCGGAGGAGTCGGAACTGCACCGTGTGATTCGGGAACAATTCTGCTCCGAGCGCTGCACCTTCCGCAACGGGACCCTCGAAGACGTCTTTTTGCGGCTCACGGGAAGGGAACTGCGGGAATGATCGATCGCCGGGCTTTCTCGCTGCGCTTTATCAAGGTCTGGCAGCGCAACCTCGTCACCTACCGCCGCATCTGGAAGGTTAATTTCATCACCCCTCTGTTGGAGCCGCTGCTCTACATTCTGGCGTTTGGTCTGGGATTCAGCGGAATGATCGGCGACGTGGCCTATGCCGGGAAGTCGCTCGGCTATACCCAGTTCATGGCCCCAGCGCTGATCGCCACGGCCGTCATGTGGAATGCGTTCTTTGAGACCACCTATGCCTCCTTCGTACGCATGTATTACCAGAAGACCTTCGACGGCATGCTGGCCACGCCGCTCTCTCTCGAGGAGATCATCCTGGCGGAAATCGTATGGAGCGCCACCAAGGCGGTGGCGGCCGCGGCCATCATGGCGACGGTCCTGGGTCTGCTGGGTTATGTGGCCTTCCCCTCCGGATTGATGCTGGTCCCGGTGGCGCTCCTGGGCGGGCTGGCCTTGGGCGCCATCGGCATGTTCTTCACCGGCATCACGCCCACGATCGACATGTTCAATCTGCCCATCTTTCTGTTCATCACGCCGATGTTCCTTTTCAGCGGCACCTTTTTCCCGGTCAGCAACCTGCCCTCCTGGGCGCAACCCATGGCGCTGGCGTTTCCCCTCTACCACCTGGTCGAACTGACGCGGTTTTTCGCTTTGGAGGCCAGCGACACCCACCCTCTGATCAGTTGTATCTATCTGCTGCTGTTTTTTCTTGTTTTTGGGGGGGTGGCGTTGCGGGCCATGCGGCGCCGGCTTATCACCTGACGGATGCGTCAACGACCCAATCTCGGCGTTGCGGCGTACCTGGTGTACGCCTCACTTCTCAGCCCTTGGGCGCCTTGATATTGGGCCGTTGACGCATCCGTCCGTGCTTGTTGGCCGGAGGAAATCGGTATTAGGAGACGAGGCTATCTGTTGCGGCGTACCTGATGTACGCCTCGCGCCTCGGCCCGTGGCGCCTTGACCTTGGGCCTCTGGCGCCACCGTCCGCGCTATTGCAGACGGCGGGACAAAAAGACGGTGTCTGTTGCTGGCTGATCTCGGCGTTGCCCGGCCAGCGGATGCGGAGGGTTGCGATCGGGCGTAAAACGGCCGACGGGAGGAACCGCCCGCGACCGTCGAAAGGAGAAAACGTGTCCACCCGCGCCATTCAATGGCTTCGCAGGAAGAAGATCGAATTCAGCCTGGTGACCTATGAACACGCGGTCAAGGGGGCGGCCTTTGCGGCACAGGCCACAGGGCACCCGTTGGGCCAGACCGTCAAGACGCTCGTGGCCGACCTGGGCGGCGGATCCTTTGGTCTGGCCCTGATGCCCGGCGATCATCAACTGGCGCTAAAAAAACTGGCCTGGGTGCTGGGCGTCAAGAAGGCCGCGCTGGCGGATGCACGCAGCGCTGAACGTCTGACAGGCTACCACGTCGGCGGCATCAGCCCGTTCGGTATCCGCCGACCGCTCACCGTGGCCATGGAGGCGAGTCTCATGGCGCACCCCCGGGTGCTCGTGAACGGCGGGCAGCGCGGTATCCTGCTGAAGATGCGCCCGCAGGACATCGCGGCCGGGCTGAATTGCCGTCTGGGTGATCTGTTGGCCGCGGCCCCGCATCGGCCAGGCCCGCCGCTTAGAAGTAAATAAGGCCGGCCAGGGCCACGGTGACGATCATGCATAGCAGCAGCAGGGGCAGGCCCACCTTTACGAAATCGGTGAATCGATAGCCGCCGGGTTCCATGATCAGCATGTTCACCGGAGATGATACCGGGGTCACGAAGGCGGCCGAGCAGGCAATGGCGACGGTCATGGCAAAAGCCTGGGGTGGCACGCCGATGGCCAGGGCGGCGTCGATGGCGATCGGGGCAATGATGACGGCGGTGGCCGTGTTGGAGATGAAAAGCCCGATGAGGGCGGTCACCATGAAGACGACCGCCAACATGGCGAACGGTCCGAGCGGGCCCAGGGTGTCGACAAGCCCGGTGGATATCAACTGGGCCGCACCGGATTTGTTCAGCGCGGTGGCCAGGGGCAGGATGCTGGCGATCAGCACCACGGCCGGCCAGTTGACGCTGCGATAGATGGTGGTCAGCTTTACGCAACGCGTCAGCGCCAGCGCCACGGCGGCCAGCATGGCGGCGGCCACGGTAGGCACCACGCCCGTCACCATGCCGGCCACCATGGCGCCGATGATGACCAGCGACCATGTGGCCTGTTGACGGGCGGGGACGATGTCGTGGAACTCCTGGGGCAGGGTCAGGACCACGAAGTCCCGGCTTTCCTCGCGCAGCCGCATGATATCGGGCCAGCTGGCGTTGATCAGCATGGCATCGCCGAAGTCCAGGGGCTGATCGATCAGATCTTCGGTGAGGAGGGTGCCACGCCGTTGGATGGACAATACCGTGGCCTTGAAGCGTGAGTGAAACTCGGCATCCTTGAGGGACTTACCGATCAACTTGGAGGTGGGCGCCAGCATGATCTCGGCCACACCCACCTCCTGCAGCAGGGCTTGCCGTTCACGGTCGCTGAGCAGGGGCAGCCGCTGCAGACCGTTTGCGGCGGCAAAGCGGTCGGCCTCCTCTTGTCGGCCGATGAGGATGATGGCATCTCCGGCTTCGAATACCGTTTCGGCGGACGCTTGCAAATACAGCGGACGGCCCCCCTGCCGCTTTTCAAATGCCAGGAGGTGCAGCCCGAAATGCTGCCGCATCTGGATGCGGGCCACCGAACGGTCGACCAGCGGCGAGTCCGGCATGACACGGAAGCGGTTCGAGCGGTCGGCCAGCCCGTAGCTGCCCACGAGGCCCGCGACCGTGAATCCCTGGTCCCCCATCTGGATATGTTTCTGGCGGTCCAGCAGGGATCGACCGGCCGCAATCATGAAGCCCGTGCCGACGACCAGAGCGGCAACGCCAAAGGGCGTTACACTGAAGAATCCCAGCGCCGGCAGGCCCTTTTTCTGGAGGGCCTCGGAAACCACCAGATTGGGGGCGGTGGCGATCAGGGTCATCATGCCGCTGATCAGGGCGCCCACGGAAAGCGGCATGAGCAGACGCTTGCGGTTGAGCTCCGCCCTTTGCGCCACCGAAAGCGCCACCGGGATGAATATCGCCATGGCCGAGGTGGAACTCATGAAGGCCCCCACGATGGCGATCACCACCATCAGCAGGACGACCAGACGGGTTTCATCGCCGCGTCCGAGCTTGAGGACGGTTGCGCCGATCTGCTGCGCGATGCCGGTGCTCACCAGGGCCTCGCTGACCACGAACATGGCCACGATGATCATGACCACCGGATTGGAGAATCCGGCCAGGGCCTCGTCCACGGTCAGCACCCCGCTCAGCAAAAGGGCCAGCACGACCAGGATCCCCACGATGTCGCTGCGCATAAGGTTGATGACGAATAAGACGGCCGCGGCGGCGAGAACGGCCAGCACGACGTAGATTTCATAGCTCAAGGTCATTCCGGCGGCTTTTCCTTTGTTTAACGTGGACAGATCGATGGCGGCTGTGTTGAATCCGATGGCGGCGTCATCCTAACGGTGAATGCGGTTGGGGTCAATTCCAATATAACCCGCCGCCAACGACGACTGCCTTCGGCCTTTCTTGACATGCCCGGGATGATGCAATACGCTCCCCCAACTGGCCCGCGGTGCGGCATCTGTGCATTGTTTTTGCCCGTCAACCCTTACCGGAACTCAATGGCTGCCCCATCTAATCACACTGAAGAGCAGCGCGGAGGTCGCGATCGGCGCAAAGTCAACCTGGGCCCTCCCGCTCTCGAGCGGCGTTCGGGCAAGGACCGCCGCAAAAAGATCAAGATCCCCATTTTTGCCAAATTCGTTCTGCTTTCCACCCTGCTGACCATCATCGTCAGTTCGATCATCAGCGGTGTCATCCTTCGCCGGCAGGCCAAGGATTTTCGCGAACAGTTGATCACGATGGGCGACAGCCTGATTCGCATCATCGCCGATCAGGCCCCGGACAAGCTTCTGAACGAAGAAGAACTGGTGCTGTTTCAACTCGTCAAAACCGTGGCCGCGGAAGAGCAGGTGGATTTCGCTCAGATTACCGATGTCAAGGGGATCGTGCGGGCCGACAGTCGCAGCGCGCAGATCAACACCCCCTATCAGTTGCCGCCCCATTATCAGGACCTCGAGGAGATCGAGGGCACACGGATCGGCATGTTCGCCAGCACCGGGGAAACCTATCTTTACTTTGAAAAGCCGATCACCTTTCAGAATATCGCCATCGGCAAGGCCGCGCTGGCGATTTCACAGCATGAAGTGCAGGCGAACATCGCCGGTGCCACCCGCTACAGTGTCGTCGTCACGGTGCTGATCATTCTCCTCGGGGCGTTCATGAGTCTTCTGGTCAGTCTTTACTTCTCCAAACCCATCGATCGGCTGATGGACGGTATCCGCGCCATCCTGGACGGGGATTACGACCACCAGGTGCACGTCGATCGCAACGACGAGTTGGGCGATGTGGGCAACGCGTTCAATCAGATGTCCCAAGGCCTCAAGGAGCGGCAGATCATGCGCCGTTCCCTGGCGCTGGCCATGGAGGTGCAACGCAGCCTCCTGCCCAGCCGGGTGCCGCAGATCGACGGCCTGGATATCGCCGGTAAGAGCATCTACTGCGATGAGACGGGCGGCGATTACTATGATTTCATCGACACCGGCCAACCGGGGCAGGGAATCATCGGCCTGGTGCTGGGGGATGTCTCCGGCCACGGCATTCCTTCCGCGCTGCTGATGGCCACGGCCCGGGCCTTCATCCGGCAGCGCGCCTGCATGGCCGGCAGCATTGCCGAGGTGGTCGGCGACGTCAACCACCTTCTGACCCAGGACGTCGAAAACTCCAGCAGCTTCATGACCCTTTTCTACCTTTCGGTGGACATGCCGGCGCGTCGGCTGCGCTGGGTGCGTGCCGGTCACGATCCGGCGATCTATTACGATCCCGCTGACGACAGCTTCGATTATCTCGTGGGGGCGGGGGTTCCTCTGGGCGTTGACGCGGACTGGCCGTTTGAAGAGAATCAAAGGGATGACCTGCGGCCGGGTCAAATCATCGTCATTGGCACCGACGGCATTTGGGAGTCGCGCAATGCCGACGGCACCATGTTCGGCAAGACCCCGGTCTTGAACCTGATCCGTCAAAACCGGGACGGTTCCGCGCGCCAGATTCTCGAGGCCATCATCGAGGGGCTCGAACGCTTTCGCCGCGGGGTGGAACTCGAAGACGACGTCACCCTCCTGGTCATCAAGATCGAACCCACAGCGGACGACAGCCCGAATGCCGAAGCCTGATCGCGGCCCGTCTCGGGATGATGGATCCGCATCACCCGGTGTGCTCGTGATCGGTCGTGGCTGTCGGGATCACATCGCCGTTGTCGACCAGTACCCGGTTGAGGATTCCAAGACGGCCATGCGCACCCATTTGATGGAAGGCGGCGGCCAGGGGGCCACGGCGGCCTGCTGCATCCGTCGCCTGGGCGGCGCCGTGCGTCTGGTGGGCTGCCTCGGAGACGACCCTGCCGGCGAATTCTGCCGTGAACGCCTGGGCGCTTTCGGCGTCGACCTCAGCGGCGTCCGGACCGTTCCCGGCGGCCGTACACCGGAGGCCTATATCCTCGTGACCCGCCCCTCCGGCCGGCGGACCATCGTCTACCAGCCCAGTACCCTGCCCCGCCTGACGCCGGCGGATCTCCCGCCGGATTTTTTCCGGTCAACCGGCGTCGTCCTGCTGGACCCCGAAACGACCTACCTGGCGCCGCACCTGCCGGTGCGCGGCCCCCGAGCGCCGACCATCGTCTATGATGCCGAGCGTTGGCGCGAGGGGCTCGAGGGCATGATGCAACGGGCCGACTATTTTATCCCCAGCAGCGAGCTTTTCACCGACCCGCACTTGGGCCTCGCCGGACTGTCGTTTGGCGAACAGTTCAACCGCCTGGCCGCACAGGTCGGCGGTACCCTTGTCGTCACCCGCGGCGACCGGGGCGCCTATTTCCGGCACGGCGGGCGGCTGTGCCGTGTACCGGCGCCCCGCATCGCCGTCAGCGATTCCATCGGGGCCGGGGACAACTTCCATGCCGCCTTTGCTCTGGGTCTGCTGCAAGGTCAGGAACTCGCCCCGCTCGTCCGATTCGCCGTGGCCGTGGCCTCCCTTTCCTGCCGGGCGCACGGCGGACGCGCCGGCGTGCCCGATCGCAGCGAAGCGCTGGAACTGGCGGCCGGTCTGCCGCTGCAAGTCGTCGACGGCTGAAGGCACGCCGTCCTGGACAATCATCGTTCGGCATCTTCAACGGCCATCGCTGTCGCCGTTATCCCTCCACCTCCCGCATTGGCATTCCCGTCCCCGGTGTTGACCCGCGCCCGGCGTTCGCGACCGGCCCAACGGCACCACCGACAGCCGGGGGGAACCCGCCGTCGCTTTCGAAACGGCGCGGCGCGCTTGCCTTCAAACGCCAGGCGACGATTAAGGTTTTGGTCCAAACGGCCGAAATCAACTATGACCATCATGAACGCGACCACCGTCTGACCCGTCGGAGCCGCGTGAAAAAAATAGGAGGCCCTGTGTCGACTTCATTGTCGTCGTTAGCGCCGGGGGCGGAGGCATGCCGTCGGACGGAATCGTCCCGCAGCCTTTCCGCGGAAATCGAGCACCTGGTGGCTTCGATCCCGTCCCTGCTGATCGGTCTGGACGCAAGCGAGCGGATCGTGTTGTGGAACGCTCAGGCCGAGTTCCTGCTCGCCTGCCGGGCCAGGGAAGCGGTCGGGCGGCGGCTGGCGGACATCGACCTGCCTTGGGAGGACGATCGGATCGCGGCCGCTATCGCCAGCTGCCGGGCCGATGTTTCACCGGTGCGAATCGAGGACATCGTCTGCGCCCTGCCCGGGCGGGATCCCCGTGTGCTGGGGCTGACCATGCATCCCATGGCCCCAGGTACGGACAGCCCGCTGGCTTTGATCCTCATGGGGGCCGACATCACCGAGCGCAAACAGCTCGAGGAACAGCTGGCCCAGGCGCAGAAGATGGAGGCTATCGGCCACCTGGCCGCCGGCATCGCGCATGAGATCAGCACGCCGGCCCAATTCGTGGGCGACAATACCCAGTTTCTGAGGGAGGCTTTCGGTGACCTGCAGCAGGTTCTGACCGTCTATGCCCAGCTGGCGGAAGCGGTCCGTCGGGACGGCGGCCCGAACGCCATTCTCAAGGCGCTCGAGGCCGCCATCGAAGAGGCCGATCTGACTTATCTGGCTGAAGAGGTGCCCAACGCCATCGCGCACATCCTGAACGGGGTCGAGCGCATTTCCAAGATCGTGCGCTCGATGAAGCTCTTTGCCCATCCCGGCGGTGAAGAAAAATCGCCCGTGGAACTCAATGAGGCCATCGAGAGCACCATCGTCATCACACGCAACGAATGGAAATATATTGCCGAGCTGACCACCGCCTTTGATCCGGATCTGCCACCGGTGCCCTGTCTGCGGGGTGAATTCAATCAGGTCATTCTCAACCTGGTCACCAACGCCGCCCATGCGATCGCCGATGCCGCGCGGGCCGGCGGTGACAAGAAGGGCCTGATTCACATCACGACGCAGGGCCATCCCGACCATGCCGAAATCCGGATTCAGGACACGGGCACGGGCATCCCGGAGGCCATCCGCCACAAGGTCTTTGACCTGTTTTTCACCACCAAGGAAGAGGGGCTTGGTTCCGGTCAGGGGCTGGCCCTCGCGCACGCCGTGATCGTCGAGCAACTGGGCGGACAGCTGACCTTCGAGAGCTGCGAAGGCCGCGGTACCACCTTTATCCTGCGCCTGCCGCGGCAAGAGGAGCCGGGCGATCATGGATAGGAAACGTTTGCTTTTCGTTGATGACGAACCCATGGTGCTCAAAGGTCTGCAGCGTTCGCTGCGCAGCATGCGCCAGGAATGGGAAATGACCTTCGCGGCTGGCGGGCGCGAGGCCCTGGACGCGATGCAGGCGCAACCCTTCGACGTGGTCATTTCGGACATGCGCATGCCGGAGATGGACGGGGCCCAGCTGTTGGAGGTCGTAAAAAGGGACTACCCGCAGGTGGTGCGCATCATCCTGAGCGGCCAGCTCGACCG
>JASJBQ010000085.1 GCA_030066455.1 Desulfobacterales bacterium
TGTTGCGCCTGGCCGGTAAATTGCGCGCGGAACTCAAGCCGGGCGCCACGGTGGTTTCCTGCAACTTTCCGCTGCCGGGTTTTCATCCGGATAGCGTCCTGCGGCCGGGAGGCCGTCGCACCAATGATCCCGTATTTATCTACCGGATCCAGACGCCGGGCGCGCCGGAGGTCTGACCGGTGCCTCACCGACGGTATTGTCCCTCGCGGACGACGGTTCAGGCGGTAGACACCACAAGCGGCGTCCCGACATCGCCAACACCGATGGGGCCGCAGCATGCCGTTCTCTGGACAGGCACACCCTGTGGATCTATCCATAGTGATGTTTTTCGGGTCGGGAAAATGCGATGATTCTATACGATACCACCCATAAAATGAGCTTTTTCGAGTTCGGCATCCAGATCCCCATTTTCGACAGCAAGGCTTCTCGGACATTTGAAGTCTTGACGGGCCATCCGCATCTGGGGCCCCGTCAATCCGAATGGCACTGTGGCCGGGTTGACGAGCCCGTCACCCCGGAGGACCTGCGGCGCGTCCATTCCCGAGGTTATGTGGCGCGTCTGTACTCGGAAGCGCTAGCGGAAGAGATCGTCCAGACCTATGAACTCATCGACGCTGAGGGCCGCTACTATCGTTATGATCCCGGGGCGGCCACCGAACCGCTGGAGGGGCTGTTCGCGCGGATCCGGCAACGGGTGGCCGGCACCATCCAATGCGCCCGGCTGGCCCTCGCGCACGGGTTTTGTTTTTATTTCGGCGGCGGTATGCATCACGCCCAGCACGATACCGGCAACGGCTTCTGTCTGCTGAACGACGTGGTGATCGCCATCCGCAAACTGCAGGCCGAGGGCCGTATCCGCACGGCCTGGGTGGTCGATGTGGACGCCCACAAAGGCGACGGGACGGCTGCCTTGACGTTCGGCGACGACACCATCGCCACCCTGAGCGTCCACATGGCCCGGGGGTGGCCGCTGGACAGCCAAGCGGTATTGCCCGATGGTCGTCCCCATCCTTCTTTCGTCCCCAGCGACATCGACATCCCCATCGCACCGGGTGAAGAACACGCCTACAACGCCCGTTTGATTGACGGCCTCTATCGGCTGGCGGCCGGCCCCCAACCGGATCTGGCCGTGGTCATCGCCGGGGCCGATCCCTACGCGAAGGATGAACTGCCATCAACCCGGGATATCCGTCTCTCCCGGGACCAGTTGTTCGACCGCGATCGCCTGATTTATCGGTTTCTGCAGGATCGGGGCATTCCCCATGCCGGTTTGATGGCCGGCGGTTACGGCGCGGCCGCCTGGGAAATCTACAGCCGATATCTGACCTGGGCCCTTTGCGACCGTTTGGGCCGCGGCTCGACCGGAAACGACCTCACGGGATAGATCAGGGCCAAAGCACGCCCAACCCCGGCCTTGGCATCCATCCGCACGGTCTTATTTTAAATTTGAATCCTAATTTCGGCGTGCGCCTTCGATTGTCCCTCAATGCGCATTGCGGCCATTTGGCCGCCGTTAGCCAGGTCACGGTACCCTCAACCGAAAGGAGAAGCGTGATGTTGGTCAAGATTCTTATCAAGAGGCGTTTCCAGAAGGGCAAAGTCAAAGAAATCAATGCGATTTTGAGAGATTTTCGAGCCGGCGCCATGGACCGGCCGGGCTATGTGTCGGGCGAAACGCTGGTTTCCTTTGATGATCCTCAGAACGTGCTCGTTATCGGCACCTGGCAGGATATGGAAAGCTGGCTGGCCTGGAAGGATGACCCCAAGCGCATCGCATTCGAGTCCATGCTCGAACTCTACCAGGAAGGGCCGACCCAATACGAAGCCTTTATGCTGGGGGTGCCGCCCCAGCTTTAACCGGCCGGCATGCGACGATTCGCCCGCTTGGACGCCAAACCGGCCCCCGCCCGGGGACCTGAGTGTCCAGGCGCGTCCGAATCCACCGCCCGATGCATGCCAGCGCCTAATTACGACCCAACCCGTTGCGATCGCCGAGATAAGCGCTATTATCTCTCTCGACAGGCCAGTGCTTACACCGATTACCACGGACGCAACGGTCGGATTCGATGCGCGCAACTTCCCGACAGATTGAAGCGATTGTTCTCCAACACAGCCAGCGGGGCATGCTTGAGGTTGCCCGGGGACTTAAAAGCGGCTATTGCCGCCGGGCCGCGGAACTGTTCCGTGACCATCCCGGCGTCGTACTGATCGGCACCGGTTTTCCGGTCAATGGCAGCTTTGAAACCGATGGGCCGATTGGTGCTCTGGCGCTGAGTCGTGTCCTTGAGCATCTCGGTTGCGAACCGGTCTTTGTCTGTGGGCCCCCTCTGGCGGGCATTCTCAAGCAAAGCCGCCGGACTTTTGAAATCCCGATCCTCGATCCGAAAGGCACCCTGCCGTGGGTGGAGCAGGCCCTGCGGCGCTATCGTCCAGCCCTTATCGTTTCGGTTGAACGGCCCGGAATGGCCGCTGACGGTCGCTACTACAACATGCGCGGGCAGGACATTTCGGATGCCACCATGAAATTCGATCTTTTTTTCGAGAAGGCGGCCTGCCCGACGATCGCGTTCGGCGACGGAGGCAATGAAGTCGGCATGGGCAATATCGGAGGCCTGCAGCCCGCTCTACCCATTACCCCCTCGCAAACGCGTTGTGACGAACTGATCGTGGCCACGGTGTCCAACTGGGGGGTCTACGGCGTGATCGCCGAATTGAGCCGAATGGTGGGCGAAGATCTCTTCCGGCTTTTCGACCCGGATCAAATTGCCGCCCACCTGGTATCCAACGGCAGCCTGGATGGCGTTACCTGGGAGCCCCGGCCCAGTGAAGACGGCTTTCCGCTGGATGTCGGCCGCGGCATCATTCAAGCGCTCCGCCGGGCCGTTAATTTCGATACGGAGGCCAGAAGGGCCGCTGAAGGGGGTTAAACGTTGGCCGCGGCCCTTCGGCCCCGCGCGTGGGATGACCGCAGCTGCAAAGGCGGTATGATGCCCCCGGGGCGTAATAACATCATGGTATGGGGTGCTACATGATCGATACAAGTCAATTCGGAACGATCACCATCCAGGGAAAGATATACACAACAGATGTCCAGATTTTTCCGGACGGCCGGGTTGCCGACGGCTGGTGGCGCAAGCATGGCCACCGTGTGACCCTTCAGGACCTGGAGGCGCTCCTGGCCAGCAAACCTGAAGTCCTCGTGGTAGGCACGGGTGTTTATGACCGGGTGCTTCCGGAAAACGGATTGCAAACAACCCTCAAAAGCATGGGCATCGAGATTATTCTGGCCCCGACCGATCAAGCGGTCCGGCACTTCAACCGCCTGTTCGGGGAACGGCCGACGGCCGGGGGGTTTCATCTCACCTGCTGACCGCGATACCGGGCTCAAACGAACGCGGCACCCTCTCCACAAGGTTCTAAAAGCCACCCCGGTTCCGTCTTCTCCCAACCCCTGCCGTGCCCGCATGCCAGGCCAACTGGCAATCACAGCTATAAAATGAATGCGGTTTAGGTATTGGGCCGCGTCTCCGATTTTGGCTTGACACCATTATCGAAAGCCAATAGGAATGGTCGAACCATTTAACGGAACGCCTCGTCTGGACCGCCACATGTTTCGTGCCGCCAAACAAAATCGCATCTTCCAGGATGTCGTCGAGCAGATTGAGGGCGCCATTCTTTCGGGCCAGTTGCAGGCCGGTGATACGCTGCCTTCCGAGCGCGACCTCAAGGACATGTTTCAAACCAGCCGCGGGACACTGCGTGAGGCCCTGCGTGTTCTCGAGCAAAAGGGGCTGATCGAAATCAAGCTGGGGGTCGGCGGCGGGTCGGTGGTCAAGGCGGCCCCACTGGAACAGGTGTGCAACGGTTTGGATCTTCTGATCCGTTTCCAGAAAATCTCCCTGCGGCATCTGGCTGAATTTCGTGAAGACGTCGAAAGCGCGGTGGCGGCGCTCGCGGCCCGACGGGCCGCGTCGCATGACATTCGCAAGCTGGAGGACCTGCTGGAGGACGCCCGCGGCTATCGGGATCTGGGGGTCGACTACTGGCGCGAATTCGTCGATGTGGACAAACGAATCCACCAGGCCCTGGCGCATATCACGGGAAATCCCATGTATATCGTCGTGCATCAGGCGGTTCACGACAATATTCAGCGCTATTACGAGCAGTTTCTTCCCTGGACGTCCGAGATGCTGCAGGAGAACTATCAGGATTTGTGCGATATCGTTCAGGCGGTCAAAGAGGGCCGCAACGACGCGGCGCGTGTCAAGGCCCACCGGCATGTCCAACGTTTTTCCGAGTACATGGGAAGCCGGATCGATGCCTGACGATCGCCACAGGGCAAGCGTTGGCGATGGGCCCGCTAACATCTTACGGAGTCAGCGGCAATCGTGATGACACAACTGCGACTGGAGGGCATCAATGTCAGGTTCGGGGGCCTGCAGGCCCTGGCCGATATCGAATTCGCCGTGAACGCGGGCGAGATCGTCGGCCTGATCGGCCCGAACGGTGCCGGCAAGACAACCATTTTCAACGTGATCACGGGGGTTTACAAGGCGACATCCGGGGACGTGCGGCTCAACGATACCAGTCTGCGGGGCAAGCGGCCCTATCAGATCCTGACCCTCGGCATCGCACGGACCTTTCAGAACATTCGCCTGTTCACCAATATGACGGCGGTTGAAAATGCCATGGTGTCGCTGCATTGTCGCTCCCGCAAAGGGGTGGTCGGCGCCATTTTGCGTTCGCCCTCCCAGCGCCGCGAGGAGAAGCAAATCGAAACCCGGGCCATGGAAGCGCTCAAGTTCATGGGAGTCGATCAATACGCCGACGTGGTGGCCCAGAACCTGCCCTACGGCCTCCAGCGTCGTCTGGAGATCGCCCGGGCGCTGGCATCGCAGCCCAAGATCATTCTATTGGATGAGCCGGCGGCCGGCATGAACCCGGCCGAGAGCCTGGCGCTCATGACGGACATCGGCCGCATCGCCGAGCTCGGGATCAACGTACTCCTGGTGGAGCACGACATGAAAGTCGTCATGGGGGTCTGCCAGCGCGTGGTCTGCATCGATCACGGCGTCAAAATCGCGGAGGGCACGCCCCGCGAGATTCAGCAGGACCCCAAGGTGATCGAGGCCTATCTGGGTCAGCCGGCCCAGTGAGGACCGGCAGGATAAGACGGTCGCTGCGCGTTCTCGGCGCCTTACAATCGGCAGCTTTTCCGGCGGGCGCGCGTTGTGCCCTGCGCCGTAAAAAACCGCGGGATCGCGGCGGGCAGCATTGGCATACCGGCCTGTCGCCGGATCCCAAAAGCAAAGTCTACCCTAAAGCATCTAACGTTCACTCCAAGGAGGCTGGCAATGAAGAAAAAGGTATTCGTTTTAATGGTCGCAGCGCTGATTCTGGTTCCCTTTATCGTTGGCACAGCAACAGCCAAAACACTTAAAATCGGTACGATGAGCCCGCTGACGGGTCCGTATGCCGCCGACGGAAATGATATCGCCAACGGCGTCCGGGCGGCCGTGGCCGTCTTCGAAGCGGACGGTGGTATTCCCGGCTATGACAAGATCGAGGTCGTGCCCCAGGATACGGCCTGCGATCCGCGCCAGGCCGTGGCCGCGGCCAACAAGCTGATCAACGAGGAGGTCGTGGGTGTTATCGGCGCCTACTGCTCCTCCTCCACCATCCCGGCCTCGGAAGCGCTGGCCGAAGAGGACATCCCCATGATCACGCCGGCCTCCACCAATGAAAAGGTGACCGAGCGCGGCCTGCCCTATATGTTCCGCATGTGCGGCCGGGACGACGACCAGTCCAAAATCGCCGGGGCCTTCATCAAGGATTACCTCAAGGCCAAGACGGCTTATATCGTTGACGACAAAACCACGTATTCGCAAGGGCTGGCCACCAACGTGGCCACGGTATTGGAGTCCAGCGGCGTCAGCATCCTCGCGCATGACCACGTCAACCAGGGCGACAAGGATTTCTCCGCCGTGCTGACCAAGATCAAGGCCGCCAAACCCGACGTGTTCTACATGAGCCTGCAGAACTCGGCCACGGGCAGCCTGATGGCGATTCAAGCCCGGCGTTTCGGCATCAAAAACACCATCGTATCCCAGGACGCGGTCTACCACCCGCAATTCATCGAGATCGCCAAAGATGCCGCCGAGGGCACTTTCCTGACCTTCGGATACACCGACAAGAGCAAGCCGACTTACAAGAAATACTACGAGAAATACAGCAGCATGTTCGGCGAGCCGGGCGCCTATTCCGGCTATGCCTACGACGGCGCCATGGTGCTGCTGACGGCCATCAAGAATGCGAAGTCCACCGATCCGGCCAAGATCAAGGCCGAAATCATGAAGATGGATGCGGACGGCGCCACCAAACACATCAAGTTCATGGAAAACGGCGACTCCGGTTCGGACTATGTCATCTGGACCGTGGACGGCGGCCAGTTCAGAACCTACTGGAATCCCGCCACCGGAAAGCTGTTCTAATGGACGCCGTCGCGATGACGCCGGCGTGATAAGCGGCCCCCGGACGCCCATGCCCCGGGGGCCATCACTTTCGCCCGACAGGATGGATGATGGAGTTTTTTCTGCAGCAGCTCATCAATGGATTGACCCTGGGCGGGATCTACGCCCTGATTGCACTGGGCTACACCATGGTGTACGGCATCATTCAGCTGATCAATTTCGCCCACGGCGAGTTTTTCGCCGCCGGCGGCTACATGGGGGTCATCCTGCTAAGCTTCCTGGCCGGGCAGGGCTACCTTCAGACCCACCCCTGGCTGTGTCTGGGCGGGGCCATGCTGCTGGCCATGGTTTTCTGCGCATTCCTGGCCATGGCCGTCGAAAAGGTGGCCTACCTGCCCCTGCGTAAAGCCACCCGGCTGGCCGCCCTGGTCAGCGCCCTGGGGATGTCCATCTTTCTTTCCAACGGCCTGATGCTGACCCAGGGGGTTTACGACAAACCCTATCCGGCTGCCTTCAGCCAGGGCGGTTTTGAATTCGGCAACATCGTGGTCAGCTATCTGCAAATCATGATCGTGCTCATCACGATCGGCCTTTTGATCTTCCTGAACATCCTGGTTTTCAAAACCCGTATCGGCAAAGCCATGCGCGCCACCGCCCAGGACAAGGTCATGAGCGCCCTGGTCGGGATCAACAGCAACAAGATCATCAGCCTGACCTTCGCCATCGGCGCCAGTCTGGCCGCGGCGGCCGGGATCATGGTGGGGCTCTATTACGGCTCGGTCAATTACACCATGGGGTTCGTTCCCGGTATCAAGGCCTTTGCCGCCGCCGTTCTGGGGGGCATCGGCAACATTACCGGTGCCATGCTGGGCGGGCTGATCATCGGCATGGTCGAAATCTTCGGGGCCGGCTACATCTCCGGTCAGTACAAAGACGTTTTTGCGTTCATCATTTTAATCGCGGTCCTTTATTTCAGGCCCACCGGCATCATGGGTGAGAATGTCGATGATACCCGCGTCTAAGAGAATTATTAAATATTATCTGATCGGCATGGTTTGGCTGTTCGGCCTGCTCTGGCCGCTGCTGGGGATTCATGCCGACGGCACGCTTTCCTTCACCAGAGCCTTCAACGTCTGGATCTATATCTTCGCCGTGACGCTGGTGATCGTGATAGCCGTGGTCCTCCAGAAGCAGGGGGTGCTCGACGGATTAAACCGCTCCCTTGGCGCCGCCAAGAACAATCTGACAAACGTCTACGCCCGCACACCGCAATGGGCCTGGCTTGCCGTCGTAGCCGTTCTGGCCCTCCTGTTCCCGCTGTTCACGGGCCGCTACGAGCAGGACGTGGCCATCAACGTTCTGGTCTATGTCTGTCTCGGGCTGGGGCTGAATATCGTGATTGGCCTGGCGGGGATGCTCGATCTCGGGTATATCGCCTTTTACGGCGTCGGCGCGTACACCTACGCGCTGCTGAGCGTCAACTTTCAGATTCCCTTCTGGATGTCACTGCCGGTGGCGGCGTTTACGGCCTGCATCGCCGGCTGCATCATCGGCTACCCTACCCTGCGGATGCGTGGCGACTATCTGGCCATCGTCACACTGGGTTTCGGCGAAATCGTCCGCATCATCCTGAACAACTGGATGGAGCTCACCAACGGGCCGAACGGAATCCTGGGCATCAAAGCGCCCGGCATCTTCTTGCTCAGCTTTGCCGACGGTTTCAGCCTCGAGCATCTCTACCTCAAGAAACTGCACTATCTTTACTACGTCATTCTGCTGTTGGCCGTTTTCACCGTCATCGCCGTGCGCCGGCTCAACCTGTCGCGCATCGGGCGGGCCTGGGAGGCGATTCGCGAGGATGAGACCGCAGCCGAACTCATGGGGGTCAACACCTACCGGCTCAAGCTTCTGGCCTATGCCATGGGAGCGATCTTCGCGGGCCTGGCCGGCGCGTTCTTTGCCGCGCGGGTGCGTTTCGTCAGCCCGGAGAGTTTCACCTTTCTGGAATCGGCCACGGTTCTGGCCATGGTGGTCCTGGGCGGGATGGCCTCGATCCCGGGTGTCATCCTGGGCGCACTGGCCTTGATCGTCCTGCCGGAAGTTTTCCGTGAATTCGAACTCTACCGCATGCTCTGCCTGGGCGGCGCCATGGTGCTGATGATGGTGTTCAAACCCGCGGGCTTCATTGCGGCCAAACGGCTCGGTCGCCGCTCCGAGGAAAGCGAAGGGTAGATGCGCACGGCGCCCATCCTTGAGCTGCGTGACGTCCACACCAGCTACGGCAATATCAAGGCCCTGAAAGGGATCAGCCTGAAGGTTTTCCCGGGGGAAATCGTTTCGATTATCGGTGCCAACGGGGCCGGAAAGTCCACCACCCTGATGAGCATCTGTGGCATCATCCCGCTCAAACAGGGTGAAATCCGTTACGACGGCCAGCCCATCCAGGGAAAACCCGCCGATCTGCTGCCGCCCCTGGGGCTATGCCAGGTGCCGGAAGGACGACGCATCTTTCCCCGCCTGACGGTGGAAGACAATCTGGATATGGGGGCCTTTTTCCGTAAGGACAAAGAGGGGATCGACAAGGACCGGGCGCATGTATTCGCGCTCTTTCCGGTGTTGAAAGACCGCCGCAATCAGCACGGCGGGACGCTTTCGGGCGGCGAACAGCAGATGCTGGCCATCGGCCGGGCGCTGATGAGCCGGCCCAAGCTGCTGCTGCTGGACGAACCCTCGCTGGGCCTCGCCCCCCTGATCGTTCAAAAAATATTTGAGATCATCAATGAAATTAACCGTGAAGACGGCACCACCATCCTTCTGGTGGAACAGAATGCCAACATTGCCCTGCAGACATCCCAGCGCGGCTATGTACTGGAGACCGGTGCCATCATCATGGAGGATGATGCCCAGAGCCTCCTGAACAACCCCGAGATCCGCAAGGCCTATCTGGGAGAAAGCTGAACGGCCGCTTGCGCGCGCTTGTCCGTATCGGCCCCGGCGGCGGCAATGATGCCTAAATAATCGATGGCGACTTGAAACGGCACCGAATCGGTAAAATTTTTTTTGCTAAAAGGTCTAACCATTACAATCAACGTGAACATGAGACGCCAGGGTATAGAGAATCGTCATTGGCGCCATGCATTAATAATGGTCGACGCCCGACCGTGCGGTCGATGGTTGATGCCGCAACCGATACGGCGTGCGGCCGTCAGAAGCACCCATGGCCGCCTAACAACGGGCGTGCAGGAACGGAAGGGAACCCGCCATGAGTCCAACCGTCGACAAACACCTCCAAGAAGAAGCGATCGCGCTGGCCGAGGCCTGGCAGAACCGGGCCAATGAACTGCTGACGGCCGAGGAGAAGGCCTACCAGATGCAGATCCGGCACCTGCTGACCCACCCGGAAGACAAGGTCACGCTGACGCGTATGATCGACCGCAGCTTCCGCAGTGCAAATCAGCGCAAGGTGGCGGACCAGGTGAACGCCCTGCTGCGCCAAAGCGGCATCCCCGGTTTTTTCACGCTGACGGAAAAAATGCTGATGCACCTATTTCTGACGGTGGGCCGCCACCTGCCCCGGCTGTCCGTGCCCAAAATGATCGCCAAGATGCGGGCGGACAGCGCCCGGTCGGTGATTCCCGGTGAAACCGAGACGCTTCACGCCCACCTGGCCAAACGCAAGCGCCAGGGCATTCGCATGAACATCAACCACCTGGGCGAAGCCGTTCTGGGCGAGGACGAGGCCCGGCACCGGCTGCAAACCTATATCCGCGATCTGCAGGATCCGGCCGTCGAATACATCTCGGTCAAGATTTCAACGATCTACTCCCAAATTAACCCCCTGGCCTTCGAGCACAGCGTGGCGGTGCTCACCGAGCGCCTGGCCGAACTTTATCGCACGGCCGCATCCAACATGTTCGAGCGCCCGGACGGCCGCCGGGTCCCCAAGTTCGTGAACCTGGACATGGAGGAGTACCGCGATCTGGCCATCACCACGGCAGCCTTCATGCGGACGCTGGAGCGCGACGAGTTCAAATCGCATGCCGCCGGCATCGTTCTGCAGGCTTATCTTCCGGATGCCTTCGCGATCCAGAAAAGGCTGACCGCCTGGGCACGGCAGCGCGTGGCGGCGGGCGGCGCGCCGATCAAGATCCGGCTCGTAAAGGGCGCCAACATGGAGATGGAACTGGTGGAGGCCTCCCTGTTCAACTGGCCGCTGGCGCCCTACGACAACAAACGGGACGTGGACGCCAACTACAAGCGCATGGTGCACTACGGGACGGATCCAGAAGTCACGCCGGCCGTTCATCTGGGTATTGCGTCGCACAACCTGTTCGAGCTGGCCTATGCGTACAAGCTGGCCGAGCGCAACGGCGTGACCGACCACTTCGCCTTCGAAATGCTGGAGGGCATGGCCAACCACGTGCGCCGGGCCATCAGCGAGATGACCGGGGAGGTGCTGCTCTACGCCCCGGTGGCGGCCCGGGAGGAGTTCATCAATGCGATCGCCTACCTGGTGCGCCGCCTGGACGAGAACACCGGTGCGGAGAATTTTCTGCGCTACGCCCCCAACCTTGCGACCCGCTCGGATGAATGGGACTTTTTGAAGGACCAGTTCCGGGAGGCCTGCGATCACATCGACAAGGCCCCGGCCACGCCCAACCGCATCCAGAACCGCCAAAACGAAGCCTTTCCGGAGGAAATGGGCACCTATTACGAGGGTGAATTCAACAACGAACCGGATACGGACTGGTCTCTGGCGGCCAACCGCGAATGGGCGGAAGGGATCCGGGATAAATGGCAGCGGCGGCCCGGTGAAGACCCCATCGAGATTCCGCTGGTGATTGCCGGTGAAGCCCTATTTGACGGCCGCGAGGTGCGCGGCTGCCTCGACCCCAACCAAAAACCCGTCGAAGTCAACGTGGCCCAGTATCGTCTGGCCACCATTGCGGATGTGGACCGGGCCGTGGCCGTGGCCCGTGAGGACCCGGATGGCTGGCGCCGGCTGTCCCCGGAAGAGCGCCATCGCCATCTTTCCCGGGTGGCCATGGCGCTGCGTCAGGCGCGGGGTGATCTGATCGGCGCGGCCGCGGCCAACACCGGCAAGGTGTTTACCGAGGCCGACGTAGAGGTTTCGGAGGCGGTGGATTTTGCTGAATACTATCCGCATTCGGTTCGCACGTTCACGGCGTTCAAGACGATCAACGCCCGGGGCAAGGGGGTCGGGGCCGTGGTGTCGCCCTGGAATTTCCCCATTGCCATTCCGTGCGGCGGCATCGTGGCTTCCCTTGCAGCCGGCAACACGGTGATCTTCAAGCCGGCCTCCGATGCGGTGCTCGTGGCCTGGGAATTGTGCCAGGCTTTCTGGCGGGCAGGCATTTCGCGCAACGTGCTGCAATTCGTGCCCTGCTCCGGCGGCAGCACCGGTGCCCATCTGGTGGGCCACCCCGATCTCGACTACGTGATCCTCACCGGGGGCACCGAAACCGGGATGCGCATGCTCGAGGTCAAGCCGGATCTTTTTCTGGCGGCGGAAACCGGGGGTAAGAATGCCACCATCGTCACCGCCATGGCCGACCGCGACCAGGCCATCAAGAACGTGATTTATTCGGCTTTCGGCAACAGCGGCCAGAAATGTTCGGCCACATCCCTTTTAATTCTGGAAAAGGAGATCTACGCGGACGAGAACTTCAAGCGCCAGCTCGTGGACGCGGCCCAAAGCTTCAAGGTGGGGTCGGCCTGGGACTTCGCCCACAAGATGGGGGCCCTGATCCGGCCGCCGAGCCACGATCTGGAGCGGGCGCTCACCACCCTGGAGCCCGGCGAAAGCTGGGCCTTGAAACCCGAGTGCCGGCACGACAACCCGCACATGTGGGCACCGGGAATCAAATACGGGGTCCAGCCGGGCGCTTACACCCACAACACGGAGTTTTTCGGCCCGCTGCTGGGGGTCATGGCCGCGGAAAACCTCGAGCATGCCATCGAACTGGTGAACATGACCGGTTTCGGGCTGACCTCCGGGATCGAGAGCCTGGACGAGCGTGAGCAGGCCCGTTGGAAGGAAGGCATCAAGGCGGGCAATCTGTATGTCAACCGGGGCACCACCGGCGCCATCACGCTGCGACAGCCATTCGGCGGCATGGGCAAGTCCGCCCTGGGCCCCGCCATCAAAGCCGGCGGACCCAACTACGTGTCCCAGTTCATGGATTTTTCCGAAACGGGGCTTCCGGAGATCGATTCGGTGGCGCGCGAACACGATCTGCTGCACGCGGTGCTTACTTGGCGACGGAAGCTGTTGTGGGGCGGTTTTGCCTCCCAGGGGGCGGATATCGAAAAAACCATCCGGGCGGTCAAAAGTTATCTCTATCATGCCGGCGCGGAATTCGAGCGCGCCAAGGACTACTTCCACCTGCGCGGCCAGGACAACCTGCACCGCTACCGCTCACTGGGGGTGATCGTCGTCCGGCTTCACCCGGCCGACAGCCTGTTCGATGTGCTGGCCCGGGTGGCCGCCGCCCGCATTGCCGGCAGCGTTTGCATCGTGAGCATCCCCGCCGATCTCGACAACGATGTCACCGGTTTTCTTTATCGGGTCGAGGCGCGGGATTTCCTGCGCGGAGCCATTATCCGCCGGCAGTCCGACGAGGCCTTGTGCGCCAGTATGCGCATCGTTGACCGCATCCGCTACGCCGCGCCGGATCGCGCGCCCGCTCTGGTGCTGGCCGCGGCCGCCCGCCGTGGCTTCTATATTGCCCGGGCCCCGGTCCTCATGGAGGGACGCATCGAGCTGATCCATTACTACCAGAACCAGAGCATTTGCGATACCTATCATCGCTATGGCAATCTGGGCGATCGAAACCTGCCTTGATACGGAAGGTTTTTTTCATCGCCGCTTGACCCCGGGCGAAAGTGCCTTAGCATTGGAACCAGAAAGGTTTCCTTTCCTTTCTACATCATCAAAAAGCGCTGGGGCCCGCCATCGCCTCAAACGCTTAATAACGTTAAATACCTCCTACTGATCTGGCCGGGAAGAAGCCCGCTTCCCGGTCATTCTTTTTAATCGCACAACGAATCGTTCCTT
>JASJBQ010000086.1 GCA_030066455.1 Desulfobacterales bacterium
GAAACGTTTTCATAGCCCGCCTCAAACAGGCGCTGGGCGAGAATGTGGCTGTCCTGGCAGCTTCTTCCCGAACAGTAGGTCACGATGGGGTGGCTGGGTGCGTATTGCGACCGAAAGCCATCGATGTGGCGGTCGAACTCGCCCAGGGGCAGGGAGAGTGCCCCGGGAATATGGCCCGCGCGATAGTCGGCGGCCGTGCGGGAATCCACGAAAAGCACCTTGCCACCGGTGTGCAGCCGGTGGGCTGTGGCGGCATCCGGGATCTCAAAATCCAGGGTGGGCGCCAGGGCGGTCTGGTCGGCGGTCACGACCCCTTGGGCTTCGTCCCACTGGCCCCACCAGGGGATGCCCCGCGGCGAGATGGTATTCACGCCTGCAGCCAGAACGAGCGCCGTGGCCAGGAGCCCGCCCATCTGTTTGACCAGGTCCGTCACCATTTATTCAGGACGCTGACAATATCTTGGAGAGCATTGACAAATAGGCGCGGGGCGGAATGAAGCCCGGCATCGGGCCGATCTGCTCGCCGTTGTTCAGCAGCAGAAAGGTGGCTGGCAGCCCCCTGACACCGAACTGGCGTGCAATCCGTTGTTCCTGATCCACATCCACTTTGATGGCAATGGTTTGCTTGTTGAGGAAATCGATGACCGCCGCGTCGCCAAAGGTCTCTTTCTCCATCTGGCCGCAGTAGGTGCACCAGTCGGCATGGAAATAGATGACCATGTTTTTCTTCTGCCGGCGGGCCAGGTCGGTCCCTTCTCTGTAAGTGTGCCAGTTGACGGCGGCGGTGGAAGAAACCACTGCTTTGCTCGGACCCAGAAAATATCCGGTTACGAGGGCCAGCCCCAGGGTAAGGCCAATTCCGTATTTGAGCATGAACTCCAGCTTTCATCCCATGACCGGCCTGGCCGGCCTTGTTATGCTGCATGGCTGCGTATTTTCACCGTCAGCCGGTAAGCCTGTATAATGTGATTTGAGAAATTAACGCAGGTGCGAAAGAAATGCAAATGGAGGCGTTTCCCCGGGGTTGCAGATCGGCGGCCGCGCATTACTGTACGCAACGAATGGGCTGCGCGGGCGTTCGTTAAGACTCCGTGCCAAAGCCAATCCACGCGATTCGTAATTACGTCGACGGAAGGAGCCTGCCATGGGTGAAACCCGAAAGATCAAACCCAGTGAACAGCGATGTATCAGTGATTGTATCCGAAAGTTCTGGGGTGACCGGAGCGACCCGACCGATCCGGAAACCCGAGAGCGGTCCTATGAGCAATGTTTGACCGAATGTCAGGTTTGCGGTTAAACCTCATGAAGGCCGTAAGACGAGGCGTTTCAACTGATCAAGACAGGTGCCCCGTCAGAGCGCGGCGGTGCAAAGCCCCGCGCGATTAGGGTGCCGAAGCTATCGACGGCCCGGTCTGCAGAGCAGCGGGCCGTTTCGCATGTCAGCTTTCGACCCTCACCTTTTCCTCCGAGAGCTCCGTTAGCCGCTCGCGTGCGGCCATACAGACCATTTCATCCTCGTCCTTCTCGATGATCTGTTTCAGCAGGGATTTATCACTCATCCGGTTGACGGCTTTGATGCGTACCTCCGGGTTGGAATGCTGCCAACGGGGTACGAAGATATCCTGAAACTTCATGGCGCACCTCCTGGGTTGGATGTTTACGCCCGTCCAGGGAATTCCCCGGAGCAGGCCGTATGATAAAGGGCCTCGATAAATCCTTCATTTAGAATGGCGTCGCCGCAATGGAGAGCAAAGGTCAGGCGGTGCTGCAGGTGAGTGGGATAACGGAATCTGCTAACAACACAGGATGGTAGCGAATATACTGTTTCCGCTCCGGAAACCGTAATAAATTAAATGAATATAATTATATATTTAATAAATTAGGATCGGCACCCAGCAACGTCAAGGTATGCGCGCGCGGGCTCGCGTTTCTGCGAGGGGCCGTGGCAGGATAATGCCCATGAAGCCCGTTCAGGCTTTGCTGCCGTCGAGGGCCTGGCGGAGACGGGCATGTTCGGCTTTCAACCGGCGCAGGGCTTCCTCCAGCGCCTGACGCTCACTGAAAGGGGCTTGGGTTAGCTGCTTCTCGAGGGCTTCGATTTCTCGCCAGACGCGGTAGAGATCCTGAGCAATGAGTCGGATCGACATGCTTCCTCCATGCGGGCGGAACACACGGCTGACTTCGGCGGACAATGCGTATCCTGGAATGGTCAGTCCAACGCGATGGTTTCCCCCGATTGCGGTGTCAGGGCCTGGAAGCCGTTCTGGTTGAGATGTTTGGCAAACGCCAGGGACTGGTCTTCTTCCCCGTGAACCACTGCGATTTTCCGAATTTCGAGGTTCGATTGTCGCAGAAAGCGCATGAGTTCTTCGCGGTCGGCATGCGCGCTGAAACCGCCGATCTTGGATACGTGGGCCGCCAGCGGGTAGGTCTTGTTCATGAACTTGAGATCCGGTGCCGGCCCCCGGCGCCCCTCGGCGGCATAGGCTTCACCCGTTTCCAGGATGCGCCGCCCCAGGGTGTGGCGGGCCATGAACCCCACCACCAGAATGGTGTTGCGGGGATTGTGGATCTTGTAGCGCAGGTGGTGCAGGATCCGGCCGGCTTCGCACATGCCTGAAGCGGATATGACGATGTGGGGGGTTTCGTCCCGGGTCAGGGCGATGGACTCCTCCACCGACTGAACAAAGCGGATCTGGTCGAAGCGGAAAGGGTTGCGCCCGCTCTGAAGGAATGTAGCATGGGCTTCCTCATCGTAGACCTCGGGGTGCTCGCCGAATACGGTGGTGATCTTGGTGGCCAGCGGGCTGTCGACGTAGACCGGCAGTTTGGGCACCGCATCCTCAATGTAGAGTTCGTGCAGGACGTAAAGCAGTTCCTGGGTTCGTCCAAAGGCAAAAGAGGGGATCAGGATCGTGCCGCCGCGTTCGCTGGCCTCGGCCAGAACGGATTGAAGCCGGGGCTTGAGGTCCACCACCGGCTCATGCAGACGGTCGCCATAGGTGCTTTCCATGATCAGCAGATCCAGCCGACGGTCGGCCGCTTCAAATTCGAGGCAGGGGTCGCGCAGAATCGGTTTGTCGAAACGGCCGAGATCGCCCGTGTAGCCGACGGTGACGTTGCGTCCGTCGACCTGGGTCCGGATAATGCTGATGGCGGAGCCTAGAATGTGGCCGGCTTCGTAGAGCGTGCAGACCATGTCCCGGCCTACGGTAATCGGGTGGCGGTAGGGATAGCCGTCGAAAAGCGCGAGCGCCCGCTCGGCGTCGGCCATGGTATAGAGCGGGGTCACCGCATCCAGATTGTTTTCGGCGATAATGGTGTTGATGGCGTCGGTGTCGAGGTTGTGGCCGTTTTTTTTGAGGATGCGGCGCACATCGGCTTTGCTTTTCCGACCGCCCTTGCGATGATGCGAAAGAAAATGGCGGGCGGTTTTATAGTTCAGGTAATCGGCGTCCGATTCCTGGATATGGGCCGAGTCCCTGAGCAGATATTCACAGGCATCCCGTGTGGCCCTTGTCGACAGGACACGGCCCGGGAAGTCTTTGCGCGCCAGTAGCGGAATCCGCCCGGAGTGGTCGATATGGGCGTGGGAGAGTACCACGTTCGTGAGCCGCTGCGGATCGAACGGCAGCTTGCGGTTCTTGGCGTTGGTCTCCGTGCGGCGGCCCTGCACCAGCCCGCAGTCCATCAGCAGGCGGTCTTCGCCGTTTGCGAGCAGATGCGCCGAGCCGGTGACTTCGCGCGCGGCACCATGGAAGGTGACTTGCATACGGGTTCCTTTCGGTCCAGCGGCCGCCCGGCAACACGGGCAACGGTATCAGGGCTTTCCGTAAAGGGACTTGACCTGCGAGCGGTCGATGCTCCCTTCAGCGGTCTTGGGGAGTTCCGCGACGAATTCGACGTACCGCGGCTTTTTGTAGCGGGCGATGCGGGCGGCCACAAAGTCGGCCAGTTCCTTGGCCTCGAGGGACATGCCCGCCCTGAGAACGCAGACGGCTTTGATGCCTTCGCCGAATTTGGGATCGGGGACACCGATGACGGAAACCTCGTCCACCGCCGCGTGCGTCTGAATGACGGCCTCGACCTCGGCCGGATAAACATTCTCGCCCCCGGGTTTGATCAGTTCTTTCTCCGGCTTGCGCCCCCCGAACCAGAGAAAACCGTTCGCATCGACATGGCCCAGGTCGCCGGTGTGGTGCCATCCGTTGCGGAACAACTGACGGTTGACTTCGTCCTGACGCCAGAAACCCTGGAATACGAGCGGGCCCTGCACCACGATCTCGCCCGGAGTGCCGACGGCAACATCCCGGTCCTCGTCGTCCACGATCCGAAACGTCGTCAGCAGCCCCTGACGTCCGGCGGACCCCGGGTTTTCACCGACCGGTGCCAAGGTGACGAAACCCGAGGTCTCGGTCTGGCCGTAAAGGGTCCAGAAAGTACATGCTGCCCGCTGTTCAAAAGCGGCGATCATGTCGGGCTGGTCGAGACCCAGCACATGCTTCAGGGAAGACAAATCCCAGGGGCGCTGGTCGAGTTCATCCATCAGGTTGCTCAAGATGGGCGGGAAGCTTCCCAGTACGGAGATCCGTGCCTCCTCGGTCCACCGCAGGACCGCGCGGGCGTCGAAACGTTCGATGACCGCGTTTTTGCCGCCGGCATGCAGCACCGCGAAGGCCAGATTGAGTCCGGTGATGTGAAACAGGGGCAGCATGTTCAGATAGGCGTCGCGGTCGTCCAGTTTCAGGGTCGCGATGGTCTGCATGTTACTGGCGATAAAATTCTCATGGCTCAGCACGGCCCCCCGGGGTTTGCCGCCCATAGCGGCCGTGTAGATGATGACGTAGGGCGCGCCGCCATCGGAGGGGGCGGCCGGAGCGATGTCTGTCCGGGGCGGGTTCGCCATCATGGTTTCCATATCCAACGGCTGAACGCCGTCGCCGGCTTGCGTCAGCGCAGCGGCCGTGGCGGCATGCGGGGCATCAAAAAGGAGAAGTCCCGGTTCGGCGTCCCGAAGAATGAACTGCAGCTCCTCTGCTGCCAGCCGCCAGTTCAACGGAACGATGATCGCCCCCAGACGGGCCGCAGCGCCGAGAAGAAAAAAATAGCGGCGGCTGTTAAAGGCCAACACGGCCGCGCGATCTCCCGGCCGGAGACCGTGGTTTGCCAGCACGGCGGCCAGCCGGTCGACCGATTGCTTCAGTTCGCTGAAGCTCAGGCTGCCCTCGGCGTCGACCAGTGCCGGACGGTCGCCGAACAGGGCCGCGTTGCGGCGGAAAAGATCATAAAGGTTCAGGCTGCGCATGGACGCTCCCTCCCGGGGAAGATGCCCCTAAAAGATCTTAACTTCTAAACCTTTGATTTTATGCCATGAATGCGAGCGGACCCACTATACGCAAAGCATGGCGCGCATGCAAGCGCATATCCCGCCGTGCTTGTCGGACAGGCGCCATCAGGGCCTAAGCCCCCGATTTTATGCCGATCTGCTTTTGACAGCGTTTTCCTTTTCTGCTATTCTCCCCATATTCGGCTTTAAAGGCATCGGCTTCATCGTTACCCAGACGGACTTTTCCCAAGTGCGCGCCCAGGTCCGGAGTGATTCATGAAATGCCCAAGGTGTGATCATCCCCGCCAGTCCGATGAACGCGAATGTTCCAACTGCGGCATCGATTTTGACTATGTTGAGAAGAAAATGGCGCGGCCACCCGATTCGGCGGCGCCCGCCGATATGCCCGCACCGACGTTGCCCCCGCCTGAGGATGAAGCTGTCCAGCCGCCTGAACCGGCCCCAGAAGAGCAAAAGGCCGATTTACACGCAGATGATGCGCCGGAAGAACTCAAACCTTGCCCCAAGTGCGGTTTTCACAACCAGATCAAGTCGCAGGAGTGTCTGCGCTGCGGGATTATCTTCGATAAGTACGAGGCCTATCTGGAAAAGCGGCGCAAGGCCGAAGAAGAATCCAATTCGACCACCGACGGCCTGCTCGATCCGGAAACCATTCAAATGGCAGCCGAGGCCAGCCGCCAGAGCCTCACATCCCCGACCTACGCCAAAACCGCCTGCCCCCACTGCGGCCAACGATTCAAGATCCGCAGCGATCAGGTAGGCATCACCACGCGCTGTAAAAAGTGCAGCTCGATCTTCAAGATCGAATCGCTGCCCGTCCTCAATCCTTGAACTTACCCCCAAAGAGGCTTATGCATCCTGGACCGGTTAATTGGCGGAGGGCCTGATCTAAGCGCCGAGCGAAAGGCCCGCGTCGACGCGCCATTCGATCGGTGTGCCCGTGCCTGTCAGCGCCAGTACATGCGTGTCCAGATAATGGTGCGCCACCGTCCAGGCGCGCCCCTCGAACGCCAGCTGCATCGTTGCCTGATCGGGAATGGCCGCCACCCGGCAGCGGGAAAGGCCGCGCAACCCCACGCCTTCAGCCTTCAACACCGCTTCCTTGGCCGTCCAGACCCGATAAAACAGCCGCGGAGCTCGCGGGTCGTGGCCGAGTTGCCATTCATCCTCGGCGGCGATGCGCCTGTAGAGCGCTTCGGGCGGGGAGCGGACAGATTCGATGTCGATGCCGACCGGGACGTCGGCCACGACGCCGGCCACGAAATCAGGCTTGTGCGAGACCGACCAGTGGATACCGTCATGGGGCCGTGGGGCCCCCTGATCATCTTTGGCGCAGGGGGGTGGCGCGACCCCTGCCAGGCGGGCGGATAAACGCACGGCCACCCGGGCCAGCCGGCTCAGGATCGCCACCTGGGCGCTTCCGCGCAGGCGCCGCAGATGGGCGGGCACGCTCAGCACCACCGGGTAGAGGCGGTGCGGCCCGTCGGCCGTGTCGTTCGCCGGAAACGATCCCGGTATGCGGTTTGTCTCGGTCACGAGGGTAACTATCGGGTACAAGCGCTCGGCGGCTGTCAGGCCTGATCGTCGTCCGCCGCCAGCAGCATCCGGCAGTCGGCCACTGTTAGCCCCTGCCCCTCGGGGTGGGCCAGCAGCGGGTTGATGTCCAGTTCCTGGATTTCGGGATGATTCATCGCCAGGTCCGAAAGGCGCACCAGGGCCTGCTGCAGGGCTTCCAGATCCGCGGCCGGGGCCCCGCGAAAACCCTCCAGCAGCTTGACCGCGCGGATGGCTTTGATCATGCGGCGGGCCTCGTTGCGGCCGATGGGCGCCAGGCGGAAGGTGACATCCTTGAAAACCTCGACAAAGATGCCGCCGAAGCCGAACATCAACAGCGGTCCGAAACCGGGATAGCGGTTCATGCCCAGGATGACTTCCTGGCCGGCCGGCGCCATCTTGACCACCAGAACGCCTTCGATCCGGGCCTCGGGATCATAGGCTTGGGCGTTGGCCATGATTTCGTCGTAGGCCTGGCGCGCCCCGTCTTCGCTGTCGATGCCGACCTTCACCCCGCCGGCATCGGATTTGTGCAGGATCTGCGGGGAGACGATTTTCATCACCACCGGAAATCCGATTTCCGCCGCTATGGCCGCGGCTTCGTCGACGTTTTGGGCCAGGCGGGTGGGCAGGACGTTGAATCCGTAGCATTCCAGCAGGGCGTTGCCGTCTTTTTCACCGATGGCGGTCCGACCGGCAGCCAGGCAGTCGGCTACGATGCCCCGGGCCCTGTCCACATCGTGCGACAGTTTGTAGGGGGCCAGGTACTGGCGGTTGAGCCACTGGGAGTAACGGTAGAGTGCGCCGAACGACTTGGCGGCATTCTCCGGGAAACGGTAGACCGGGTAGCCCTGCTCCTGGAGGTATTCGACCCCGGCGGAGACATCGACGATGCCCATGAAACTGCACAGGATCGGTTTTTGCGAGCGGTGGGCGATCTGGGTGATGGCCTTGGCCGTTTCCAGGGCGTTGGTCATGGACTGGGGCGTCAGGATCACCAGGGCCCCGTCCACGCCGTCGTCGCGGATCACGGCGGCCAGCGCGTTTTCGTAGCGCTCCTGGGTGGCGTCGCCGATGACGTCCACGGGGTTGTGCAGATTGGCGGCCGAGGGCAGATGGCTGGCCAGAACCTCGATGGTTTCGGTTTTGAACTCAGCCAGTTTGAGGCCGGAGGAAACGGTCATGTCGGTGGCCACGATACCGGGTCCGCCGGCATTGGTCACGATGGCCACGCGGTTGCCGCTGGGAATGCGCCGCATCATTTTGCCCAGCGCGCTTTGGACCTTGAAAGAAAATGCGTTGGCAAAATCGAAGAGCTCGTCGATGGCATTGACCCGAATGACACCCGCCTGTTCGAAGATGGCATCATAGACGGCCTCCGTCCCGGCCAGGGCGCCGGTATGGCTGGCGGCGGCCTGGGCCCCCGCCGATGTGCGTCCGGATTTGATGACCAGCACCGGGGTTGGCCTGTTACCCGAAGTAATGGCCTTAACCGTCTCGATAAACCGGTCTCCCCGGCGGAGCTCTTCGATGTAGAGCATGATCACGTTTGTGCTCATGTCGCAGTGGAGGTACTCCAGCAGGTCGAGCTCGTCCACATCGGCCTTGTTGCCGATGGAGATGAATTTAGAAAAGCCGAAATCGCGGTCCGCGGCGAAGTCCAGAACAGCGGTGCACAGGGCGCCGCTCTGGGAGATAAAGGAAATATTGCCCGCGGCCGGCATGCGGGCCGAGAAGCTGGCATTCAGACTGACGGACGGGTGGGGGTTGATGACCCCCAGGCAGTTAGGGCCGACCACGCGGACACCAGCCTCGCGGCACATCGCCACGATGCGATCCTCGATGGCCCGTCCTTCGGGGCCGACCTCGCGAAACCCGGCCGAGACGATCACAATGCCCTTGACGCCTTTGGCAATCGAGTCCGCCACAGCCTGGACGGCCCGCTGCGGCGGGAGGATGATCATGGCCAGATCGACCTCGTCGGGCACATCGCTCACGCCCGGGTAGGCGCGCACGCTCAGAATCGATTTGGCGGTCGGGTTCACGGGGTAGAGCACACCCTGATAGCCGCCTTTGAGAATGTTGGCGAAAATATCATGGCCGACTTTACCGGGCGTGGTCGAGGCGCCAAGCACGGCGACCGACCGGGGGGCGAATATGGCTTCTATTTTTTCCATGATTAGTCTCCTGTTTCAATATTTACGGACCAGGCGATCGGCGCAGAGGCGGCCGCGCGCGACGCCCGGGGCCCATCAGCTTTTTTTGACTTCCAGAATCAGATCGTAGATTTCTCCGCGGGATCGGTTGAATCGGCCGGCGAGCTCGCGCGCGAGACCCGAAGCGGGCCGGGGGCTGTGCTCGAGCTCTTCGCGAATGATGGCCCGCAGGGTTTCGGGGCTGGTTTCGCCGGCTGGGGAGCACCCGGCTACGAGCAGGGTGATCTCGCCTTTGATGTCGTTGCGGGCTTCCAACCGCGCGCTCAATTGCGTCAGGGGGCCACGCAGGAACTCCTCGTAGCGTTTGGTCATTTCGCGGCCGATGACGGCCGGCCGGTCGCCCATAATCCGCTCAAGTGCTTTGAGCAGTTCCGTTAGCCGGCGGGGTGATTCGTACCAGATCAGCGTGCGGGGTTCGTTCCGCAGCGCGCGCAGGTGCGCATCGAGGCGCTGCGGTTTGCGCGGCGGGAACCCCAGGAAAACAAAGGCATCGGTGGGAAGTCCGGAGACGGACAGGGCCGCCACGGCGGCAGAGGCGCCGGGCAGCGGTTGGATCCGTATGCCTGCGGCCGCGGCCTGGCGCACGAGGATGAAACCGGGATCGGAAAGGGTCGGCGTGCCGGCATCGGACACCAGGGCCACGGTTTGCCCCGCGGTCAGGCGCGCCAGCAGCTGGGGCGTGCGCCGCTGCTCGTTGTGCTCGTGGTAGGATACCAGGTGGCCTTTGATCCGGTGGTGGGCCAGCAGGCGACCGGTGGTGCGGGTGTCCTCGGCGGCGATGCAGTCCGCCGTCCTCAGCACCTCGAGGGCCCTCACGGTGATGTCGTCGAGATGGCCGATGGGGGTGGCCACGACATAGAGCGTGCCCGCCGGCGTATCAGCCGATGGCCGCTGGGGAGATCTGGAAGGCATTGCGTACGATCTCAATGCGGGCGTCTGCGCCCGTCTGGGTGACGGCCACGACGTCAAAGCGGGCTTTGGCGTCCATTTGGTCGGTTTCCTTCAGGTACCAGAGGGCCACCTTGGCCACCTGCCGCTGTTTGCGCGGTGTGACGGCGGCCTTGGCACTGCCGTAGCGCGTGGACTGGCGGCCCTTGACTTCGATAAATACCAGGCTCTTTCCCTCGCGGGCGATAATGTCGATCTCGCCGGCCCGGGTGCGGTAGTTGCGGGTTAAAATCTTGTAGCCCCGGCGCTTGAGATGACGGGCGGCCAGATCCTCGGCTTTTTGGCCGAATCGTTGCGAGAGGTTCAGCATGTTCGGAACCCGCTCCTTTCGTCAGGCCCACGGGTGTCACAAATCCCCAACGCCCTTGAAACTGCGGCGGTGGATCGGGCAGCCGCCCAGCTTCCGCACGGCCTCCCGGTGGGCACGGGTGGGATAACCCTTGTGCCGGTCGAACCCGTAGGCCGGATAACGCCGATGGTAGTCCTCCATTAGACGGTCCCGCGTCACCTTGGCGATAATGGAGGCGGCCGCAATGGACACACTGCGGCTGTCGCCCCGCGTCAAGGTCATCTGGGGAATGGGTCGTTTGACCGGCTGGTTGCCGTCGACAAGCAGGTAATCCGGCTGGGGATCAAGCTGGTCGATAGCCGTGGCCATGGCCAGAAGGGAGGCTTGCAGGATGTTGATGCGGTCGATGACCTCGGCGTCGATGACCCCCAAGCCGATGCCGGACGCCTGCCGGCAGATGCGTGCAAAGGCTTGGCTGCGCTGCGGCGCGGACAATTTCTTGGAATCATTGATCCCGTCGGGCCGGAAACCAGCCGGCAGCATCACGGCTGCGGCCACCACGGGACCCGCCAGCGGTCCGCGGCCGACCTCGTCGACGCCGGCCACACGGCGGGCGCCGCCGCGCCGGGCCTGCGCCTCATACTGCTGGCAGTGATCGTCCATGCGCGCCGGCCTCCGGCCTGCATTCATCCACGGAGCATTCGTTAGTAGCGGCGCTCTTTGATACGTGCCGCCTTGCCGCGCAGCTTGCGCAGGTAGTAGATCTTGGCACGCCGCACGCGGCCGCGGGCAACCACCTCGACCTTGTCGATGATCGGCGAATGCAGCGGGAAGATGCGCTCCACACCGACACCGTAAGAGACCTTGCGAACGGTGAAAGTGGCGTTGGTGCTGCCTTTGCGTTTGCTGATCACCACGCCCTGAAAAACCTGGATGCGTTCTTTTTCGCCTTCCTTGATCTTGACGTGGACTTTGACCGTATCGCCCGGCGCAAAATCCGGCAGGTCCAGGCGCATCATTTCTCTTTCAAGCTGTTTCAGTTTCTCCATCATTTTCCCCTAATGCTTAGATCGTATTTTTTTCTTCGTGCGGCGGCGCGTCGGCGTTCAGCCGGTCCATGATGATGGCGGCCGCGCAGCGCACGGACAAATGGTTATAGGCCGCATGGTCACCGATGGGCGCCAGAACATGATCGGCGCCGACGAGGATTTCCGGTGCCAACCCCCATGCTGTTCCCATGAGCAGCATATGCGGCGCATCGCTTTGCAGCTTCTGCCGCAGTTGATCGAAACCGATGGCATGGGGCTGTGGCTGTGCACAGGTGGCCACGGTGCATGGCCGACGCCCCTCCTGCCGGCCAACCGCCTGGATCGCCTCTTCCAGGGTGGCGCTGATCGTAATCTGCATCAGCGCTTCGCGTCGTCTGGGATTGTAGGCGCCACCGGCACCTCGGGTCCAGTGGGACACGATGCGCCCGGCCAAAACCTGCTGATCCTCAAGCGGCGTCACCACCTGAAACGACCGCAAGGCGAACGTTTTGGCGGCTCGGGCGATGTCATGCAAGTCCAGATTCGTGATCGCCGAAGCAATGATCGCCCCGTTTTTATTGACGACCGGATAATGAATCAGCGCGATGTGCAGATTGATGCCTGAGTATCCTTTCCAGAGCCCGCGACCACGCCTGCAATATCTGTCGCTCCCGGTCGTCGAGTGGGCGGCGTTCCAGCAATTCCGGCCGCCGCAGAAAGGTCTCGCCCAACGACATCCGCTGGCGCCAGCGTGTGATGGCCTGATGGTCTCCCGACATCAGCACCTCCGGCACCGCCTGGCCTTCAAATTCGCGCGGCCGCGTGTAGTGCCCGTGCTCCAGCAAACCGTCGCTGAAAGAGTCGCGGGCCGCCGATTCGGCACCGCCCAAAACGCCGGGCAGCAGACGAATGACCGCGTCCATGGCCACCATGGCGGCCAGTTCGCCGCCGCTCAATACGTAGTCGCCGATGGAAAGCTCGTAGTCTACGTGGCGGCGGACGATTCGGGCGTCGACCCCCTCGTAGCGACCGCAAACAAAAATCAGCCCGCGTTGACGGGCCAGCCCTGCGGCCGTCTGCTGGCTGAGTTTGTCTCCCTGCGGGGACATGAGCACCGTCATGGCCCCTTCGATGTGCGCCTTGGCCGCCGTTATCGCCTTGGCCAGCGGCTCGGGCTTCATGACCATGCCGCAACCGCCCCCGTAGGGCCGGTCATCCGTCACATGGTGGCGGTCTTCGGTAAATGCTCGAATGTCGAAGGTTTCGGATCGGACCTGGCCGCCAGCGATGGCGCGCCGGACGATACCGTAATCCCAAAACAGGTCGAACATGGTCGGGAATATGGTCAGCACGGCGATTTGCATGCGGGCTCGGCCTCCCCGGCGACGGGTGTTATAACCCTTCCGGGAGCGCCACCTCCATTCGCCTCCGGTCGGTATCGATCCGTCGGACCACCGTGGCCAATGCCGGCACCAAGGTTTCCCGGTCGGCCTGACGAACGACGTAGACATCGTTGCTACCGGTGGGGAGAATGGATTCCAGCCGACCCAGAAAAAGGCCGTCCTGTGTAAACACCTCCATGCCGATTAGTTCAAACCAGTAGTAGCTTTCCGTTTCCAGCGCCGGCAGCCGGCGTTTGTCGACAAATAGTGCGGCGCCACGCAGTTTCTCGGCCGCATCGCGGTCACGCACCCCGTTCAAAGCCATCAGGGCGCCTTTCGAATGCGGTTTGACCCATAAGACATCAAGCGTTTTCAAGCGGTTATCGTCCGTTTCCACGAACAGCGGGTTGCCGGATTCGAAAACCGCCAGCGATTCGGCGTAGGATATGATTTTGCACACACCACCCGTGCCGTGTGCGCCGACGATGCGACCAATCATCAAAGCGTCTTTCGCTTCCACGCTTTATTCGATGATCTCCAGCACCGTGCGTTTTTTGATCTTGGCCGAGGCCGCGCTCAGAATGGTCCGCATGGCGCGCGCCGTTCGACCTTGTTTACCGATTACCTTACCCAGATCCTCTTTGGCCACCTTTAGCTCGAGAACAGACGTCTGATTTCCCTCGACCTCGGAAACCTGCACCATTTCCGGATTGTCAACGAGCGCCCGTGCGATGTAATCGATCAGGTCTCTCATAGCTCCATCTCCTTTGTTGGTGGGCGAGAA
>JASJBQ010000060.1 GCA_030066455.1 Desulfobacterales bacterium
GGCCGGCATCGATCGACCGGCGGATTTCGTCATAGACCGCCTCGGAGACGCCACCGGATTTGAGGATGCGCGGCGTCTGTCCGCGCGCCTCCTCCATGCTAAATCCGGTGACCTCGACGAATTTGGGATTGACATATTCGATCCGTCCATCGGTATCGGTGATCACCACCGAAATCGGGCTCTGTTCGACCGCCTGGGAGAGCTTGGTCAGCTGGGTCTGGACCCGTTTGCGTTCATCAATCTCCTGGGCCAGGCGGCGGTTCCACAAGAGGATCACCGCAACGAGAGCACCGGCGGCGGCGGCCACGGCGCCGATGATCCGCCAGAGGAAAGGCCAGTCCACGGCGCGTTCGAAGATCACGTTGATCCAGCGGTTGTGGATCTGCGCGCGCTCCTCCTTGCTGATGGTCTGCAGCCCCTTTTCGAGAATCGCCACCATTTCGGGCCAGTCGCGGCGCACCCCCATGGTCAGGTCGAAGGTGTATTCGGTGGTCGAGGCGACTTTGAGCTCCTCGAGTTCCAGCCTTTTGGTGACGAACGTAATCGATGCCAGGTTGTCCACAAAACCATCGATTTGCCCGGCCGCCACGGCCTTGAGGCCCGCGTCCACATTGCTGTAGGTTTTAAGATCGATGCGCGGGTAATCCCGCTGGATCGCCTCGTGGGGAATATAGCCCTCGACCACGCCGACGGCCTTGGTGTTTAGATCCGCCAGGCCGTTGATGAAGGGTGCATTCCGGTGGGTGGCGATGACCATCTGAAAGCTAAGATACGGCTTGGTGAACAGGAGGAATTCCTCACGCTCCGGCGTGGGCGTGATGCAGGGGATAACGTCCAGTTCGCGGTTCTTGGCCTTTTCCAGGATCTGGGGCCAGCTCATTCCCATTTCCGGTACCATCCGGGTGCCCAGCCGCTGGTTGAGCAAACGCACATAGTCCGAGGTGATGCCGGCGTATTGCCCCTTGTCGTCCTGCTGCTCGAAGGGCGGCCAGGTGGGATCGACCCCCATGCGGATTGCGCCGCGGGTCTCGACCCACCGCATCTCATCCGGGGAGAGGTCCGCCGTCTTGCGGGCCGCAACGCGGGGTTCGATCCAGCGGGCGTGCAGCGCCTGCCGCTCCTGGTCGGAAATCATGGTCATGCCTTTGGCAAGGACACGGGCCAGGAGCGGTTCGTCGCCGCGCGTGGCGATATGCAGCGGAATGGGTTTGCCCTCGGCGATCCCAAGGTCGCCGCCAACCCTCAGGTTGGTGACCTGGAGCTGGCTCTTGATGTGGTCGACCACCGGCATGAGGTCGAAGAGGGCGTCGGCCTTGCCGGTGGATACCGCCAGGATCGCATCGGTCGTATTCTTGACTTCGAGCACATCGATCTGGGGATAGCGCTCGTTCAGGATCTCCTGGAGAAAAAACCCGCGGGGCACCGCCATGCGGTGGCCGAAAAGGTCTTCGATGGCGGTGACGGTCGGGAAATCCTCCCGGGTGTAAAGCGCCTGGATCATCTGGATGTAGGGCGGCGTGAAGTACATGAAAGCCTGTCTCTCCGGCGTCATGGCGATGTTGAGCATGACGTCCAGGTCCCCGCTTTGCATCTGTTCGAGAAACGCATCCCAGGTGGGGCCGGTGACGAACTCGACCGTCAGACCGGTTTTGGCCGCCAGCAGTTTGACAAACTCGATCGAATAGCCCTGCGGCTCACCTTCACGGTTGAAGTTGAGCGGTGCCCAGTCGGTTTCGTTGTGCACCCTGATCTTCTGTTTGCGGGCCAAATAGGCCGCCTCGTCCAGCGAGAGCCTGAGGGCGAAATCGGCCGGAATGGCATTGCTTGAGCGGACAATCCACTTGTCCTCCATCCGGCGGCGCTCGCCCGGGCTGATGGCCTCCAGGCCCCGGTTGACCGCGGCCATCAAAACGCTGTTGGCCCTGGCGGTGGCCGTGTAGTAGGTTTGAGTCAAGATGGGGCTCTGCGGGTTGAATCCGAAAATATTGGACAGGCGCTGGGTGCTCATGAAATAGAGCAGGCTGATCTTGCTGCTGATGAACACCTTGATTTCACCGCGCAAAGCGGCCCGGAAGAGCGCTTCGTAGCTGTTGAAAAAAGCGAGATGGCGCGAAGGGATCTTGGCCCGCACGATTTCATCGGTATAGCCCCCGCGGACCAGGCCGACGATGAAGCCGGCGGCCTGATCCAGATTTTCGAGCGGCTTGATGCCGGGATGGCTGAAGAGAAAATAGTCGAGGGTCAGAATCGGCTCGGAATAGGATAGATACCGCTCCCGTTCCGGGGTCTTGAAGATGCCGGCGTGGAGATCGGCCTGGCCGGCGCGCAGCATCGCAAGCGAGGCGTCAAAGCTCTCCGCCCGTACGAATTCGATCTCCCGCTGCGTCTTGCGGGCCCACGCGCGCCACAAGTCCGGGAAAAGCCCCTGGGGGCGCTGCTGATCATCTTCGAACTTGAGCGGGGCAATGCCCGTGTTGTAGACGATCTTGAGGGCCGATTGCGCCCGGACCGCGGAATCGGGTGCCATCGGGATGATCACCAGCGAGGCCACGATCAACAGCCGAATGATGCTCATGGTGCGTTCCTTTGCGATTAAAGCCCCGAATCGGTGGCAGCCATACGGGTTCCCGGGCTTAGGGGCGTGTCAGCGTACCACAAATCCCCCTGGATTCGAAAGGTCGTCCCGAACGCTCGCGGCGCCTTGACAAATAGGCGTGATCATTTTAATACCGGCCGTCGCACCGTTCAACAAGGAGGCCTTTGAATGCGCAATCGCAAAATTGATCTGCCCCTCCGGGAGATGCCCCGGCAATGGTACAATATCCTGGCGGATATTCCGCTCAATCCCCCGCTTCGGCCCGACGGGTCGCCGGTGGCGCCCGAGGACCTGGCGCCGGTTTTTCCCATGAACCTGATCGAGCAGGAGATGAGCACGGAGCGCTGGATCGACATCCCCGAACCGGTATTGGACGTGTTGAGCCTCTGGCGCCCATCCCCCCTGATGCGCGCCCGCGGGCTGGAAAAGGCGCTTGAGACCCCTGCCCGGATCTACTACAAATACGAGGGGGGCAGCCCGCCCGGTAGCCACAAACCCAACACCGCCGTGCCCCAGGCCTACTACAACAAAGTCTTCGGGATCGAGCGCATGACCACCGAGACCGGCGCCGGCCAGTGGGGCAGCGCCCTCTCCTTCGCCTGTTCGCAGTTCGGCCTGGAATGCAAGGTTTACATGGTCCGGATCAGCTTCGACCAGAAGCCCTACCGCAAGGCCATGATGCAGGCCTGGGGCGGAACCTGCGTGGCCAGCCCCAGCGACGAAACCCAGGCCGGCCGCAATGCCCTGGAAAAAGATCCGCAGACCCCGGGCAGCCTGGGCATCGCCATCAGCGAAGCCATCGAGGCCGCCGTGTCCGACGCCAGCGGCAAGACCCGCTACTCTCTGGGCAGCGTGCTCAACCACGTCATGCTGCACCAGACCATCATCGGCCTGGAGGCCCAGAAGCAGTTTGCCCTGATCGGCGAAAGCCCGGACGTGATCGTGGGCTGCGCCGGCGGCGGCAGCAATTTCGCCGGCCTGGCCTTTCCCTACGTGCGCGACAAGATCAACGGGCAGGACATCGCCATCCACCCGGTCGAACCGGCCGCCTGCCCCACCCTGACCCGCGCGCCGTTCGTCTACGATCATGGCGATACAGCCGGGTATACGCCGCTTCTGCCCATGCACAGCCTGGGACATGCCTTCGTGCCGCCGCCGATCCACGCCGGCGGCCTGCGCTATCACGGCATGGCGCCGACGGTCAGCCAATTGGCGGCCGAAGGATTGGCCGAACCGCGGTCGGTCAAACAGACCGAGGCCTATGAAGCCGGGGTTCTCTGGGCCCGCAGCGAGGGATTCATCCCCGCCCCCGAAACCACCAATGCCCTGGCCCAGGTGGTCAAGGAAGCCCGCCAGGCCAAGGATGAGGGCCGGGAAAAGACCATCGTGGTGAGTTTCAGCGGCCACGGCCTTCTCGACCTGGCCGCCTACGACAAATATTTCGAGGGCGAACTGACCGATGTCTGCATGCTGGATGAGGAAATGCAGCAGTCCCAGGAGGTGTTTGCGGCATTCCCCAAACCCGAAAACCTGAAAAGCGGAAACTAACGGCTAGAAGAAGACAGGAGAAAAAACCAGAAGGCAGGAGACAGAATTCAGAAGTCAGAATAATTTGGATGGACACCCTGATCTTTCTGACTTCTGACGCCTGTCTTCTGACTACTGACTTCTAACTTCTGTCTTCTGACTACTGGATTTCAATCTTGTTCTTCGACGAACTCGAAATGCGCTGCCCCCGGTTGGGCGGCCCCGTTTATTTCGGTTACTGCCGCCAGGCGAAAAAGGGTGCCAAGCCCTGTTTCAAGATCCTGGACTGCTGGTGGCAGCGCTTCGATGTGGCCGGCCATCTCGCCGCCTGCCTCACCCGGGAAGAATTCGAAGCCCTGGGCCGACACCGCCCGCGCGCCAAAGTCGCCAGCCTGATCGACCTGATCGATCAGGCCAAAAAAAATACCGGCGGTCGCTAAGGATGCCGGTATAAGCGCGCTAACACGGGTGTCTCGATCCGCAATGCCAGACGCGCGTTGTGGCTTGTGCCGGAAGCACATGAATCGGCGTCGGGATCGGCGTCGGGATCGGGATCGAAATTACCCAATGCCGACAGCCGATACCGATTGCGAACCCGATTCCGATTCCGAACTCGATGGCTGTACTTCGTTCCCCGATCTGAGATAAGACATCACCATCCTCTCCATCAGATCTCGAAATCCCTATCCAGTTTTTGATGCTTGAAGCTCCGCCCTTCAGGACCGCTGTAGTCGGCCACGATCTGGCCTTCACCCACCAGACGCCACTGATAGATCAACAGCCCTTCCAGACCCACCGGGCCCCGGGCATGAATCTTGTTGGTGCTGATGCCCACCTCGGCCCCCAGACCGAAGCGGAAGCCGTCGCTGAAACGGCTGCTGCAGTTGAGAAACACGTCGGCGGTGTCCACGCGGTCCATGAAGCGCAGAGCGCGCGATCGGTCGGTGGTGACAATCACGTCGGTGTGCCCCGACCCGTAGCGGTTGATGTGGTCGATGGCCGCCTCCATTCCTTCCACCACGCGGACGGACACCACGAGGTCAAGGTATTCGGTTTGCCAGTCCGCCTCGGTGGCCGGTTGAACGGCAATCACCTCGGCCGTCCGCTCGCAGCCGCGAATCTCGACGCCTTTGGCCTCCAGATCAGCCTTCAGCAACGGCAGCAGGCTATCCGCGATGCCGGCATGCACCAGCAGGGTTTCGGCGGCATTACAGACCGCCACGTACTGGGTCTTGCTGTCCACCACGATGCGCCGGGCCATTTCCCGATCGGACGCCCGATCCACATAGACGTGGCAGATCCCGTCCGCGTGCCCCAGCACCGGGATGCGGGTGTTGTCCATGATGTGGCGCACGAAATCATTGCTGCCCCGGGGGACGATCAGGTCGATGTAGGCGTCCATATCCAGCAGGGCGGCCACGTCGGCGCGGGTCTCCATCAGGTGGAGCCAGCCGTCGGGCATGCCGGCTTCCCGGCCGGCCTGGGCGATGATCTCGGCCAGGATGCGGTTGGTCCCGGCGGCCTCGCTGCCGCCCTTGAGCAGCACGGCATTGCCGCTTTTGAGGCCCAGGCAGGAAATCTGCACCAGGGCGTCCGGGCGCGACTCGAAGATCACCCCGATGACACCGATGGGGCGGCTGACCCGGTAGAGGGTCAGGTTGTCGTCCAGCGCAGTGGCGCTCAGAGTGGCGCCCACCGGGTCATCCAATGCGATCAGGCTCTGAAGCCCCGCGCGGGCCTCGGCGATCTTGGCCGCGTCGAAGCGCAGCCGTTTAAGGAGCGGTGCGGCCAGCGCTTCACGGGCGGCGCGTTCCAGATCGGCCTGGTTGGCCGCCAGAATGGCTTCGGTCTGCGTCTCCAGCGCCCGGGCGATGTTTGCCAGGGCACGGTTCTTGACATCGGTGCCGGCCGCCGCGAGCTCAATGGCCGCCGCCTTGGCCTGCCGGGCAATGGGTTCCATCTTCATGGGTTGAACCTCGTGGCCTAGAAGGTTGAAAGGTCAGCCGTAAAGCCGGCCGGAACCGTATCCCAAGGAAGGGAAAACATCAACCTCCCCTGCCGCTTCGACCCGAGGCGTTGATTGATCTTTCAGGGTCTGCATGCCATAATCGCAGCCTTTGATTCCGCGCCGCAGGGAAAGGATGGATCCGATGGCCCTCTACGCTGAACGCACATCCACGATCGGAACCGAAAACGCCTTCAGGATCGGGCCCCACATCGCCGGGCTGGAATCCCGGGGCCACCGCGTGGTCAAACTCAACCTGGGCGAGCCGGATTTCAGCGCGCCCCGCTGGGTCAAGGACGAAGTCATCCGCCAGATCGAAGCGGACAATTCCCATTATTGCGACCCCCAGGGCATCCTGCCCTTCCGCCAGGCCATCGCCCGGCAGGTCTCCGCCACGCGCGGCCTGGAGGTTACCGCCGACCGGGTCTGCGTCTTTCCGGGCGGCAAGCCATCCATCGGCTTTGCTCAGCAGATCTACTGCGACCCGGGCGACGAGATCATCTACCCCAGCCCGGGTTTTCCGATCTATGAATCCTTCATCCGCTACGTGGGCGCGGTGCCTGTGCCCCTGCATCTGCGCGAGGCGAACGGTTTCACCTTTACGGCCGATGAGCTGGCCGGACGGATCTCGCCCCGCACCAAATTGATCATTCTGAACTTCCCCTCCAACCCCACGGGAGGGGTGGCCACGCCCGATCAACTCGAGGCCGTGGCCCGGGTGATCCTGGGGAAATGCCCTGCGGACGTCCGGGTCTATTCGGACGAGATCTACGAGAACATCGTCTTCGACGGCCAGGCCCATTTCTCGATCGCCTCGGTGCCCGGCATGGAGGCCCGCACGATTATCAGCAGCGGCCTTTCCAAGTCCTTTGCCTGGACCGGGGGGCGAATCGGCTACGCCGTGCTGCCCACCGCCGAGGAGGCCGCGGCATTCAAAAATCTCAACATCAATTATTTTTCCTGCATCCCGCCTTACAACCAGGAAGGCGGCCGCGAGGCCCTCGAACACCCGCAGTCCGGGCCCTGGATGGCTGAAATGGCCCGCACATTCGAAAAACGGCGGGATGTCATTCTGGATCGGCTCAACGCCATCGACGGCGTGACCTGCCAGAAACCGGGAGGGGCCTTCTATCTCTTCCCCAACATCACCGGGCTTTGCGAGCGCCTGGGGGCGGTGGAGGCCTTCGCCGGGCTTCCGGAGAATATCCGCCGACAGACATCGCCGGCCACCCTGTTCCAGATGTTTGCCCTCTATCGTCACGACCTGGCCGTGATGGATCGGAGGTCTTTTGGCGCCATCGGCGCGGCGGGACTCAATTTTCTGCGGCTTTCGATCGCCGCCGATCTGGAGACGCTGGAAGAAGGCGTTCGGCGCCTCGAGCAGGCCGGTAGCGACGTGGCGGGCTTCCAGGACTTCCTGGCCGCGGGCGCCAACCTGTGCTGACACCCGTCATCACAACGCCTGAAGCCAGTGGCCGCCGGCCGCAGAGGATAGCTTCCTGCAGAATAACATGGATACAGCAGGCGGCCGCTGGAAGAGAAGCTGAATACGTATTCCGACCCCGGGCTTGACCCTCCTCTTCCGTGCTCCCAGGATCGGTGCACCATTGGCGTTGCTTTCACCGGTGGTGAAGGGTTGGACACAAAAAGGCCCTGTCGGCTTGGTAATGCCGGCAGGGCCTTATGTGTTGGGACGCTTGGCCCCAGAGGGTACAACCCAGCTTCGATTGGCGCGTCGATTCAGGCGGCGGCAACATGCTGGCCCGCATCATACACCAACGCATCCTCCTGGCCCGGCGCCTGGACGGCTTCAACCAGCGCGTGGAGGCCATCGCCCTCGATCACCTCGTCCTCCAGCAGGGTGGCGGCCGTTTGATCCAGGAGCTTGCGGTTGGCCTTGAGAATCCGCAGCGCCACGGCATACTGGTCGTCGATGATGCGGCGGACTTCCTCATCGATGATCTGCGCGGTTTCATCGCTGTACTCGCGGCCGGCCTCCGGCGCCGTGCCCAGAAACTGCATCTGCCGGGGGGCCGCGAAGTAGACCTGGCCCAGACGCGAACTCATGCCGTATTCCCTCACCATGCTGCGGGCAATGTCGGTGGCGCGCGAGAGGTCGTTGTGCGCGCCGGTGGAAACGTCGTTGAAGATCAACTCTTCCGCCGCCCGTCCGCCGAGCAGGGTCGCAATCCGGTTTTCAAGTTCGGTCTGGCGCATCAGGAAACGATCTTCGATGGGCACCTGCATGGTGTAGCCCAGTGCGGCGATGCCGCGGGGGATGATGGAGATTTTTTGCACCGGATCGGTGCCGGGCAGCGCCATGGCCACGAGGCCGTGCCCCAACTCATGGTAGGCCACGATTTTCTTTTCGGCCGGATTGATCAGGCGGTTCTTCTTTTCGAGGCCCGCCACCAGCCGCTCGACCGCTTCTTCGATCTCGGCCATGCCGATGGTGCGTTTATCGCGCCGCACAGCCAGGAGCGCGGCTTCGTTGACCAGGTTGGCCAGGTCGGCACCTACCATGCCGGCCGTCATCCCTGCGATTTTCGCGGGATCGATATCATCCTCGGTCTCCACCTTGGTGAGGTAGATCTTGAGAATATCCGCGCGCCCCACCTTGTCCGGCCGGTCCACCAGTACCTGGCGGTCAAAGCGCCCGGGGCGCAGCAGGGCCGGATCCAGAATTTCCGGCCGGTTGGTAGCGGCCATGAGGATGACGCCCACATTGGGGTCGAATCCGTCGAGTTCCACCAGCAACTGGTTGAGGGTCTGCTCGCGCTCGTCGTGGCCGCCGGTCATGCCCACACCGCGTGCCTTGCCCAGGGCATCGAGCTCGTCGATGAAAATGATGCACGGCGCTTTCTCTTTGGCCTGCTTGAAGAGGTCGCGCACGCGGGCCGCCCCCAGTCCCACGAACATTTCCACAAACTCAGAGCCGCTGAGGCTGAAAAACGGCACGCCGCTCTCACCGGCCACGGCCTTGGCCAGGAGCGTCTTGCCCGTGCCGGGTGGTCCCACGAGCAGGATTCCGCGTGGAATCTGGCCGCCGACCCGCGTGTAACGCTCGGGTTCTTTTAGGAACGCGGTGACTTCTTCGAGCTCCTGCTTGGATTCGTCCACGCCGGCGGCATCTGCAAAACGTACGCCCACGTCGTCATCCATATAGATTTTGGCCTTGTTCTTGCCGATTTGCATAAACCCGGACTGCTGCTGAAAGCGCCGCATCATGAAAACCCAAATACCGAAAAACAAGGCAATCGGAATCAGCCAGGACATGATTGTCCCCAAAAAATTGGATTGAATTCGGCCGGAGTACTGAACATCGTTGGCGTCCAATAATTGCGCGATATCGGGATCGACCCTTACGGTGCGAAACAGGGTTTCCTTGTTGAGACCGTCTTCGGTTCCCACCAGCTTGCCCTGAATATCGTTCTCGGAGATGGCGATTTCGGCAACCTTACCCTCTTCGACCATTTTGACGAACTCGCTGTACGGTATGTTTTTAACCAGGAAGGCGGAGGCGATCATGTTGTGCAGCAGCAGTACGAGCCATACACCCAAAATCGCATACCAAATGGAAAAGCGGTGTTGTTTTTTCATTGCATTACGCTCCTAAATCAGCGGGCCGACCCGTGGTTCAAGCCGATCCCTCCAATATTTTGTGACAGCCGCCGACCGGCGTCCGCGGGTCAGCGGCTGTCGCGTTGCAAAACGGATTGTCAACCTGCGTTCGACGGATCATGACTTCCATCCTGACAAGCCAGTGGAAACAGGTGGGCGTTGCGGTTGCAGCCCTCTGTTGCCGACTTTTCGCGCTTGCCGCCGGCGTCGTCCAATGGCGCTGGCTTGGATGCAAAAGCGATGGGGAAAACCTCATCGATGTGGTCGACGGTCACAAATTCCATGTCGCGCCGGACCTCATCCGGCAGATCGTCGAGATCCTTGCGATTACGCTCGGGCAGAATGACGGTTGTCAGCCCGGCCCGGTGGGCGGCCAGCACTTTCATCTTGATACCACCCACCGGCAACACACGGCCGCGCAGCGTGACCTCGCCTGTGATCCCGACCTCGCTGCGCACTGGCCTGCTGCTGAACAAGCTGGTCAGTGCCATTGTCATGGCCACGCCCGCCGAGGGGCCGTCCTTGGGCAGCGCGCCGGCCGGCACATGCAGATGGACATCGGATTTTTCAAACAAAGACGGGTCGATTTCCAGCGCTTCGGCCTGGGAGCGTACGAAGGAATGGGCGATCTCGGCACTTTCCCGCATGACGTCGCCCAACTGGCCGGTGAGACTCAAACGACCTGTGCCGGGCATGCGGGATGCCTCGATATACAGGATGTCGCCGCCAACTGCGGTTACGGCCAGGCCGGTGGCGATACCGGGCATGGCAATTTGCTCTGACCGCTCGGATTCGAAGCGCTCTTTCTTTAGGTAGGCCCGCACCATTTTGCTTGTGATGATCACATGCGGCCAACCCTCTTCGCTCAATTGGACGATACCCTTGCGGCAAACGGCCGCGATGTGACGCTCCAGATTGCGTACGCCTGCCTCGCGGGTGTAGTCCTGGATTACTTTCAGGATCGCATCGTCGATGAAGGTCACCTCGTCCTCGCGCAACCGGTGAGCGTTGAGTTGGCGTGGAATCAGGTGCCGTTTGGCGATCTGCAGCTTTTCGAGTTCGGTGTAGCCGTCCAAGGTGATGATTTCCATGCGATCGCGCAACGGCCCCGGGATGGTGTCGAGCTGGTTGGCCGTGGCGATGAAAATCACCTCACTGAGATCGAAATCCACGTCCAGATAATGGTCGCGGAATGCGCCATTCTGGGCCGGATCGAGCACTTCCAGGAGGGCGCTGCTGGGATCACCGCGCCAGTCCTGACCGACCTTGTCGATTTCATCCAGCATGAAAACTGGATTGCGCGTGCCCGCACGCTTGATGGCCTGGATGATACGCCCGGGCATCGCGCCGATGTAGGTGCGCCGGTGACCCCGGATTTCCGCCTCGTCGCGCACGCCGCCCAGACTCATGCGGGTGAACGATCGCCCCAGCGCACGGGCTACGCTGCGTCCCAGGCTGGTTTTACCGACACCCGGAGGGCCGGCCAGGCAGAGAATGACCCCCATGGCCTGGCTGTCATCTTGGGACGCCGGCTCGGTTTCGCGCGCCTTCATCAGGCGTCGCACGGCCAGATACTCGATCAGCCGTTCTTTGACCTCGTCCAGCCCGAAATGATCAGCCTCCAGGATACTGCGGGCGGCTTTGATATCGGTATTGTCCTCGCTGGTTCGAACCCAGGGAAGATCGATCAGCCAGTCGAGGTAGTTCTTGATCATGGGATATTCGGCGGACTGGGGCGACATGTTCTGCATCCGCTCCAGCTCACGCTGTGCCTCCTTGCGGGCTTCGGCCGGCAGATCCGCCTCTTCGAGGCGCCGGGCGTAATCATCGGACTCAGTCGATTCCTCGTCGGTTTCCCCAAGTTCCTTTTTTATGGCGTCCAGTTGCTGGCGCAGGACATACTCGCGCTGAGATTTGGTCATTTTCTCCCGGACCTCGGTCTGGATCTTCTGACCAATGCTCAGCATCTCTTTCTCGCGTGTGAGATTTGCAAGCAAATCCCTCAGTTTGGCGTTGACGCTGTCCAGTTCCAGCAGCGCCTGACGCTTTTTGGTCGAAATTTTCATGTTAAAGGCCGTGACGTAGACCAACTGCAGCGGATCCTCGATTTGAGCGATTGTCTTGCCCATTTCGTCGGGAGCATCTGGTGTCATCGTCAGAACCGCCTCAAAAGTCTGGATGAGCTGGCGCTGCAAGGCCTCGGTCTCGAGGTCGGACTCGACCACTTCGGGTGCCTGGGTGATGTGGGCGCGGAGATAGGGCCCGCCGGTTTCCCAGGTCGATATGCGAATCCGGTGAAGTGCGTTGAGCAGAATCACCCAAATGCCGTCGCTGTTTTTTTTGGCGTGCATGATTTTGGCCAATGTTCCGACCTCGAACAATTGCCCCGGCACAGGATCTTCGGCGTCATTGTCCTTGACCGTCAAAAGACCAATATAGCCATCGGCATTCACCGCATCCTCGATCAGTCGCGCCGACTCCAGCGAGACCATAAAGGGCAGTGTCATCTGAGGAAAGGCCACCAGCCCGCGAACGGGCAGAATGGGAACGGTATCGGGATTTTGGACCACAGGGGTCGTATCGATGCTCGCTTGACTCACTATCGGCATGTCATCATTATGATTGCTCATTCCGTCACCTCACAGGCTGAATTTTCAGTTTAGTTATGTTATAAATGAATCTACATCTACAATTTTTCAACATATATTAAACAGCCTGTTGACAATTGCAATATGCTTTCGTAAAATATCAGCATGAAATCGAAAAAATTATACCCCATCAAATACGTTGCCGCCCAAACGGGCGTCAAAGCCTATAACATTCGTAGTTGGGAAGAGCGCTACAATGCTGTCGAGCCTGAACGCTCGGCCACCAATCGCCGTTTTTACTCCGAAGATGACATCAAACGCCTGGTATTGCTGAAACGGGCGGTGGACCAGGGCCACAGCATATCTTCGGTAGCTCGACTCAGCGACGAAGAATTGTTAAAGGTCGTTGGCCGTGATCAAGCCCGGTCCCCCGAAGTGGTGGACAGTCTGGACCCTTTTCGCTCCGCGCCAACCGATGACCCGGCGCACAACTACCGTGAGATCGTGAAACAGGCCTTGTCGCATGTTGTGCGTCTGGATTCGCTCGCCTTGGAATCCGTTTTGAACGCAGCGGCCGTCACCACTCCCCGGCAGGCCTTCCTGCAGGAAATCATCGTGCCGCTATTCAGGGAAATTGGAGTGCTTTGGCGGTCCGGCCGAATGAAAATCATCAACGAGCATATGGCCTCGGTCATCGTGCGCTCGATCCTGTGGGACATGCTGCGCACAGTCGAGTTGTCTGCCGCCGCCCCGCGAATCGTCGTCGCGACACCCACCGGTCATTGGCATGAATTCGGCGCCCTGGCCTGCGCGCTGGTTGCCACCGAATCGGGATGGCAACCGTTTTATTTCGGTCCCAACCTGCCTTCCGAGGAAATTGTCTATGCTATTCAGAAGGTTGGTGCGAACGCACTGACGCTAAGCCTCTGCCATCGCCTCAATCAACACAAACTGATGCTTGAACTGCGTAAAATCAGACGCATGATCAATGCAAATATACCAATTTTTATCGGAGGATCAGGCGCTGACAAAACGATGCGGTCCGATGAAAGCATCAGTGCAATAGTGATAAAAGATCTTGAAAAATTCAGAAAAAAACTCGATGAGATGTAAAATTTAAGCGTTAATGTTAGCGATGGTAATAATTTTTATTATTTGTGGTATTAATCAAGTTCAGTTTAATGAACGCGCCGATTATGCCCCCACTTTAGCGCCTTTGCCATTTCCGCCATCAAATCATAAGCTTCAGTCTCACTCAAACGAATGATTTGTCCCGTCGATTTCAGGGCTAAACACACCCTTTTCTGTGCATCTGCTGCGTTCTGCGGTTTGTTGTCAAAATATACCTTGAATCGTCTTGAATCCTGTACACGCTTGTTGCCTGCTATAACATTGCCGTTAACCATTTTGAATTTCCTTTTTTAGAAATTTTTAAACGATAATATTTCTATCTTCCAACGGCGGC
>JASJBQ010000061.1 GCA_030066455.1 Desulfobacterales bacterium
TAACTTCCTGCGGCAGGTCAAAAACGACGGCCGCTACGACGACATCTACAATCGCTGGATCAAGAGCACGGACTGGATTGATCGGATCAAGCAGTAAGCCTGACCTGCCACCCGTTGCGGCATGATCGTAAAGCCGCGCTAAAAATTGGGCACGCGCTGACGCCGCCTGACAGCCGAATAAGGGCGGCGTCAGCTCGCCTGCCGGGTTGAGATCCGAACGCGGGTTTCACCGATCTTACCGTTACCGTCAGAAAAAACCCCATGACGAGATGCCGATGAAAAACACATCGAACACCCGCCGCTCGATGCCACCCTGGAAATATTATACTTGGGTGGCTGTTTTTTTTGCGATCCTCTTTTCGGTCGTGATGCTGGTTTACATTGCCACCATCCGGATCGATTACACCTGGGGCTGGTATAAACTGCCCAGCGCCTTTATCCATCACAAAGAAATTGAAATTACGTCCGATATCGAGGGCAAGGTAACGCGGATCGAGCGTCGAAACGACCAGGCCGTCATCACCGTTCAAGATGCGACCGAAACCAAATCCTACACCGTTCCCGCCGAGGATATCCGGGTTACGGAAAGTGATCTGGTATACTACGGTGATACGTTGGCCGCCTATCGCGAATGGCAGCCCGGCATCATGTTGCAAGGTCTATGGATTACGCTCAAAGTCAGCCTCTTTGCCATCATCGTCGGCATCATCATCGGCATTATCGGCGGGATTGCGCGCATATCCGACAACCCGGCGCTCAAATGGTCGGCCATCACCTATGTGGAGTTGATCCGCGGCTCACCGCTGTTGGTTCAGATCTTCATCTGGTATTTCGTTCTGGGCACCATGATCAATCAATTGCTGACGTCCTACGGTCTGAAAGAAATCCCCAGTCTCTGGTATGGCGTGGCATCACTGGCCTGTTTTACCGGGGCTTATGTGACCGAGATCGTCCGTGCCGGTATTCAGTCCATTCACCGGGGACAAAACGAAGCGGCCCGCTCACTTGGCATGAGCTACGGGCAGTGTATGCGCTACGTCATTCTGCCCCAGGCCATGCGCCGCATCCTGCCGCCGTTGGCCGGCCAGTTCATCAGTTTGATCAAGGACTCCTCGTTGCTGGGTATCATCGCCGTGCGTGAACTTCTCAAAGCCACACGCGAGGTGATCACGACGCAACTCAATCCCTTCGAGATGTTTTTTACCGCGGCGGCGCTCTATCTGGTCATTACCTTTGCACTCTCCATGTTCGTGCAATACTTAGAGAGGAAAGGGGCAACCACATGATCGACGTACGCAACGTATCCAAAACGTTTTACGTGCCCCACAAGGTCAAGGCCCTGGTGGGCGTGTCCACCGAAATTGCCGCCGGCGAGGTGGTCGTGGTCATCGGTCCTTCGGGCTCGGGCAAAAGCACCTTGCTGCGCTGCCTGAATCACCTGGAAATCGCCGACGCGGGGGGGCACATCCTGATCGACGGCATCGACATCCTCGACCGCAAGACCAATATCAACAAGGTGCGGGCCGAGGTGGGGATGGTCTTCCAATCCTTCAACCTCTTCCCGCACAAGACCGTCCTGGAGAACATCACCCTGGCCCAGCGGGTGGTGCGCAAACGGCCCAAGGAGGAGGCGCACAGCAAAGCCATGAGCCTGCTGGAAAAGGTGGGCATCTCGGACAAGGCCGACGCCTACCCGGACAACCTTTCCGGCGGCCAGCAACAGCGTGTGGCCATTGCCCGCGCTCTGGCCATGGACCCCAAGATCATGCTCTTCGACGAGCCGACCTCGGCCCTGGACCCGGAAATGATCGGTGAGGTGCTGGATGTCATGAAAACCCTGGCCCGCGAGGGCATGACCATGGTGGTCGTCACCCACGAGATGGGCTTCGCCCGGGAGGTGGCCGACCGGGTGATCTTCATGGACGACGGCGCCATCGTGGAAGTGGGTACGCCGGAGCACTTTTTCACCAACCCCACCCACGATCGCACCAAGCTGTTTTTAAGCCAGATTCTTTAAAACCAAGGACGTCATTGGGTTTCGACCACCCATACCACATGTTGTGCAACCCACCCTTCAAACACACCCTCTATAGTGTTTTTTCTTTACACTTCAAGCGCTTTTTGTTAGGTAAAGGCTTGGCTCGAACCGAGCGCAGCTGACACGGAACGGTCACCTCGATCGTCTTCATAAAGGCACCTGAAAACGTTGCCGATTCAGCACCGCCTCTCTTCATATGAGGGTCGTACGCGTGATATTTCCGGTCAGATCCCTCCGTTGCCGCCAGGTACCGCGTTTGTTAAAGGGATGGACCCAGGAGTGCAGGACTCATGAAACTTAAAAAACTCGATATTCAGGGGTTTAAATCTTTCCAGGACAAAGCCTCGATCCACTTTCCGGCGGGAATCTCCGCCGTGGTGGGACCCAACGGATGCGGAAAGAGCAATGTGATCGACGCCATCCGATGGGTGATGGGCGAGCAGAGCGTCAAAAAGCTACGCGGCAAGTCCATGGAGGACGTCATCTTCGCCGGCGCCAACGGAAAAGCGGCCCTGAACATGGCTGAGGTCGCCTTGACGCTGAAAAACGACAACGGCAGTGCGCCAGAGGAACTCCGGGACTACGCTGAGATCATGATCACGCGGCGGCTCTACCGTTCGGGAGAAAGCGCCTATTTCCTGAACAAACAACCCTGCCGCCTGAAGGACATCCACAACCTCTTCCTGGGCAGCGGCCTGGGAACGAAATCCTTTGCGGTCATTCAGCAGGGCAACATCGGCGCCATTACCGACGCCGGCCCCGACGAACGCCGCCATTTCATCGAAGAGGCCGCCGGCGTCACCCGCTTCAAGTCCCGCCGGCAGGAAACCCTGCGTAAGATCCAGTCCACCAACCAGAACCTCTACCGCATCATGGACATCATCGGCGAGATCAAACGCCAGATGGCCAGCCTGAAGCGCCAGGCCCGCAAGGCCGAGCTTTTCAAAACCTACCAGGAACGCATTCGCACGCTGGATATTTTTCTGGGCCTGCACTATTTCGACGCTTACTCCCGCGAGATCGAGGAAGCCGGAAACCTGCTCCAGGAACTGAAAGATGCCGACCTCAGCCATGTATCGGAAATCAAGAAGCTCGATGCCGCCGTGGAAGAGGTCAAAATTCAGCGCTGGCAGAAGAATCAGGAGATTTCCGAACAGAAGTCGCGGCAATTCGAACTCCAGCGCCTGATCGACAAAACCGAAAACGACATGGCCCACCTACGGGAAGACACCAAGCGTTTGGCCGAAGAGGTCGAGACCCTCGACGGCTCACGCGCGGAAATTGCCCGCCAAAACGAACGCATGGTGGCGGAGATCAACGAATCCGAAGAGCAGCACCTCACCCTGCAGCAGACCATCGAAGGTATCCGCGGCGAATTGGAGCGCGAGCGTAGCGCCTCGCACGACATCAGCGCCAAGCTCGAGGCCCGTCAGGCGTCGCTGAACACCTGCAAAGCGCAACTGACGGACCTCGTCGGTCAGGAGGCCCGTTATCGCAACATCCACCAGACTGCTCAGAACAACCGCGAAGGGCTCCAACGGCGCATTCGCCAGACCGAAGAGGAAGTCATCCTGGCCTCGCGGGAGGTGGCCGATGCCGACAAGCAGGAGCGGCAGGCCACACGGGCGCTAGAGGCCCTGCAGGAAGAAATCCGGGCCCAAAAAAGCCGGATTGCCGATCGGCGCAACCAGTTGGACGTCAAAAGCCGCGAACTTGCCGATCAGATCAAGCGTGTCCAGGGGCTCGAACTGGAGCGCAACAAAGACCACTCGCGTCTGACGACTCTGAAGAAAATGGAGGAAAATTTCGAGTGGTACCGCGACGGGGTCAAAGCCCTCCTCAAAGGGCTCTCGCCTGAAAAACGCGCCGCGCGGGGCATTCGCGGCCTGGTGGCGGACATCATTTCCCCCCAGCCGGGCTATGAGGCCGCGGTGGAAGCGGCCCTGGGGGAGTCTTTGCAGTACATCCTGGTGGACCGGCAGCAGCACGCGGCCGAGGCCATTCAATTTCTGCAGGCGCGCCAGGCCGGGCGCAGCGGTTTCGTCCCGCTGCCGCACACCCGTCCGCTGACCACGGACGAGACCCAACAGCCCCCCGCGGAGGAACGCCTGATCAACCACGTCGTTGTCCAGGAGGGCTATGAAGCGGTGGCGCGGGCCCTGCTCGGCCACGTGAGTGTGGCCGCGGACCTCGATACCGCCATCGCGCGTTTCAACCGCAACGGCGTTTTCCAGTCGATCGTCACCCTCAAGGGCGAGACCGTTTCTTGTCAGGGCACAATTGCCGGCGGCCGTAGCGGCAACGGCGCCGGCATCATGGCCCAAAAGCAGGAGATTCGCGAACTGGAAGCCTCGGTGGCACGTCTGGACGACCGGTTGAAGGCCCAGCACCAGGTGCAGGAGGCGCTGCAGGGCGCGGTCAAATCCCTCGAGACCGACTTGCGCCAGAACCTCGAGGAGAAGAACGGGTTGGTTGAAGACGAAATTGAAGCCCAGAAATCCGCCGTCAAAGCCGCCGAAGATCTGAAAGCCGCCCGCCGCCATCAGGAAATTGTCCGTCTGGAACAGGAACGCCTGCTGGGTGAAGAAAGCGACATCGACAGCGAAATCAGCCGTTACGACGAAATTCTCAGCGAGGTCGGCGCGGAAGTCGCCGCGGCCCAGGCCGCGGTCACGGCGCTGGGGGCCGAGATCGACACCATCGGGCAGCAGTTGGAGGCCTGCCGCCAGGGCGAAATGGACATCCAGGTCCGGCTGACCGCTCACCAGGCCAAACTGGAGAACGTCGCCGCCAGCCTGCGCCGATTGAACGAGTTCCAGGCCGACGGCCAGAAACGGTTCGAGACCCTCATTCAGGACATCCGTGCCAAACGCGAACGGCGCGAGAGCAGCCAGCGTCAGATCCGACAAAACGAGGAGCAGTTGGTCGGTCACTACGAAGACCTGCAACGGCTGAGCAAGATCCTGGAGGCCAACGAGGCCGCCTACCAGACAATCGACGCCAGCCTGAGCGAGAGCGATGCCGCCATTGCCGCCCTGCAGTCCCAGCGCGAAAAGAACAACGAGAAACTGCGTCTGCTCGAGGTCGAACTTTCACAGCGGCAGATCAAACGTGAAAATATCGTCAACCGCTTGAACGAGCGCTATCACAACGGCATCGAAACCTTCCGGGCTGAAATCGCGACCCAACAAGAGGAGGGTTTCAACCTGACACCCGAAGAAACCGAAGCCGAACTGGCGCGCTGCCGCAAGAAGATCGCCAACATCCACGATGTCAACATGGGGGCCATCAAGGAGTACGAGCAGCTTAAGACGCGCTACGATTTCCTGTGCGAACAGCGCGACGACCTCACCCAGGCCATCGAAGATCTTCACCAGGTGATCCGTCGCATCAACACCGTTACCCAGGAACGCTTTTTGACCACCTTCGAGCAGATCAACGCGAAACTGGCGGAAGTCTTCCCGCGCCTGTTCGAGGGCGGCACGGCCAAACTCGTGCTCGCGGAACCGGAGCGTCCCCTGGAGTCCGGGGTCGAACTCATGATCCAGCCCCCCGGCAAGAAGGTCACACGCATCAGTTTGCTTTCCGGTGGAGAAAAAGCCCTCTCGGCCATCGCCTTCATCTTTGCCATCTTCCTGATCAAGCCGGCCGCTTTCTGTCTGCTGGACGAAATCGATGCCCCCCTCGACGACGCCAATGTGCAGCGCTTCAACGAACTGCTGAAAATCATCGGCGAAAAATCGCAGATCATCATGATCACCCACAACAAGCGCAGCATGGAATTCGCCGACACCCTCTTCGGGATCACCATGGAGAAAAAAGGGATTTCCAAGATCGTCTCGGTGAATTTGGAACGCAACGCCGCGTGAACACGGCCGTCGTGCCGACAATCCCAGCCCCTCCCCGCGCCGGCGGCCGTTAGCCGCTCAGGGGCGGTCATCGACTGTTCGCACGGCAGGAGAATTTTGCAATGGCTTTCAAATGGCTCAAACGCAAGAAGGATAAAGCGGATGCCGAACCGTCCGAGGGACACCCCGCAACGGCGCCGGAAGATGGCGGGCCTCCGCCGGAGACGGTTGCATCGCCCCGACCGGAAGTACCACCGGGCGGCGAAGCCGTGGAACCCATAGACGCGTCTTCCCCCGCCGTCACCGAAGCGCCCGCGGACATGGAAGAATCCACGAGAGACGTGGAAAGCGATGCGGCGGATACGGATGAAACGGCCGAGCCGGACAAACCCCGCCGCAGCTTTTTCAAGCGCCTGCGCAGCGGCCTATCCAAGACCCGCGACTTTCTCAACACCGATATCGAAGATCTTTTCAGCGGCAAACGCAAGTTCGACGAGGAAATGCTCGAAGAACTCGAGGAACTGCTGATTACAGCCGATATCGGGGTACGCACGGCCATGGACCTGATTGAAAAAATTTCCCGCAAGGCTTCCAGAATCAACGATGTCGAAGGCCTCAAAACCATACTGCGCGAAGAAATTCTACAGCTGATCGACGCGGCGCCTCCTGAAGATGCAGATGTCGCTTATGGGGGCCCCAAAGTCGTCATGGTGGTGGGCGTCAATGGTGTGGGTAAAACCACGACGATTGGGAAAATCGCTGCCCACCATGCCCGCGAGGGCCGCAAGGTCCTGATCGCGGCGGCCGACACCTTCCGGGCCGCCGCCATCGAGCAGTTGACCATCTGGGCCGAGCGCGCCGGCGCCGATATCGTCAAGCACAAGGATCAGGCCGACCCGGCCGCCGTGGCTTTCGACGCGGTGGAAGCCGCCATGGCCCGCCAGGCCGACATTGTGCTGATCGACACGGCCGGACGGCTGCATACCAAAGTCAACCTGATGGAGGAACTTAAAAAGATCAAACGCTCGGTGGGCAAGAAAATGGCCGACGCCCCGCATGAAACGCTTTTGGTGCTGGATGCCACCACCGGCCAAAATGCCCTGTCACAGGCCCAGCTTTTCGACGAAGCCATCGAACTGGACGCCCTGGCGCTCACCAAGCTGGACGGCACGGCCAAGGGGGGCATCGTGGTCAGCATCTGCAGCAGCCTCAACATACCCCTGCGCTACATCGGCGTCGGCGAGCAGATCGACGATCTGCAGGGCTTTGATGCCAAGGAGTTCGTCGAAGCCCTTTTCTAACGAGTCGGTTGTGTAAGAAGCTCGATATCTGCGTTACGCGAAACCTTCGTCATTGCGGCGTACAGAAGTACGCCTCACTCCTCAGGTCTCGCAAGCCTTGATATCGAACTTCTTACACAACCGACTAGAAAATTGTTGGGTCATGGTTCCTTTTCCCTGCGCTGAGCATCGGTGAATCGAACGGATAAGGCCCACAGTTTCTTACTGCTCTCTGAGAAACACGAAAATTAGAGGCAATTCCGTACCGTGTTGGAAATCTATTTTCGGCGTCGGTATCGCTATCGGTATCGGCATCGAGGTTCTACGACGCCGACCTTTTCTTCGAGACCCGATACCGATTCCGATTGGAAAGCGTGGCATTAGCCAATTAGTATTTGGTGTCCATCCAGAAAGGGTAGATTTTGGTTCAGGCCAAGGCCGCAGTGTTTTTCAAACCGCAGACGTAGTGATTCTACGTCGAGGAATTGAAAAACGCGAGAACACCGGCTTGGGCCGAAAGATGCCGTTTATGGATGGACACTAACCGGTGATCGTAAAATCCTCGAACTCCCCCCTGAAGTCTTCCCACTGAATATCGACCGCATCCACGCGGGCGATGGCCGGTCCTTCGCGGCACCAGTCCAGAACGGCATTCACTTGCGGGCGAGCGCCTTCGAATACGGCCTCGACGCGCCTGTCGGGTAAATTGCGCACCCACCCTCTGACCAGATGTTTTTCGGCTACTCGCTGTGTTTCCCACCTAAATGCAACCCCCTGCACCCGGCCCTCGATGAAGGCATGGGCCCTGACATTGTCTTCCATGATCTCCTCCATGGCAACCTGTCTGGTTGGCGATGGCGTGGTATGGGGCTACGGTACTTCGCCGGCTGGTTTCGATGATAAAGGCGTCAGCATGCGAATGAACGCGGCTTCGTCCAACACTTCAACCCCGAGCGACTGCGCGCGAAGGAGTTTCGAACCCGGTGCCGTGCCGGCCACCACATAATCCGTTTTACGGCTAACCGATCCGGTAACCTTTCCCCCGGCGGCTTCAACCGCCTGTTTGGCCTGTGCGCGGGACATGCCTTCGAGGGTTCCGGTAAGGACAAAAACTTTGCCTTCCAGACCTCCCGCGGATGGTGCCACCAGCGGAAGCAGCACCAGGCCGTGGGCCAGCAGTTGCCGGACCATCCTCTGATTGGCCTCCTGAGCGACAAAGGCTTTGAAGCTCTGGGCCACGATGGGACCAATGCCGTCGATGGCCTCCAATGCTTCGCCCGACGCCGCTTCGAGGCGTTCCCAGTCATCGAAATGCTGGGCCAGCAGCCGGGCAGCGTGCTCACCCACATGGCGAATGCCCAGTGCAAAAATGAACCGGTCCAGACCAATGCGCCGGCTGGCGGCAATGGCCGCCACTAAATTGTCAGCCGATTTCTCACCCAGGCGATCGAGCCCCGCCAGTGTCTCTGCTTCGAGAAGAAAAAGATCCGGAAATGACCGTACCAGGGCCCCATCCACCAACTGGGCTACAATCTTCTTGCCTAGCCCGTCGATGTCAAAAGCTTTTTTGGAAGCGAAGTGCCGTATCCGCTCCTTGATCTGCGCCGGACATTCGGCGTTGACGCAGCGCAAAGCAATTTCTTCCCGAAGCTGGACCACCGGTGACTGGCAGTCCGGACAGCGATCCGGCATGGCGAACCGCATTTCCTCACCGCTGCGCTTGGAAGCAACCGCTTTAACCACTTCGGGGATGACGTCGCCGGCGCGCTGGATCAGAACCGTATCCCCGATGCGGACATCCTTGCGATCGATCTCGTCCTGGTTGTGCAGGGTGGCACGACTGACGACCACGCCACCGACATTTACCGGTTCCAGGCGGGCCACCGGTGTGAGCGTTCCGGTACGCCCCACCTGTACTTCGATCTGCAGCAGGCGCGTCGTTGCCTGGATGGCTTTGAACTTGTAGGCAATCGCCCAGCGCGGACTGCGCGTGGTGGCGCCCAGCCTTTCCTGGTAATCCAACCGGTCCACCTTAATAACCATCCCGTCGATGTCGTAGGGCAGCTCTGGTCGGCGCGCCTCCAGATCGCGGTAGAATGCCAAGGCGGCGTCGATGCTCTGGCCTGCGCGCACAAGCGGATTGACCGGAAATCCTAACGCCTTCAAACATTCGAGGATTTCGCCCTGGGTGTTTGGCTGCTCGCCTTCGAGGCGGCCGATGCCATAGCAGAAGAGGGCCAGGGGGCGCCGGGCGGTGATGCGTGAATCAAGCTGGCGCAAAGAGCCGGCGGCTGCATTGCGGGCGTTGGCAAACGTCGCCAGGTCCTGGGCGGTGCGCTCCCGGTTGAGCTTCTCGAAGGCCTCGCGGTGAATGAATACCTCGGCCCGGACTTCGATGAGGTCAGGCACCTTCCCCCCGACCGTCTTGAGGCGCAGGGGCACCGACGGAATCGTACGGACGTTGGCGGTAATGACTTCTCCCCGGACCCCGTCACCGCGCGTGGAAGCCAATGTCAGCAAACCTTCACGGTAGACGATTTCGACCGCCACCCCGTCCATTTTCGGCTCCAGGGTATAAGCCAACGCCTCTTCGACGGCCAGCTGGCGCTGAATCCGTTTTTCAAACTCGCGCACATCCTCCGCGTTGAACGCATTGTCCAGGCTGCGCATGGGCAGGCTGTGAGCGACACTATCGAACTTTTCCAGCGGGGGAGCGCCGACCCGCTGTGTGGGCGAATCCGCGGCAGCAAGCTGGGGCCATTGCGCTTCAATCGCTAACAGCTCACTGAAAAGCCGGTCGTATTCGGCATCCGTTATTTGCGGATCGTCCAGCACGTGGTAGCGGTGGATGTGATGGTTCAGCGCCTTCCGCAGTGTTTCGGCGCGGGCGAGGGTATCAGGGCTGGGCGCGTTCGACATAGGCTGCAATGGCCTCGCATACGGCAGCGCGGGCTGATTTGAAGCGGTCGGTTTTAAACCCCGGCTGCCATTTGAAGGTGGAAAGTTCGTCCGACACCACCAGGATGGCCCCCAACTCGACATCAAGATGCCTTCCCACCGAATAAAGGGCGGAGAGCTCCATTTCGACCGCGCGTGCGCCCAGGTCCCGGTAGTGGCGTACCTTGTCCTCGGTTTCCCGGAAAACCGCATCGGTCGTCCAGACCAAAGCGTCCTGGCAGTCGATTCCGCTCTGAATCAGGTGGGTGTTGAGCTCGGTTTGAAAGTCAGGTGAAGCTGGCGCAATGCGGTCTTGGTTACAGCCGTAAGCCCGCGTGGTGCCTTCATCCACAAATGCTCCGCAGGGCACCACAATGTCGCCATTTCGCAATGACGGGGCCAGCGCGCCACACCATCCCAGGAAAACAAAGCGCCGGACGCCCCAGGCTGCGAGCGTTTCCATCAACATCGCCGCCAGGGGAGCCCCCATGAAAGGCCCCACCAAACCATAGGCGGTTAGAGGCGGAGCACCCTGATAATAGCGGCTTAGAAACAGCGGCTCGCCTTTTTCGGCCGTTAAATCCAGCCGGCGGCGCAGCGCGGTCAGGTCTGGATGGGTGGCCGTCATAATGACCAGTTCGCCGATCGAATCGCCCTGGCGGCGTCGTGGCGGGCTTACAATGGCAGGTGCGGCCGGCACCCCGTTAACCGGGCCCGACGCGGCCGGTCAATTCTTCCTTGACCTCGTCGATGATATCGTAGAGCCACATGACATCCTCGACCGTCAGGCGGCCTGCTTTGGCCGGGGCCCGGTCGGTACCGTCCTTCTTCTTCAGGATACGGGGTCCGATCTGGACCTTGGGTTCGCCGGTGCCGTACTGGTTGACGCTGACCATGAGGCCGGTCTCTTCACACTTCCACTGTTTCAGGACCTTGTCCTGGCTGGGATCGTAAGGCATGTATGGCTCCTCTCGAGGCGAGCACGGCGCTCTCCATCCACCTTCGGCGATGGGGGGTCATAGCGGGCCGGCAGGCTCTCGTCGAATATTCTCTTCAGGTTGCAAGACGTGAAAAATCGGCAATGCCGGTAAACAGTCCGGCCAGTCGCGCCAGCAGCGCCATGCGGTTCTGCCGCACCCGTTCGTCTTCCGCCATCACCATGACACCGTCGAAAAAGGCGTCCACCGGCGCCTTGAGGCCGGCAATCTCCAGCAAAGCCTCGTAGAACGCCCCGTCGCCCACCTTGGCGCCGACGCTGGCCCGAATCCCCCGGTAAGCCGCCAGAAGGGCCCCTTCACAGTCTTTCTCAAAAAGGTCCGTGTTCAGTTCGCCGGCCTGTCCGCTGAAAGGATCCTGATCGGCTTTCTTCAGGATGTTCACCACCCGTTTAAAAGCGATCGCCAGCGGTTCGAAATCGGCCTGACGGCGCAGTTTGTCAAGGGCCGCCACCCGTTTCCAAACAAAGGGGATGTGGTCGACCGTGACCGCCGCGACCGCCTGGACCGTATCCCGGGCGGCACCCTCGTCGGTCAGGATGCGTTCGATGCGACGCTGAAAAAACGTTTCGATGGAAGCGCTCAGCGCATCCCGGCGGCCGGCAGTCTTGTCACCGAACGGCTCCAGGCCGAAATCGATCATCGTTTTCAGCGAAATGGCCAGATCGAACTGCCGCATGATCTGGATGATACCGATAGCCTGCCGGCGCAGGGCGTAAGGGTCGGCGGCACCGGTGGGCTCGAGCCCCACGCAGAAGCAGCCGCAGATCGAATCCAGCTTGTCGGCGATTGAGACCAGCGCCCCGGCAAGCGTCTCCGGAAGCGCGCCGCCGGAGCGGGTGGGACGGTAGTGTTCTTCGATTGCAGCGGGAATATCCCCCGTCTCCCCGGCCACGGCGGCATACACCCGCCCCATCACGCCTTGAAGTTTGGGGAACTCCCCCACCACCTGGCTTACCAGATCGGACTTGCACATACGGCCCGCGCGGCGCACCTGGGCCGTGAGATCCTCCCCGCCGCCCGCGGCCTCGGCCAGATACACCGCGTTGCGCGCAATGCGTTCGGCCTTCGCGTGCATCGAACCCAGTTCGGCCTGAAAGAGCACACCGTCCAGCTTGGCCACACGCTGGTCCGTGGACACCTGCAGATCTGCCCGGTAAAAAAACTGGGCATCGCTCAAACGGGCCCGCAGCACCCGCTCGTGGCCGGTGGCCACCAGATCGAGGTCGCGCGTGCGTGTGTTGTTGACGGCGATGAAGGCCGGCAGCAGTGCGCCTTTGGCATCGACGACGGCAAAGTACTTCTGGTGCTCGCGCATGGCCGTGATCAATACCTCGCGGGGAACCTCCAGGAATTCGCTTTCGAATCGACCGGTGGTGGCGATGGGGTATTCCACCAGGTTGGTGACGATATCCACCAGTTCGGGGTCTTCCAGAACCGCCCCGCCGGCCGCCTGCGCGGCACGCCCCACTTCCGCGACCACCATACCGCGCCGTTCGTCGATGTCGGCGATGACGTGTTGCTGCCGCAGGGTGTCGAGATAGCGGTCGGCATGGTCGAGTTTGATCTTGCCCGGCGCCATGAAATAGTGTCCCCGGCTATAGCGCCCGCTTTTGACGTTGCCCACCGTGAACGTAATCACTTTGGGTCCCAGCAGGGCGAGCACGCTGTGGATCGGGCGCGCGAAGGTTATCGTGAGATCCGACCAGCGCATCGACTTGGGAAAGGGTACCGCCAGTACCACTTCGGGCAGGATGGTCTTGAGCGCGGTGGTGGTGGCCACGCCACGTTCGGTCACGCGCGCACTGACATAGGCGCCTTTTTCGGTCTGGGTCTGTTTCAGGCGGCTGACCGGCACCCCCAGTTTTTCGGCGAATTTACGGGCGGCCATCGTCGGCTGTCCCTCGGCATCGTAGGCGACATTCACCGGCGGGCCCAGCGCCTCGCTCGATTCCGAGCGCTGTTTGGCCGCCACGTCGCTGATTTCGATGGCCAGCCGCCGCGGGGTCCCGAAGGTGCGGATGGCCCCGTGATCGATGCGGGCGTGCGCGAGTTTCTGGGTGAGCATGGTTTCCATGGCCGCCAGAGCGGGGCCAATATAGCCGGCCGGGATTTCTTCGGCGCCGATTTCCAGTAAAAGTTTTTCCATTCGCTTTACCTCGTTTTCCTTCAGATTATCCATTCGGTTCCGGAGTCTCGAATCATCCACCGCCGGGGTTAAAGCCGGGGAATCCCGCGCGCCATCAGGGGATAACCCATGGCCTCGCGCTGTTGGACGTAGCCCTCGGCACACTGGCGGGCCAGATTGCGGATGCGACCGATATAAGCGGTGCGCTCGGTGACACTGATGGCGCCGCGGGCATCCAGCAGGTTGAAGGTATGGGAGCACTTCAGGCAGTATTCATAGGCCGGCAGTACGAGTCCGGCACCGATCATCCGCTGGGATTCGGCTTCGTACTGGCTGAAAAATCCGAACAGCATCTCCACGTCGGCCTTCTCGAAATTGTAGGTCGACTGCTCGACTTCCTGCTGGTGGTGCATGTCACCATATTTCACGCTGGCATTCCACATCAGGTCGTAAACGTTGTCGACCCCCTGGAGATACATGGCGATGCGCTCGAGACCATAGGTCAGCTCCACCGAAATGGGAGCCAGTTCGATGCTGCCGCACAGCTGGAAGTAGGTGAACTGGGTGATCTCCAT
>JASJBQ010000062.1 GCA_030066455.1 Desulfobacterales bacterium
GACAGCAAACACCACCCCGCGGCAGGTCGAAACCGGCGGCCGTGGCCTCGAAATTCTCCAGTGCCGTGCGGCAGACACAGCAGTAATTCAGGTTCGGGCAAAGACCGGCCAGCGCCATGAAGCGCATCTGAAAGACCAGGTTGAGTTGCGCGTCGACCTGACGGCCGGCATTGAGTTCGCCCAGGGCATAACCCAGCAACTGGTACAAGGGCTCAAGGGGCTGGTCATCTTCCGTCCAGGCCATGATGAGCTCCGCCCAGTAGCTGGCATAGGCGGTTTTCAATATGTGCTCGCGCAGCGCTGCATAGGGGTCGATGATCTGCGCCTCTTCCAGGACGGCCAGCCCGCCTTGCCGGCGCGTGCGGTACTGGATAGTCAGATTCGAAAACAACTCCAGGACGCCGGCAAAACGTTTACGACTCTTTTTGGCGTGCTTGGCGATCACGCCGATCTTGCCGTGGGCTTTCGAAAAAAGCGTCAGGATCAAATCGGCATCGCCGTAATCGACGCGACGGAGCAGGATTGCAGGCGTTTTCAGAACCGGCATGCCTCAAATACCAAGAAAGGTCGTCGCTATCAGGAAATAAAAATAAACACTGATGATATCGATCGACGTGGTTACAAACGGTCCGGTGGCTACCGCCGGGTCGATGTTGGCACGGGCCATCAGCAGCGGCACGCAGGAGCCCACCAGGGCGGCCACCGTCATCGAACAGATGACGGCCAGCCCCACGGCCAACGCCAGCCATACCATGCTGTAGCTCAATTGCGCCACCGATCCGATCAAGAGGGCATAGATCAAGCCCAGGATCAGCCCGATCGCACATTCTTTGATCACCACCGTCCAGAAATCACGCGCGATGATGCGGCCCGTGGCCAGCCCCCGCACGACGATGGTGGAGGACTGGGTACCGATATTGCCCCCCATTCCCATGATGACCGGGATGAAGGCCGCCAGATACGCATAGCGGTTGAGCGTGCCCTCAAACTTCCCAATTACGAAAAATGCGAATATCCCACCCAGGCAGCTGGCCAGCAGCCAGGGCAGGCGTGTTTTGGTGCTGCGCATAACCGTCTGGGTTTCGATGAATTCTTCGCCCACACCGGCCATTTTGAGCATGTCCTCGGTGGCTTCCTGCCGGAAGATGTCGATGACGTCGTCCACCGTCACGATGCCCACGAGCCGATTGGTCTCGTCGATCACGGGGACGGCCAGGATGTCGTAGCGCGCAACGAGCTTGGCGACTTCCTCTTGGTCGATATCGGTACCGACCGAAAAAACGTTCGTCGTCATGAACTGCTTGAAAGGCGTCTCGGCGGGCACGACCACCAACTGGCGCAGGGAGCTGACACCGACCAGCTTCCCGTATTCATCCACGACGTAGAGATAGAAAGGCATTTCGACGTCGTGGTATTCGGTCTGAATCTGTTCGATGGCCTCTTTGGCGGTGACTTCCTGCTGAAAAGCGATGAAGTCCGTCACCATGATGCCGCCGGCGGTGTCATCGTCGTATTTTAGCAGGCCCTCGATTTCTTCGGAGCCTTCGCGCTTCATCTTCTCGAGGATCGCATCCGCCTTTTCTTCCGGAAGACGCCCGATCAGATCGGTCACGTCATCGGTGGCCATGAGTTCAAGCACGGCAACAATGTCGTCCAGGTCAATTTTGTCGATCAGCGGCAGGAAGGAGTCCTCGTCGAGCTCGCTGAACAGATCGCCCTTCTTTTCCGTATCATCGATCAGGTTGTAGAGATGAAGCTGATTGTCCAGCGAGAGGGAGCGGATCACCGTCGCCAGGTCGGCCGCGTGCGTTTTGGAAATGATATTGCGCAAGTTGGTCGTGGCGCCGCGCCGCAGCAGGCGTTTTACGCTTTCCACCAGTATTTTGTTGCTGCCGTTCAGCATCGCACACATCCCGGAGCGCTTAACACCCGTCGCGCATTCGAGGCGACCGGCGCAGACGCCGAATCGTCGCCCAACGATCTGTCGGCCCGTCTGAGGCGCCTGTCAAGGCAGTTCGATATTCACGACCTGGCCGCTTTTGCCGGACACTTCCACGGGCTGGCCGTCAAGCTTCAGTTCGACTCCGCCGGCATTGCCGATGAGGAGATTGAAAAGGGAGGCCGCCTCGATTTGCCTGACTTCGTTGGCTTGCAGCGTCATTTCCTGAGCCCCCTGATCATCGACGACAATTTTGAGCCAGGTTTCTTCATGGGCCTTGATTTCAAGCAAGTACCGCTGTTGGGGAGGGGGGGGGGCTGGCTCGGGGGTCGGCATCGGCGGTGGCGCGGCAGTTGCAGGTGACGCACCGGAACCATCACCCGCCGGTTTGTCCGCGGATGCAACTTGCGCCTCGGGGAAGGTTGTCTTCTCCGTCGCGGGCGACAGATGCGGATCGGCAGTAAAACGCGCAAACAGATAAATGGTCAGTCCCGCCAACAGCAGAACCGAACCGACAGCGGCGGCCAACCCCAGCCAAAATCGATTCGGTCGTGTGTCCGAAACCCTCTGGTGGTGCGTATTTACGCCGCGCAGACTCAGGCTGGCGCGGTACCGCTCGAGCGCCTCATTGACATCGGCCTCAACCGCAAGGGCGTAGCTGCGGATGAATCCCCGGACGAAAACGTCATCCGGAAGGTTTTCATGCTCCTCGGCTTCGATGCGTCGCAGCACCTCGACACGAATCCGGGTTTCCGCCGCCAGAGATTCAATCGATATCTTTTGTTCAATGCGTGCTGACTGTAGGAAAAGACCGAAAGACGTCAACTGTTGGTCACTTGTCATGATCGTTCCACTGTCTGCAGGTTGCCCCGACGGCCATGCAGCATCGCTCCCGTGCGTTCGTCACGGCCCCGATCATTTGCTGCCCGCGGCATGTTCCCGGAAGCTTGGGGTATTGTCAGCGGCCGGGAACATGCGGCTTCAAGCGCCGATCCTCATCGAATGATTTTTATATGCGAACGTTCCCGCAGCTCGGCCAGCCAATTGGCAAATTTGCGATTGACGATCTGGTCGTAAAGCTTGCCTTCGATCTCGGGGGCGGCTTCTTCCAGGCTCTTGCCCGCTACCAACTTGATGTCTTCGACGTAGAAAACCTCCAGACCCCGGCCGGTCTCCATAATCGATGTGTGACTTCCAGGCTTAAGGCCTTTCAATGCGCTGCGGATGCTCTCAGACAAATCGTCAAGCTTGAACTCGCCCAGAAAACCGCCATCGGCCGCGGTAGGGCCATCGGAGAACTGGCGCGCCACATCGGCAAAAGCGGCCCCCTCCTCAAGATTCAGCAGGACCGTTTCCATCTTCTGCTGCGCCTGCAAACGGTCACTTGACGGATCGACGAGGATCTGCCGCAGCCGATACAAGGTTTCGCCGCCATACTCGGCCATGTTCTTTTCGTAGATGGCCCTGATATCTTCTTCGGTAATCACGATCTTGGATTTGACCTGGCGGTTCACCAGTCGTGACCTCAATATCTTGTTTTTGACCTCTTCACGATAGCCGTCCATGGTCAGGCCTTCTTTCTGCAACGCGGCTCTCAACTGCTGATCGGTCATCAGCGAACGTTTCTTGATTTCTTCGATGGTATTGTCGATCGCCTCGTCGCTGATGGTTATGTTGTAGCGACGGATCTCCTGATCCGTCAGTTTGTGCTCAATGAGCTGATTCAGCGTCTGTTCGCGCACCTCATAGAGCAACTGGCGTTCTTCCTCGAGCGACCGGCCCATGGAGCGCACCCGCCGGATGTAGGGGGCGGCGGCTTGGTTCAACTCATACAGGGTAATGATGTCATCGTTGACTTCCGCCACGATACGATTGACCAGGATCTTTTCCTGAGCGGCGGCGGGTGCGGCCGCTCCCGTCGTCCCCCACAGCACGACAGCTGCCGCCACGACCCCGAGAAGCGAGGCGATCGGGTTCTGATTTGACTTGTCTGCCCACATGTCCCTGTTCGTCCTAAACTGGAAGCCCGCTGGTAGGGGCGTCCAGGATGCATTCGCCGGATAAGGCCCTCGCGCCGCCCTTTTCGAGGCCGCTCAAACGTGGTGTCTCTAACCGTCGCTGGCCATATCGGCAAGGAGTTCGTTCAAAGCCTTCTGATTGATTTCGACCGGATATTTGTTTTTCAAATCGGCTATCCATTCGGCGTAGGCGCTCTCCATCTTGGTACGCCGCAGTTGATCGACGATGGATTTGTCCGACGGCACCCCTGAATCGGGATCAGGGGCGTCACCGCTATCCGGGTCGTTACGAGGCAACTGGGCCATGAACTGCGCCACGTCTTCCTCGCTGATGCGCGAATGCGCTTCCAACTCCTGCCGGATCAGCCGCTCGATGGTGAGGCGAACCCGTAAGGAGGCTTTCCACTCTTCCAGGGTAATCGCATTTTCCAGTAGCAGTTGCTCAAAAACATCGTCCGGGTAGTCACGTTTGATCGCCTGGAATTCGTCGTCCAGTTCACTGGCGGAGATCTCGATACCAAGGGCCCGCGCGTGCTCCAGCAATACCATCTGGTCCGCCAGCTGCTGGGTGAAGCGAACCTGGATTTCGCGCTCGGCGGCCGGGTCGTCATCCGCATTGGCTCCCGTGGCCATGCGGTAAATGTTCAATTCCCGCCGGTATTCATCGACCGTTATGGCGCGCTCGCCGGTCTTCATCAGCACCAGCGAACGGGGCGCAGGCTGCTGCTGGCAGCCCTGCAACGACAGCCCCATCCAAAGCAACACGATGACGACAGCGGGTAACCCCACGATTGTCAGGCGGATATCTAGAGCACGCAAATCAAGCATCAGCGTTAATGGCCAGCGCAAGCACCGCATACAAAATTCTTAAAGATTCTAAAAGGATAATCGCTAACTGTTAACATAGTGACCTATTTCCCGCAAGATTTTTTTGATGCTCCTGAAAGGCGTTTTCAGCTCCCCGGGAGACAGCATTGCCTGCAGCCCCCTGTCCGGAGAGAGTTTGTATCGCCCGGGCTGGGCTAGCGCCAGTTCAAGGAACTTGCCGGCCGTGTCCCGAGGCCCCTCGCCGGGAACCAGCAGCAGCATGCCCGATGTGAAATCCACGCGCTGCACGCCGGCGGCAGTGGCGTCGATTTTGAGCATGACCTTAAGCAGCAAATTGCTGACGCTGCGGGGTAAAGGGCCGAATCGATCGATCAGTTCGGCCTTCAAGTCCGCAAGGGTGTCGGCATCGCCCGCACGCGAAAGGCGCCGGTACATGTTCAGGCGCTGGTCGATGTCCGGCATGTAGTTCTCCGGTATGAAGGCCGAGGCGGCGATATTGATCTCCGGATCAATCGTTTCCACGACCGGCTCGCCTTTTAGATCGGCGACAGCCTCTTCCATCAGTTTCAGAAACATGTCATAGCCCACCGCCGCAATGTGACCGGATTGCGACGCCCCGAGGATGGTGCCCCCGCCGCGAATCTTGAGATCGTTCATCGCAATCTGAAAGCCGGAGCCCAGATCACTGTGCTCCATCAGCACCTTCAGGCGTTTGCGGGCGTCTTTGGAGAGATGGCTCTCTTTGGGGATGAATAAAAAAGCATAGGCCTGCTCTTCGGACCGCCCCACACGCCCCCGCAGCTGGTACATTTGCGCCAGACCGAAACGATCGGCCCGATTGACAATAATGGTGTTGGCCGCCGGTATATCCAGCCCCGATTCGATAATGGTCGTCGTCACCAGCAGGTTGATCTTCCGCTGGTGAAAATCCATCATGACCGACTCCAGTGCAGACTCCTCCATGCGGCCATGGGCGATGCCGATCAGGGCCCGCGGGCTTAATTCCTTGAGCTTCGCCGCCATGCGGTGGATGCCGGCGATATTGTTGTGCACGAAATAGACCTGCCCGCTGCGATCAATTTCCCGTTCGACCGCCTCCTTGATCAACCGGTCGTCGTACTCGGAAACATAGGTGATGATCGAGCGGCGATATTCGGGCGGTGTCGAGATGATGCTGATATCGCGCACACCGGTGAGCGACATGTGCAAGGTGCGCGGTATCGGGGTGGCGGTAAGCGTGAGCACGTCGACGTTTCCACGCAGCTTCTTGAGCTTTTCCTTATGGCGCACACCGAAGCGCTGCTCTTCGTCGATGATGAAGAGGCCCATTGCCTTGAAGCGGACATCCTTCTGCAGCAGACGATGGGTGCCGATGACGATGTCGAGGTGTCCCTCCCCCAGCCGGGCAATTATCTGCCGTTGATCTTTGGAGGATCGGAAGCGGCTCAGGCATTCGACCTTGACCCCGAAGCGCTTGAAACGCTGCCGGAACGTCTCCTGATGCTGTTCGGCCAAAACGGTGGTGGGCACCAGAACGGCAACCTGTTTGCCGTTGAAAACCGCCACAAAGGCCGCCCGCAGGGCCACCTCGGTTTTCCCGTAGCCGACATCGCCGCAAATCAGCCGGTCCATCGGCGTCCCGGCCGCCATATCGTTTAAAACATCATCGATGGCCTTGAGCTGATCCGGGGTTTCCGCGTAGGGAAAGCCCCCCTCGAATTCGAGCATATACTCGTCCACCGGTCGAAAAGCCATCCCCTGACGCACCTTGCGCGCTGCATACAGCTTAAGCAGTTCACCGGCGATCTTTTCGGCCGACCGCTTAACGCGTGCCTTCACGTTCTCCCACGACTTGCCGCCCATTTTGTCGAGCACCGGCTCGACGCCATCGACCCCCATATACTTTTGGATGACGTTGAGCCGATCCACCGGCAGGTAGAGCCGGTCCTCACCGCGGTAGCCGATCGTCAGGAAGTCGTTTTCCCCGCCTTCGAGCCTGAGCTTGGTCAGGCCCTCATAGCGGCCGATGCCGTGGTCCTCGTGGACGACCAAATCCCCCTGGCCGATATCCTCAAGGGCCAGAATGCCACGATGCGTTTTGGCCGTCACTTTGCGGGCCGGGCGTCGCCGGCCGCCAAACAACTCCAGGTCGGTCATCAGGGCCCAGCGGGCATCAGACCAGATGAACCCCTCGGAAAGCTGCCCCTCGATGGCCATCACCCGAGCCGTGCGCGGCGCCTCGCCGGGGAAAGCTGTTTCGACGGACGCCGTTACATCGTAAGGCTCCAGGAGACTGACCACCCGTTCGACTTGGTTGCGGTTCCGGCAGACGATTCCGACCGAAGTACCCTCCTCGCACTGCGCCTTGATCCAGTCGGCCGCCGGAGCAAATGAGAGCGTGCGGGAGGATGTCTGCGGTGCGCCCGCATTGAAAGCCGCAATGTCTGCTGTTTTGAAACCAACGGCGGTCGACGGCCGGTCGACGCAGGCGGCACCCGACTGGACAGGCACATGGCGGACATCGATTAAATGTCCGGACGGCAGTTGACCGATGCACGCGGACCATGATTGAAAAAGCATCTCCGGTGCTACGCACAGTCGGCCTTCATCGCGGGCGGCTTCATAATTCTGCCGGGCCTTGAGGAAAATGGTATCGGCCGCCTTTTCAAGTTCTGCGGGCTCCAAACGCACCACCATGGTGTTGGCGGGCATAAAATCGAGCAGGGTATCCAAATCAGGATAAGCCAGCGGCAGCAGGCCGTCGATCCCGGCAAAGCGTCCATGTTCTTTCAGGGCCGCCACCAGCCGACGAATGACGGTCGCCTGTAGCTCCTGCTCGGAGGCCTGCAAGCGCAGGCGCATGATGATTGCGCTCATTTGCGATGGCCGGATCACGACCTCACTGGCAGGGGCCACAATCGCCTCCCGCAGTTCCCCCAGCGTCCGTTGCGAATCGACCGAAAAGAGCCGGATGGATTCAACCCAGTCGTCAAAAAACTCAATCCGCAGCGGCTCATCATAAAGGGGAGAAAAAAGATCGAGGATACCACCACGGACACAAAAATCGCCTGGTTCCTCGACAATTTGCACCCGTGTGTAACCCCCGCTGATCAGACGGCGCACCAGACGTTCGCGGTCGATTTCTTCATTGGGCAAAATCAGGTCGAGGAACCCCTGAATCGCTTGTTTGGGCACGATCTTTCTCAGCAGCGCATCCAGGGTCGTGACCACCACCGGCCGATGGCCGTTATCCATCAAACGGCAGAGCACCCGGATCCGCTTGGCGGCGGTCTCGCTGTGGTAGTCCAGGGACTTGTTCGGCAGGAGGTTGTATGGGGGGAATTCAAAAAGGTCGTCGCGCGATTCCAATCCAAAAAACCGCAAGTCATTGCCGAAGGATTCGGCAGTGCGCAAATCCGGGGCGACCACCAGTATCGGTTGCGCGGTTTCGATCAGAACGCGCGAAAGACAATATGCGGCCGCGGCCGTTTTCAACCCCGATAACTGGATGTGCTGGGGTTGGCCCGATGTCGTCGTCAACGCTTTGATATCGGAAATTTTGGCTTGATTTTGCACCATAAACAAAGTAGATGGGGGCCGTTAAGCCGGCGTAGCTCAGTTGGTAGAGCAGCTGATTCGTAATCAGCAGGTCAGCGGTTCAAGTCCGCTCGCCGGCTCCACCGCGAATGTCGTTTTTTCTTTCAGCGCGATACGGGAGTGCTTGCACGCCCACGGGCGTCGAACCCGCCGATGAACAAGGCCACCCTCCCTTAGTATACTTACCTGCCGATTACAAGCCGGCCATGGCCCTTCCGGCGTCGCGTTTTGCGTGACAAGACCCGACCGGCAGCAACGACCCGGCGTGTACCCGGCGTTAGCGCCAGTCTTGTGTTCCTGACCCGGCCGACAAATCGCCCGGCGAATGCTTCGCAATCCGCCGCCCCAGGAGTGCAGGGTGTATCATATAGATTTTTTTACATTTTTTTCTTGAAATCCCCATGGCTCTTTTATATGAATGATTTAGTAACAGACAACGCCTTGGTATACGGGATCCCGGACCCGGCCAATTTGCGTTTTTCTGATGTCAGCATGGATGAGGAATTCAATGGATCTCGATGAGACTGCTCTCAAGGACGAAATTAACCGGATCGCGAATAAAATCGACGGCATCATGGCAAAGGTGAATCGCCTCTATCCGCTGCAGGAGCTTAAATCGCCCTCGGAAAACAATGTGCCCCGAAACGCGGACGAGACACCCAAGGTTTCCTGACCGTTTAATTTCCCGTTGACCTTTCGGGTCAAGTCATTTATTTATATAAGAATATTCGCGCTACGCATCAATGGAACTCGGCTGGTAGGAGGTGCCATGGCATTAACGAAAAGTGACATCGTCGCTAGGGTCCACGAACTTGGCTTCACCAAGAAGAAATCGGTTGAAATCATCGAGTCACTGCTGGAAATTATGAAATCGACCCTCGAACAAGGCGATGATATTCTCATATCGGGATTCGGGAAATTTTGCGTGAAAAGCAAGAACAAACGACGCGGCCGCAACCCGGCGACCGGCTCGGATCTGATCCTCAGAGAGCGAAAAGTTGTCACCTTCAAATGCTCCGGCAAACTCCGCAATCGAATCAATGGCAATGGATAAGTTCTTCTCTGCTTTGCTTCCCGGCGCAGGGACGGGCCGCAAACACCTGTCGTTTCCCTTTCTTGCGAGGGCCGGGCATCAGGCCGGCCTCTCCGGTCCCCCCGCACGTGCCATCTTAACCGTGAGCGCACACCACCACCAAACCTTCTGAAACAAGCCGTTCGTCGCATTGATCCCATCAGGCCCACGGGAAATAGGGTATCGAGGGCCGCTCGGCGTCGGTCGCTTGATCGGCACGTTGCTGAGGCCCGCTGACGCGTTGGTCTGCCAAAGGAAGAATAACCGCTGGGTTGTGCCGGTTCGAGCCCGGCCGACGGGAGAGATTCAGGGCCGCTTAGGCTTTAGGCGGGGCGGAGTTGGCTGGCGGTCGCGGATCACAGCAAGCCCAGGTCTTGCGGGACACTTGGTATTCGACCGCCCAGCCTAGAGCATGATTTCATAGGCCTTTATCTTGCTGAGCAGTGAAGGGATGCTGATTTCGAGCAATTTGGCCGCCTGGGTGCGGTTTCCACCGGTCGATTCCAGAGCCCGGGTGATCAACCGCTTTTCGACGATCTTCTGCGCTTTTTTCAGCGAGAAGCCTTCAAAAAAATCATCCATGCGATTGGACGCCCGTTTGATACCGAACTCCATCGGCAGGTTCTCCGGCAGGATGATATGTTTGTCCGCCAGGACGACCGCGCGCTCGATGATATTCTCCAGTTCGCGTACATTGCCGGGCCATTTGTGATCCAGCAAAATGGTCATCGCGCCGGGGGATATCCCCTCGATGTTTTTTTGAAATTGATTCTTGAAATTATTGATAAAGAACTGGCATAGGAGCGGGATGTCGCCTGAACGCTCCCGTAGAGGCGGCAGATGAATCCGCAGAACGTTCAAGCGGTAAAAAAGGTCTTCGCGGAAACGCCCGGCCCGGACCTCCTCATCCAGATCTTTGGCCGTGGCAGCGATCACCCGCACATCGACGCGGATGGTTTTGGCCCCGCCGACGGGCCGGACCTCGTTCTCCTGAAGGACCCGCAACAGCTTGACCTGCAGAGAAATCGGAAGCTCGCCGATCTCGTCTAAAAAAATGGTCCCACCGTCGGCTTCCTGAAAAAGGCCCTTTTTGTTGCGGTCGGCGCCCGTAAAGGCCCCCTTGACATACCCGAACAACTCGCTTTCCAGAAGACTTTCCGGTATGCCGCCGCAATTGACCGGGACCATGTTACCGTCTTTACGGGCGCCGGCATAGTGAATGCCCCGGGCTACGAGTTCTTTGCCGGTACCGCTCTCCCCCGTCACCAATACGGTGGTGTCATACTGCGCGGCTTTCATGCCCAGGCTGAAAACCATTTTCATGGCTTGGCTGTTGCCGATCATGTTGCCGAACTGGTAATTGTTGCTGATCTCCTGAATCCGCTCCTTCAGCCGGAGGTTTTCCCTCTTGAGACTCTCGCGCTCTTCGGCTTTCTTCAGCGCCAGGTAGACTTCGTCCGGCTTGAACGGTTTGGAGATGAAATCATAGGCGCCCAGTTTCATAGCCTCAATGGCCGTGTCGATGGTGCCGTAGGCCGACATCATGATGACCGTCGAGGATTCCGTCATGATGCGGGCATCGTTCAAAAAAGCCATGCCGTCCTTTTGCGGCATCTTGATGTCGCAAAGGATGTAATCGAAATGCCCGGTTTTGACCTTTTTCAGCCCTTCCTGGCCGTCTTTGGCCGTATCGATACGGTATCCCATTTTTTTCAACATGGCGGAAAGCATGTGGCGCATGTTTTCTTCATCATCGATAATCAACAGGCTCTTGGCCTCATTGGACTGCGTCATGGCTTCGTTTCCATTCCGTGTGGTTGGTTACATCTTCGGCCGCTTCGGCCAGGGGCAGGCGGATACGCATGGTCGTGCCATGCATCTCGTTGCTGAAGGCCTGGATGGTCCCCCCGAACCCCTCGATAATGGCAAAACTGACCGATAGCCCCAGCCCCGTTCCCCGTCCGGGATCTTTGGTGGTGTAAAACGGATCGAAAATGTACTCGAGAGCCTCCTCAGGAATACCGGCGCCATTGTCGCTAAACTGGACTTCCACCCAGGATTTGCCAGCCTGCGCGGTACCGCTATCAAGGGCGGTTTGAATGATGACGCGGTTCTCATCCGGAGAATCCAGGCCTTCGAAACTGTCGGCGGCATTCAAGATCAAATTCAGGAAAACCTGACGGAGTTGCCGACCGTCGGCCATAACTTGGTCTTTCTCAGCACCCAGGTCAAGCGTGAATTTGAGCCCTGTGAAAAGGGGCTGAAAATGGCAGATCTCCTCGAGTTCGGACAACAGCGGGTGGATCTGGACAAGGGTTTGCACATGGTCGGCGGGCCGCGCGAAATCCAGAAGCTGGCGGATGATCGCATTGATGCGCTCGACTTCGACTTCCGTACGCTGAATAAATTCGTCTTTTTCTTCCACCGCCATGTCAGCGTCTTTCAGCAAGTCCAAATACCCCTTGATGATACCGATCGGATTCCCGATCTCATGGGCGATACCGGCCGACAACCGCCCCACCGATGCCAGTTTTTCCGCCCGTATCAGCTCCCTTTGGGCTTTCTCCAGTTCCAGATTGGCTTTTTCCAGCGAGGAGACCGAAGCCTGCAGTTTTTCCTTGTCCCCTGAAATCCGCATAAACATGCGATTGAGCGACTTGGAAAGCTTGCTGAATTCGTTGTCTTCCTCGTCAATGAGGAAAAAGGCGTCCTCGGATTCACGGTGTTCTTCGGCGCGCGCCACAAGACGCTGGATCGGTTTGACGGTAACCTGGTTGAGCCGGTAGACGCCCAGGATGGTCAGTATCGCCGTATTGATAAGGATGTAAATCAAAAAGATGTGTTGGGTTCGCCTTAGAATGCCATGGAGCGACTCAAGGGGCAGTAAGATGGCCGCACCGGCCCCGGCCCCTTCTTCCCTCAATGGCGCCGCGATCAATATATAGCCGGGTTGCTGCCAGAAAACATGGCGGATCGAGCTGTAGGTGGTGATCGATTCGACCCCTTGGGTGGCGGCCAGTTCGGCTGATAGAAGCATCTCTTCGGTGGGGGTGTAGGCGGGGCCTTCGCCCATATAGCGCCCGTCGGGACCGTGGATCACAAAACTGGCGATGCCGGCATTCTTTAGAGTGAATTCGAGCGATTGCACGCTTTCCGGACCGGTCAGCGTGGTTTCGTTTGCCGTGCGCTGATAGCGAATCAACTTCGCCATCATGGCAAGCATATTACGACCTCTGCGGATCTCGGCGTCGATCAGGACCTCCTGGGTCACGATCAGCATGACGAAATTGATCAGCAGCATACCCAGTAACAGCAGGAAGGCGATATTGATCGTAATGCTCGTCCGCAGACTTTTTAAAATCATGCGTGGCTGTTTCCTGACGAACGGACCGCCAATCGGTCATTGCAAGAAGCACTCGGCATTCAACTTCCTGAACGGCATCCAAGAGGAGGCTATAGCGCATAACGGCCGGATACGATTCGGTCGGGCTCAAACCCTTAGGGCCAAGGCAGGCCCCTGATACCAAGTGATCAGGTAGCACAGGCCATGACGAAAATCAAACGGGTAGAGAAATATCGATTAAATTCGATATGTTTTGTATCGGAAGCAATCGGATACGCGCATGGCGCCGATGGTCGAAACCGAACCATGGGCATCGCGCGCCAAGATGACCGGCGGCGGAATGAACGTCCTCAATGGCGACCTGCGGCTCCAACCGCAAGCGAAAAACGGACTGCTGGATAAAAAAAAAGCCCGATGCCGTTATGGTGTTGTTTACGGCATCGGGCTTAACGAAAGATTTTCGGCGGCGTCCTACTCTCCCACACAGTCTCCCGTGCAGTACCATCGGCGCTGAAGAGCTTAACTTCCGTGTTCGGGATGGGAACGGGTGTGACCTCTTCGCTATCGCCACCGAAAAAGCGGTATAAACCTTAAGTTGTCTACAATCTGGGTATCATCTACAAAAAAACTGCCGCTGCGCTCATAATCGCGATCAGGCCAATTGCAACACTTGTTTTGTGGCCAAGCCGCACGACCGATTAGTACCGGTAAGCTGAACACATTGCTGTGCTTACACACCCGGCCTATCAACCTCGTCGTCTACGAGGGGTCTTCAGGCAGCTTACGCTGCGGGATATCTAATCTTGGGGTTGGCTTCCCGCTTAGATGCTTTCAGCGGTTATCCTTTCCGAACGTAGCTACCCAGCTATGCCGCTGGCGCGACAACTGGACCACCATAGGTTCGTCCATCCCGGTCCTCT
>JASJBQ010000063.1 GCA_030066455.1 Desulfobacterales bacterium
CTGCACTTTCTGCGGCATGTACCGGGACGTCACCTTTCGGCGTATCGCCATGGCGCAGATCGAAGCCGACCTCCGGGAGCTGCGTAGCATTTTCCCCAGATCGGAACGCATCTTCCTGGTCAATGGCGACGCCTTCGTGCTGAAGACAAGCCGACTCAAGGAGATCGCGGAAAAGGTCAAACACATCTTTCCGGAATGTCGAACCATCAGCATGTATGCCTCTATCCGGAACATCAGGGCCAAGAACGACCGAGAGCTGGCCGAACTGCACGACCATGGCATTAACGATCTTTACGTGGGCGTTGAATCCGGCTGGGACAAGGTCCTCCAAGGCATCAACAAGGGCCACACGGTGACCGAGGCCCGACATCAGCTCGATCGATTGAGCCGGGCCGGTATCGATCATATCGCCAACCTGATGCTCGGTGTGGCCGGCCTCGGCAATGGCCTCGAAAATGCCCGCTTGACCGCGGCATTTCTCAATCAGACCCGGCCGCGCCGGATCTGGGTCGGCACCCTGGCCGTCTTCGAGGGGACGGAACTGCACACGCAGATGGCCCAGGGTGCGTTCATCCCGGCGACGGAACTGGATATCCTGGAGGAAGAAAAAGCGCTGATCGATGGGATCGAACTGGATGATGTCCGCTTTTACGGCGTCCATCCCACCAATACCGTGCGCATATCCGGCAGGCTTCCGCAAGACAAGCCGAAAATGATCGCGGCGATCGATGCCGGTATCGAGAAGATCGGGACCAGGACCCTGTCCACGGTGTTTTCACGAACATCGCTTTAGGCTTCGTTCTTAACCTTCACGAAAGGAGGCACCCCATGCCCTTACAAGCCACGCTGGATGCGATGCGCGCATCTTTCGAAGCCAAACTTCCGCCTGAAAGCGTGGATACCATGCACCGCGCCACCGAGGCGCTGCTGCAATCGGGTATCATGGACCACGTTCTGAAGGTAGGAGACCAGGCACCGCACTTCACGCTTCCCGATCATAACGGCGACATGGTCGACTCAGAGGCATTGCTGCGCAAGGGGCCGCTGGTGGTCGGTTTCTATCGGGGCGATTTGTCCTGGATCGCCACAGCACAATCATCCATGTCGATGTGCACCCGGATTACACGAAGCGGCCTGAACCAAAGAATATCAACGACATACTGAATGCCAATGGTTGACCGTGACGCGCACCTCGCCACCCATGCGGAAATAACAATGAAAACGATCTTGATTCTGTTCGGCCATCCGGCCTTCAGGCGCTCCACCATCAACGCGGCCCTGCGGGAGTCCGTGGAAACGCTGGACGGCGTTACCTTCCATGACCTGTATGCCCGTTATCCGGATTTTCTGATCGATGTCCGGCACGAGCAGCGTCTCTGCGAAGCCCACGACATTATCGTGTTTCAGCATCCGTTCTACTGGTATTCGACGCCGGCGATCATCAAGGAGTGGTTCGATCTGGTTCTCGAGCACGACTGGGCCTATGGTTCGAGCGGTAACGCCCTTAACGGTAAGATCACCTTCCAGGCTATGACCGCGGGGGGGAGCCTGGAGAATTACGGTGCCGATGGATTGAATTTATTCACCATCCGGGAACTGACTTCCCCTTACCGGGCGACGGCCAACCTGTGCGGTATGGACTGGCTGCCGCCCTTTGCCGTTCTGGGTATCCACCAGGGGCTGCCGGAAAAAGAGCGCGTGCGCCACGCCGAAGATTATCGCCGGACGCTCATCGCCCTGCGGGAGGACCGTGTCGACCTCGAACGGGCGCGTGCCGGCGAACTGCTCAACCAGGACCTGGAAGGCATTATCAACGAGGTGTAATCATGGAAGCCTTTTTACTGAAATTGCTGATTTTCCTCGGTGCGGCGACCATCGCTGTTCCGCTGGCCCGTAAATGCAAGCTCGGTTCCGTGCTCGGCTATCTGATCGCCGGGATTGTCATCGGACCTTTCGGTCTGTCCCTTATCGACAATATTGAAGCCATCATGCACTTCACCGAGTTTGGTGTGGTCATGATGCTTTTTCTGGTGGGGCTTGAACTCAAGCCGTCACTGCTCTGGCAGATGCGCACGCCCATATTGGGCATGGGCGGCAGTCAGGTGCTCCTTACTTTTATTGCCATCGCCGTCGTTTGTGCGTTTTTCCTGCCCTGGCAGCAGAGTGCGGCCATTGGGATGATTCTGGCGCTCTCCTCCACGGCCATCGTCCTTTCGACCCTGCGCGAAAAGGGTCTGATGAACACTTCACCGGGGCAATCGATCTTTTCCGTGCTCCTGTTCCAGGACCTGGCCGTGATCCCCATGCTGGCCGTGCTGCCCCTGCTGGCGACAGCGGCGATGCACGCCGATACCCACCACGACAGCGCCCTGTTTGACATCGCGGCGCTTCCGGCCTACCTGCGCCTCATCGTGGTGCTGCTTTCGATTGGTTTCATTTATGTGCTTGGCAAATATGGCAGCCGTCCCATTTTTCGCGCCATCGCCGCCGCCCGCGTACGCGAAGTGTTTGTCGCCGCCGCCCTGGCCCTGGTCATCGGCATCTCTTTGCTGATGACCGCCGTCGGTCTGTCGCCCGCCCTGGGAACCTTCATCGCCGGTGTCGTATTGGCCGACAGCGAGTACCGTCACGAGTTGGAGAGTGACATCGAACCGTTCAAGGGTCTCCTGCTGGGTATTTTCTTCATCTCCATCGGCGCCAGCCTCAATTTCACCCTCATCGGGGAACAGCTCGGAATGATCGGCGGGCTGGTCGCCGGTCTGATCGTGATCAAAGCCGTCGTCTTGTTTGTCGTTGCCAAAATCTTCAAAATGCCGGCCACCGAACGCCCGCTGTTTTCCGTTGCCTTGGCCCAGGGGGGTGAATTCGCTTTCGTTCTGTTTCAGTTCGCCAAGATCAATGGCGTGCTGCCGCCGTCCGTGACCGAAACGCTGATCTCCGTGGTTGCCATCTCCATGTTCCTCGCGCCGCTGCTTTTTTTGCTGCATGATCGCATGATTGCGCCCAGGCTTGAAAAAGCGGCGGCGGAAAAAACACCGGATGTTATCGAAACGAATGAACGCGCGGTCATCCTGGCAGGATTCGGGCGTCTGGGCACCGACCTCGGGCGAATGCTCATGTCGGCCGGCATACGCCCGGTGATTCTGGATCACAACGAAGCCAACGTGGACGTGCTGCGTCGCTTCGGGTTCGAGGTCTATTACGGTGATGTCACCCGCCTCGATCTGCTCGAATCGGCCGGGGCCGCCGAAGCCGAACTGATCATCATTACGCTCGGGGATCACGAAAAATCCATCGAACTGGTCCAACTGGTCCAGAAGCACTATCCCGATCTTAAAATCGCCGTCAACGCCGTCGACCGTCGCGCCACTTTTGAGTTTATGGATCTCGGTGTCACCACCATCCGCCGGGAAACTTTCGGCACGGCACTCACCTTGGGTCAGGATGCCCTCCAACTGCTCGGTTGCGATCCCTACGAGGCCTATAAAATACGGCGCTTGTTTCGCAAGAAAGACAAGGAAACCATGCCGGAACTCTATCGGATTCATCGGCAGGACGAAGACAAATACATCTCCATGTACCAGCAGCATAACGCCAATCTTGCGGATCTGATGACACGGGACCGGGAGATCGATATGGCCGAACTCGACAAGGCCTGGACCGCTGCCAATCCCGAAACTTGATCGAAAGTCTCTGGCAAGACTGCTTTTGGCGAAGAGAATCAGCAACCCAACCCAATCACCCATCGAGGGAGAACACCCATGCCGAATGTATTTACCTACAACGCCCCCGAGACGGCTTTCAATGATTCCGGGCAGGATTTCTTCGGTGGGCGCGGCGTGGACGATCTCTTCTGACCCACCCACCTTAACTTCCAATTTTTCGGCATGAAACCGCTTTCATCAATTCGGATTTGTCCGCGGCGTCGGTCCGGTATCCCCGACGGGCGATGCGTTCCCGGGTTCGCGGCATGCCGGCCGGCAGACAAATGGTGGCGTCCAATTTGAGCGCATTGGCGCCGAACGGTTTCTCGGCCGGTACGCGAATCCTCTCGAAGGCGGCGAACGGCGTCGGGTCGATCCATTCCGGGTGGATGAGGATGGTGTGGTCGTCCAGGGCGGTGCAGCCGGTTTTGAGGTGCAGGCAGCCGGATACCGTCACCGGCTTCACCTTGTACCCGTGCGGGGCGACCAGCGCCTCGAGTGCTTCAATCCCCGCGGCGTTCGTGCGTGTCGAGCGTCCGACGTAGAGAACCTTCCCGATGGCAAGAACGTCGCCGCCCTCGATCGTGGCGGGCGGGGTTATCCGCACCGCCGGCCGTGGGCCCAAATTGACACGCTGCCGTCTTTCGGTTATTCAGAGCCTCTTGATCGGGTGGCCGCGCCGACGGGAAGCGGCCCCATGCCTGGAATTCGCCGGGAAAAACAAGGCCCGCCACTTGATACGCAGAATTAGAAGCATCCGCCGTTTTCGTGACGAATTCTTCAATATTGACCCTCAACCCGAGGATTTCTTCGTTACGCCCGCTGCCGAACGGCAGCCAATGCGTTGGCGAACAGGCAACCCATATGGCCGTTTTACTGACAGCCCGGGGCATCGAATACGGTTTTGGCGGACAGACGCTGCTGGACGGGGTCGATCTGCAGATCGACCCTGGGGAGCGCATCGGCCTTCTCGGACGCAACGGCGCGGGCAAGTCGACCCTGCTGCGAATCCTCCACCGGGAACTCGCCCCGGACGGCGGTGGTATCGAAACACAGCCCGGACTGCGCACGGCGCTGCTCCCCCAGGACCTGCCCCCGCATGAAGCGGGCACGGTCTTTGCGACCGTTGCCCAGGGGCTGGGACGCAGAGGTGCCCTTTCGGTCGAATACCGTAAGGTTTCCAGGCGGCTGGCATCCGGAAACGATCTCCAGGTCGCCCGGCGGCTGGAGGATCTTCATCAAGAGCTGGATGCCGCGGACGGCTGGGATGCCGAGCGGGACGTCGACCGGATTTTGAGCACAATGGCACTCGATCCCGATGCCCGCTATGAACGCCTATCCGCGGGGCTGAAGCGCAGCGTGCTCCTGGCGCGTGCCCTGGTGGCCAAGCCCGACCTGCTGCTGCTGGACGAGCCCACCAATCATCTCGATATCGCCAGCATCGACCGCATCGAGGCCATGATGCTCAAATGGCCGGGAGCGCTCCTGTTCATCACCCACGACCGCGCGTTTCTGGAACGCCTTGCCGGGCGTATCGTCGAACTCGACCGCGGCCGCTTGACCACCTGGCGCTGCGACTATCCTACCTATCTCCAGCGCCGGGAGGCGGCTCTCGACGCCGAAGCCCAGGCCAACAAGCGCCAGGACCGCAAGCTCGCCGACGAGGAAGCCTGGAAGCGCAAAGGGCTCAAGGCCCGCCGGCGGCGCAACGAAGGACGGGTGCGGGCCCTGAAGGCGCTGCGGGCCGAACGGCAGGCCCGGCGTGCGGCGGCCGGCGATCCCAAGATGCTGGCGCAGCAGGCCGAGCGCAGCGGCAGACTCGTGCTGGTGGCCGAGGACGTCGCCTACCAATATGACGGGCAAGCCATCATCCACTCCTTTTCGGGCGTGATCATGCGCGGTGACAAGGTTGGCATCATCGGCCCCAACGGCTGCGGCAAGTCGACCCTGCTGCAGATTCTGCTGGGCCAACTGCCGCCCCAGGATGGCCGTGTGCGCCACGGCACCCGCCTCGAGATCGCCTATTTCGACCAGCTGCGGGACCAGCTCGACGAGACACGCAGCGTGCAGGACAACGTGTCCGATGGCAACGACACCCTTGTCATCAACGGAAAGCGCCGGCACGTGCTGGGCTACCTCAAGGATTTCCTGTTCACCCCCGAACGCGCCCGCAGCCCGGTGAAAGTGCTCTCCGGCGGGGAGCGCAACCGGCTCCTGCTGGCCAGGCTGTTCGCCAGGCCGGCCAACCTGCTGGTCCTGGACGAGCCCACCAACGACCTGGACCTGCCAACCCTCGAGCTGCTTGAAGATCTGCTGGTGGCCTTCGAGGGCACCCTGCTGCTGGTAAGCCACGACCGGGCCTTCATCAACAACGTGGTCACGAGCACGCTGGCGTTCGAGGGTGACGGTCGGGTGGCCGAGTACGTGGGCGGCTACGAGGACTGGATCAGGCAACGGCCGACGCCCCGGGCGACGGCGGCGCCGGCCGGGCCGTCGACCGCTTCCCGGCGCGAACGGCGGCCGCGGCCGCGCAAGTTGGGCTACCGCGAAAAGGAAGAGCTGGAAGCACTGCCCGGCAGGATCGAGGCGCTCGAATCCGAACAGGCCGCCTTGTTCGCGAACCTCTCCGATCCGCAATTCTACCAGGGCGAGGGCCACGCGGTGGCGGATGTCCGCGGTCGTCTGGCCGCCGTCGAAACCGAACTGCAAGCCGCTTATCGGCGCTGGGAAGAACTGGAAGCCGTCGGGCAGCAGGGCGAGACGAACGCAGCGAACTGAAAGGAAGACGTATGGCCACAGATACCGATACACACCGCAAGACGATCGGCTATATCCTCTGGATCTTCGGGTTCATGGGGGCCCACCGCTTCTACTATGGCCGGGCGATAACGGGGACGATCTATTTCTTTACGCTGGGACTGCTCTTCGTGGGCTGGATCATCGATCTGTTTCTCATTCCCTCCATGGACGCCAACGCGGATCTGCGTTTCACGCCCGGCCCCCTGGACTACAACGTGGCCTGGATCCTGCTGACCTTTCTGGGGGTGCTGGGGATTCACCGGTTCTATATGGGCAAATGGCTGAGCGGCGTCATCTACCTCCTGACCGGGGGGCTCTTCGTGGTGGGTATCGTCTACGACTACTGGACGCTAAACGAGCAGTTGACGCTGATCAACGGGCGCAGCCAGAGGATCTAGGCGGTTAGCTTCCTGGAGGGGTTTCGGTGTTCAGGTTTCAGTAACATATTTGCTTCCCTGACACCTGACACCCGACACCTGCTGTGTTTCCGCAATAGAGTCGTCCAAATGACAACCGCTCCTTTTCTTTTAACCCCCGAACCCGGAACCCGGAACCCAGAACCTACTTCGGGGTTTCAGTGTTCAGGTTTCAGGTGTCAGGAGGGGGCTTTTTCCCTGCCGCTGTTGACTGACACCTGACACCCGAAACCTATTACCGGTCCTGCCCCATCGGGGCGGCCAGCTCACCTCCTGGGCACAACCGGCCTTACCGAACCAGGCGTCCCCGTCAACAACCCTTCCAGGTCGCCTCGCGTTTGTTGAGAAAAGCGTCCACGCCCTCGCGTGCATCTTCGGTCACGCAGAGCGAGGCGAACATTTCGTTGGAATAGACCAGGGCCTCGGGCAGCGGCATGTCGGCCATGCGGTGGATGGCCTGCTTGCCCATCTGCACGGCCACGGGGCTCTTGGCGGCCAGTTTGGCGGCCATGGCTGCGGTGGCGGCCTCCAACTCCTCGTCCGGCACCACCTGATTGACCAATCCCCACGCCAGGGCTTGCGCGGCACTGATGAGATCGCCCAGGAGGAGCAATTCCATGGCGCGCTTGCGAGGCACCGTCCGGGTGAGGGGTACGGCCGGCCCCATGCAGAACAGGCCGATATTCACGGCCGGCACCGCAAAGCGGGTGTTGTCGGCGATCACGGCCAGATCGGCCGCCAGGACGATACCGGCCCCGTTGGCCACCGCGAAGCCGCGCGCCGAGGCGATGACGGGGGTTTTCATGTTGGCGATGGTCAGCACCATCTCCTCCATGCGGGTCACCCAGCGGCGGTATTCGCCATGGGTCTTCCCGGCGTATTCCGAAAGATCGATCCCGGCGCAGAAGGCGCTGCCGGTGCCGGCAACGACGATCGCCCGCACGTCGGGATCGTGGTCCAGGGCCAGAAGGGCCTGGTTGAGTTCCCTGGCCAGCGGCGAGCTGAAGGTGTTCATCTGCTCGGGGCGATTGAGGGTGATGGTGCCGATATTCTCGGCGGTTTCGACCAGGATGGGATGGTTGCTCATGGCGGCGCCTCCAAAGGCAGGGCGGTGAATGCGCCCGCAAGGGGGTGAATGACGAACGACAGGCTTATGCCTCCAGCTATAGCCAAGGCCCGCGCCGGGGTCAACCGGGGGGCGACGCGGCACGCGTATTTCGCATCCGACGCAGATCGCTTCCCTTATGTATACAGACCGTGTATGATCCGCCAATTTGTGCGCCGCCGGCCAAAAGGCCGAGAATGCCGCCGGACGGATCCACGGTCGGCAGCGCCCAACGGCGTCACATCCTTGACAACCCATTCCCGCGCTGTATATTGAGATTTGTTTTGAGAATATTCCCATAATTTGGAGGGTGTTCATGCGACCGCAAAAAGACCGTATCGTCGCCTTCAACCCGGACGTGAGCTATTTCAAACCCCGGGGGATCCCCCTGGTGGATCTCGAAGAAGTCCGTTTGACCGTGGATGAATGTGAAGCCCTGCGGCTCTCCGACCTGCTCGACCTGTCCCATGAAGACGGCGGCAAGCAGATGGGTGTTTCGCGCGCCACTTTCGGGCGCATCCTGCAGAATGCCCGCCGGACGGTGGCCGACGCCCTGATCAACGGCAAAGCCATCAACATCGAGGGGGGCAACTTCAAAATGACCACGAAGGAGCGGGTTTTCGAGTGCGACGGATGCGCCAAACGCTGGAGTGAACCCCAGGGCACCGGCCGCCCCGGTAACTGCCCCAACTGCGGCAGCCAAAAGCTGTTTCGCATCAGCACCCGCAAGGCCTCTTCACCGGGCTGACGCCCGCAAGCGGGCATCGCGCGATTGAATTCCCCGGCCGTAGCGGACGGGGTGTACGGACGGATCCAAGCCAATACGCAGGAGAAAGCAGCAATGACGCAAATCATGGGTTCCCCGGACGAAGCCCAGCAAGGGCCGACCCCCGGGGCGGACAAGGACGAAGAAGTCAAAGCCTCGTTGAATCGCATCAAACACAAGCTGGTGATCATGAGCGGCAAGGGCGGCGTCGGTAAAACCAGCACGTCGGTCAACCTGGCCATCGCGCTGGCGCGCCAGGGCCACAAGGTCGGCCTGATGGACGTGGATCTTCACGGCCCCGACGTGCCGCGGGTGCTGGGCCTGACCGCCATGCTCGGCCTCAGCGCCAACCAGAAGCTCGACCCGTTGCACTACAACGACCATCTCAAGGTGGTCTCCATCGAATCCCTCATGGCCAGCAAGGACGATGCCGTCATCTGGCGCGGCCCGATGAAGTATTCGGCCATTCGCCAGTTTATTTCCGACGTGGACTGGGGGGATCTCGATTTTCTGCTGATCGACTCGCCGCCGGGCACGGGCGACGAACCACTGACCGTGGCCCAGACCATTCCGGATGCCAAGGCCGTGATCGTGACCACCCCCCAGGAAGTCTCCCTGGCGGACGTGCGCAAGTCCATCAGTTTCTGCCACACGCTCAAGATGGAAATCTTCGGACTGGTGGAGAACATGAGCGGATACGTCTGTCCGCACTGCGGGGAGCGGGTGGACATCTTCGGCGCCGGCGGCGGGGAGAAAACCGCCCGTGAGGCCCGGATCGATTTTCTGGGTCGCATTCCTCTGGATCCCAACGTGGTGGCCTGCGGGGACGGCGGCCAATCCTATCAGGAGACTTATCCCCAGAGCCCCGTCACCAGGGCTTACGAGGCCATCGCCGCCCGGATCGCAAAGCTGGTCTGATACGCCCCAGCCCCGGTCGGCGTGCCACCTGCTGCATGCTTTCAAGATGAAAGGCGGTCGACAGGATGGAGAAAGTATTGATCGTAGGCTGCCAGCGGACGATGGACACCGTCTGCATCGCGTGCTCGCCATGGTGGGTTTCAACCGGCGCTTAGCGGATGAGCAGGACCGGGCAAGGCGCCAGATGCGTCACCTTGCGGCTGACGGAGCCGAAGACCAGCCCCTCGATCGATCCCCGCCCACGGGTACCCATGACGATGAGGTCCACGCCGTGGATCTCGGCCGCAGCGAGAATGGCTTCGGCCTCAGGGCCTTCGAGGAGGTTTTCGTGGACATCGAGGCCGGTATCGCCCAGCAGATTGCGGGCCGCGTCGATGACATCCTGACCGGCGGCCTGGCGACGCGAAACCAGCCGTTCAAAATCCCCGTAGCCCAGAAGATCCGATGTCTGGGGATAGGCGTGGACCAGCATCAGGCGGGCGCCGAAGCTTGCCGCCATCCCGCGGGCATAGGCCAGGGCTTTATCGCTGTGGCCTGAGCCGTCCACCGCGATCAGGATATGGCTGAACATGGATCGTCCCTCCTCCAGGCAAGTATCGGGATGCGGCGGTACCGGGGGGTGCGCCGCCGGCAGCAATGGCTATATTCTCGATGGCAATGAATAAATTGGGCATCCGTGCCGGCCAAGTCAAAAGCGGCGGCGATGTCCTCTGGATTTGCGGAGATTGGGCCGATGATACCTGCAGCCCACCGTCCGGAGTGGCTTCTGATCGAACTGCCCCTGACGCCCTATGCCGAGGCCCAGGCGTTGCAGGCGGACTGCGCGGCGGCCCGGCGGGATGGCCGTCTGGCGGCCGATCTCTTTATTCTGCTGGAGCATCCCCCGGTCTTCACCCTGGGGCGCAACGGCGGCCGTGAAAATCTGACCGTCTCGGATGCCTTTCTGACGCAGGCCGGCGTCGAGGTGGTGACTTCCGAGCGGGGCGGCAACATCACCTACCACGGCCCCGGCCAGCTCGTGGGCTACCCCATCGTCGACCTCCACGCGGCCCGGCGGGGGGTGGCCGATTATGTGCGGGACCTGGAAAGCGTCATGCTCGAGGTGGCCGCCGCCTTCGGCGTGACCGCCGGGCGCAATGCGCGCAACAGCGGCGTCTGGGTCGGCGCCCGCAAGCTGGGCAGCATCGGCTTGTGCCTGCGTCACGGGGTGACCTTTCACGGGTTCGCCCTGAACGCCAACAATACGCTCGAACCCTTTGACTGGATCAATCCCTGCGGCATGGCCGATGTCCGGATGACATCGCTGAGGCGTGAGCGCGGCCGCGACGTCGATGCCGCCGATCTGCGTGGGGCGACGCGCAGAGCCGTGGAGGGGGTGTTCGGGGTCGCGCTTCATCCGGTCAGCCCCGACCGTCTGCGGGACGCGATGGCGACAGGCGCCGACGGTTGCGGCCGTCTAACCCTGCAGGAGGGCGGCCGCCCGGCATCCGCGGCCTGGCCGGACAAGACATGAAAGACGCTCAGCCGCCAAAGAGGGACGCGCCGCGCAAACCGCCCTGGCTCAAACGCCGGCTGCCGACCGGCCCCGTCTATGGAACGGTCTGCCACACCCTCGGTACGCACCGGCTGCACACGGTCTGTCAGGAGGCCCAATGCCCCAACCAGTGGGAGTGCTTCTCCAACAAGACCGCCACCTTTCTGATCCTGGGGGCGCGCTGCACCCGGCGCTGCCGGTTTTGCGCGGTGGCGCACGGTCCTCAGGGACCGCCCGATCCGGATGAGCCCGCCCGGCTGGCCGAGGCGGCGGCCGAGATGGGGCTGGAATATGTCGTTGTCACCTCGGTCACCCGGGACGATCTGCCCGACGGGGGGGCGGGTATCTTCGCTGCCACCATTCGCGCCATCCGTCAGCGGCTGCCCAAGGCATCCGTCGAGGTCTTGATCCCTGATTTCCAGGGAAGCATGGCGTCCCTGGACACGGTGTTGGATGCCCGGCCGGATGTGCTCAACCACAATCTCGAGACGGTGCCCCGTCTTTACGCCACGGTGCGACCGGAGGCGGACTACCGCCGCTCGCTGGCCCTCCTGCAGGCCAGTCGCGTGCGGGCGCCGTCCATCCCGACCAAATCCGGCCTGATGCTGGGTCTGGGGGAAACCGATGACGAGATCCGCCAAAGTCTTGCGGACCTGGCGGCAGCCGACTGCCGGATGGTCACTCTGGGGCAGTATCTCCAGCCGTCCCCCGACCATCTCCCGGTGGCGACCTTCGTGACGCCGGAGGCCTTCGAAGGCTGGCGCCGGGAGGCCCTGGCCCTGGGATTCGATCAGGCGGCCTGCGGCCCCCTGGTTCGCAGTTCCTACCAGGCCCGCGAACTCTTTCATACCCTGCCAGCGTAGACCGTGCGCCTTGATGATCGGCCATTGAGGCCTGGATAAAGACGATCGCGATCGGGGGAGAGATCGTCGTCCGGACGCTGGCGCCCGTTTCCAGACATCTGGGTGGCCAATCGACCATGGCTTATGCCGAATTCAGATTCTATGAAGAACTCAACGATTTTCTCAAAACGGAAAAGCGCAAGCAGACGTTTCGGGTGGCATTCGACGGTCAGCCGAAGGTGCGTACCGTCATCACCCGTCTTGGCGTTCCCCACCCGGAAATCGATCTGATCCTGGTCAACGGCCGGTCGGTGGGATTCGACCAACCATTGAACCACGGCGACCGCGTGGCGGTTTATCCGATGTTCGAATCCTTGGACATCAGTCCATTGGTGCGACTGCGTCCCTATCCGTTGCGGCGCACGGCTTTTATTCTCGACGTCCACCTGGGCAAGCTGGCCCGTGGCTTGCGGCTTCTGGGATTCGACTGCTGCTACCGCAACGACTTGGATGACCCGCAGATCATCCGGCGCTCCCTTGGGGAACATCGCATCATCCTCACCCGGGACCGCCGCCTGCTGCAGGACCAAAGCGTTCAGCACGGCTATTGGGTGCGTGCCTGTGATCCGGACACGCAGGTGGGCGAGGTGCTGAGGCGTTTTGATCTGACCGGCCAGATCAAGGCATTTACACGCTGCACGGTCTGCAATGGCGGCCTGGCGGTCGTTGCCAAGACGGCCGTGAGCCACCGGCTGCGCCCCAAGACCCGCCGCTATTATGACGATTTCTGGATGTGCACGGATTGCCGCCGGGTTTACTGGAAAGGCACGCACTACCGCCGTCTGGCGGAGCGGGTCCGCCGCTGGTCCCGACATCGGCCGACAGAGGAAACCTGATGCCGGCCAGAGGGTCAGGGCCGGCCAGGCAAAACCCCCTAAGGTCGCTACGTGGTCCGGAAACGCGGGTCACCGGCCATCGCGACTCACGCGTCTTTTTCCCGGCGCCGCTGGCTTTTCTCCATGAAATGGATAAGGCAGGACGCGCGGTGCTTGCAGTACAGTTGCGGGTCGCTGCAGCGGGCGTCGCGGCTGTCCTGGTAGCGGTCGTATTTGGCGCACGGCAGCGATTGCGGATCGTCGTTGGCGGTCGCCATCATGTCACTGGACCACGAAGGGCGAGGCCGGGGCGGCACCCTCGAGCAGCCTTTCGATCGCCTTTTCCAGGGCGGGGCGCGCGATCATGCCGGCCATCTGTTCGAAGAGGCTGCCGTCCTTGAACAACATGATGGTGGGAACTGATTTGATACCGAAGTGCGCCGGGGTGGCGGTGTTGTCGTCCACATTCATTTTGGCGACCCGGATGCGGCCCTCGTATTGCGTGGCCAACTGGTCGACCATCGGGCCAATGGCCTTGCACGGCCCGCACCAGGGGGCCCAGAAATCCACCAGGACGGGCACGTCCGATTGCAGAACGATCTCTTCGAAATCCTGATCCGAAACTTCCTGTAGCGCATCAACCATGGGGCAAATCCTTTCAGATGGTGTTGGCAGGCAGCATCAGGGTGCCTGCCATTGATTTAGAGCGTTCGAATCGATTGCGGTTACAACTATTAAGGCATCTTCCTTCCGAT
>JASJBQ010000012.1 GCA_030066455.1 Desulfobacterales bacterium
CAGCTTGGCTTTGGCCCGCACCACCTCCTGGACGGCCTCGTCCAGCATCTTGTCCTGGGCGGCGAGGCGCTTTTGCAGGGCCACTTTGCCCGCGCTTTCCTCGAGCAGCTTCAGCTGCGTCCGGTTGAACTCGGCTTCCATGGCGCGCAGTTTGAGGCGCTGGCGCGCGAGCGTTTTCTGGACGGCCCGGTGTTGATCTTGCAGCTCGCTGTATCCTTCGCAGGGACCAGCAACGGGGGATGCCGGAGCCTGGGCGGGTGCGGATTTCATGCAGCCGCTTGCTGCGCCTGCCAGGAGCAACAGACCGATCAACGACCAGGTTCGAAATGGATGTGGCACTCGAATCGGTGTCATGGGGTGTGGCCTTTAAACGTCTGAAAAAGGCGTCAATCGCGCCGCCGCCGGACGCGGCCGGCGATTGATCGCGTCGATGGCCGTTCGCCGTCATCCAAGCGGATGAAAAAAGCTTAGGCCCAAGGCGCCTTCAAGTCAAGCGGACCACGAACATACCCGGGCGGATGGGCTTCTATTGCGCCGATGCCGACGTCCTGATATTGGGGGGGCTGGAAACGCCACAGGCGCTTTTCTGTTCCTGGTTGCAGAGCGCTTCATGGTGCTGCCGCATCCCGAAGTCAAACACGATTTCGAACGCCAGGCCGCCGATCATGATCGCGGGATCAGCGCCATGCCGCGACGGCGACAAAAGGTTCCACAGCCCCTTTAATGCTTCATCCCAGGAGGAATAAATGGCCCAACAGATCGCCGATCGCCGGGATATCGACTTTGTCCTGCACGAACAGCTTCAGGTGGCGTCCCTCAGCCGGCATGAAGCCTTTGCCGAATTCAACCGTAAGACCGTGGATCTGATCGTTTCCGAGGCGCGCCAACTGGCCCTCAAGGAGCTTCTGCCGCTGCACAAGGTCGGCGACGAGGAAGGCTGCCGGCTTGAAGACGGCCGGGTAAACGTGCCGGAAGCCTTTCACCGGGCCTACGGTCTGCTTTGCGAAGGGGAATGGATCGCCATGTGCGACGATGCCCGCTGGGGCGGGCAGGAGATGCCCCAGGTCGTGGCCCAGGCGGCCAACAACTACTTCTACGGGGCCAACTACCCCTTCATGACCTACGCCACCCTGACCCACGGGGCCGGCAAGCTCGTGGAGGTATTCGGGACGGATCAGCAGAAAAAGCTTTTCCTGGAAAAGATGTATGCCGGCCAATGGGGCGGCACCATGCTGCTGACCGAGCCCGAAGCCGGCTCCGACGTTGGCGCGCTGACCACCACGGCCCGCAGGAACGAGGACGGCACCTATGCGCTCACCGGCAACAAGATTTTCATCACCTGCGGGGAAAACGACCTGGTGGAAAACATCATCCACCCGGTCCTGGCCCGGATCGAAGGGGCGCCCGAAGGCACCCGCGGCATCTCGCTCTTCCTGGTGCCCAAATACTGGGTCGCGGACGACGGCCGTCCGGGGGCGCGCAACGACATCGTCTGCACCGGTCTGGAAGAAAAAATGGGCATCCACGGCAGCGCCACCTGCTCCATGACGCTGGGAAGCAAGGGGCAATGCCGGGGGCTTCTGCTGGGGGAAGAGAACAAGGGCATGGCCGCCATGTTCGTCATGATGAACGAGGCGCGCCTGGGTGTGGGCATGCAGGGCTTCGGGTGCGCTTCGGCCTCATTCCTCAATGCGCTGAACTATGCCCGCGAGCGCATCCAGGGCCGGCCGCTGAGCGGCGGCGCGGCGCCGGTGGCCATTATCCAGCACCCGGACGTACGCCGTATGCTCCTGACCATGAAAGCCTACACCGAGGGCATGCGCAGCCTCCTTTTATATGTGGCCTTCTGTGAAGACCTGGCCCGTGTCCACCACGGCACCGCGTCGCAGGCCCGCTACCAGGGGCTGATCGATCTTCTGATTCCCATCGCCAAGGGCTATGTCACCGATAAATCCTACGAGATCTGCAACCACGGCCTCCAGGTCTTCGGCGGCTACGGCTACACCCGGGAATATCCCCAGGAGCAGCTGCTGCGCGACTGCAAGATCACCCAGATCTACGAGGGCACCAACGGCATCCAGGCCATGGATCTGATCGGGCGGAAACTGGCGCTTGGCGGGGGCGAGCCTTTCCGCAGCCTGCTGGTGGAAATCGGGCGGACGGTGGAAGAAGCCAGCAGGATTCCCGATCTGAACGACCTGGCCGTCCGGGTGAAGGATGCAACCAGGCAGTTGAAGGCCGTGGCCGAACACATGGCCGGCAGCCTCCGGTCCGAACAAATGCCCGTGGCCTTCGCCTTTGCCTGCCCGTTCATGGAAGTCACCGGCGATACGGTCATGGCCTGGATGCTCCTGTGGCGGGCGACAATCGCCCAGCAGAAGATCGCCGCCGGCGTCAAGAAGAAGGACCGCGCCTTCTACGACGGGCAGCTCAAGAGCGCCCAGTACTTCATCAACACCCAGCTTCCCGTAACGCTGGGCAGGATGGCGGCGATTCTCACCGACGATGACGCCGTCACCGCCATCGCCGAGGAAGCCTTTGGGGGGAAATAGCCGTAAGCACCAACCATTCATTTAACGAGTCCTGGCGGCCGTCCTGTTGGGCGCCTTAAGTGGGGTTCGCAAAAACGCTAGCGGGGAGACGCCGGACGATCGACCGACTGCTGGGCCTATCCGACGGACGGGGCCATTTTCCGGCAACAAGGCTCCTGGTCGAATAAACGGGGAGAGGAAACCGCATGATCGACTTTTCACTCGCGGGAAAAATCGCCTTGATCACGGGCGCCAGCCGAGGCATCGGCGAAGCGATCGCCAAAACCCTGGCGGAATATGGCGCGCACTGTATCCTGGTAAGCCGCAAGGCCGAAAGCCTTGAAAACGTGGCGGACACCATCGTGGCCGACGGTGGAAAGGCCGAGGCCTGCGCCTGTCACATGGGCTACCCCGATCAAATCGAAGGGCTTTTTGAAACCATCGGGAAAAAATTCGGACGGCTGGACATTCTGATCAACAACGCCGCCACGAATCCCTATTTCGGGCCGATGATCGACGCCCGGGAACCGGCCTGGGACAAGACCTTCGAGGTCAACCTCAAGGGACCGTTTTTCATGATCCAGCACGCCGCCCGGTTGATGAAGGCCTCCGGCGGCGGCGCCATCGTCAACGTGTCCTCGGTCAATGCGGTGACACCCATGACCTTCCAGGGTATCTACGCCATCACCAAGGCCGGGCTGGTGTCCATGACCAGAAGCTATGCCAAGGAACTGGTGGACGACAATATTCGCGTCAACGCCCTGCTTCCGGGATTGACCGCCACCAAATTGGCCGGGGTGCTCGCCGAAGATGACGGGGTGCTCAGCACCATCCCCATGAAGCGGGCGGCGCAGCCCGCGGAAATGGCCGCGGCCGTTCTCTATCTGGTTTCGGAAGCATCCTCCTACACAACAGGCGCCAGCATCATCTGTGACGGGGGATTAACCGCATGAAGGCAAGATGGCCAGGAAGCGTTCTCCGGGCCCGCTTCAGGCTTTTTCCCATGAAGTAGGGAAAGGTGCGACCTGGGCCGTCGTCGAGACCCTGGTCGACAAAATGACAGACCGACCGCTAAACAGCATCCCGGGCGAATCGATGATCGCCGCTTAGTTGAATTTCAAACTCTCCACTATGGGCACGGCATTGTAGGGGCTGTGCCAGGGATGCGCGGACACGCACACGACCTTGTCGTCTCTGTAGGCGCTCACCACGAGCGTTGTAATCGGCCAGAAATCACCCGCCTTCCATTTGATATCCGTACGGTAAGCGCGCGTGCCGCAATTGAGGGTGACTTCCCTGTTGGATGTGACCTCGATGTTCGTCCCGAACGCTTCAAGCGCTCTGGCATAGGCGCCGGGGCCGAAGTCTTCCAAAGCCGTTCCCGTGGGGATATCACCGACAAACGCGGTGAAATAGAAGTCGCTTAAGGTTTTCATGCGCATGATCTGGCCGGGATAGTCGAGGCCTGACTTCCTGCTGCCGAATGGGTAGGTAAACGAAAATGCCGGCGAAGCCGTGCGCGTAAAGACGCCATCTTTGGCAATCCCCTCCGCCTTTGAAACCCATATATACCCCTCTGTCGGCGCTTGGGCCGCGTCGTTGACCCGTTGGGCCAGTCGAGCCTGGTCGTCCGCGCTGGAAGGCAGGGCTTGGGATGAAGCGGCGGCCGGGATGATAAACGCTTCGAGCAACTTGTGGGGCGTCAGGCTTTCCTTGCCGGTCAGATCGCCCGTAAAGACAACCACCATGTTCTTATCCGGCACGACGAAAATGCGCTGGCCTTTGAAGCCCACGGCCGCGTAATAGCCGGCATCGTCGACCCACCATTGATACCCGTAGCGATCGAACAGGGTGGCATCGACATGACCGCGGGTGGAGGCGGCCACCCAGGCCGGGGTTACGACCTGCTTGTCTTCCCAGCGCCCTTGGTTGAGGTACAGCCATCCGAACCGGGCCATGTCATGAGGGCGCAGCCGCATTTCGCCCCACCCGATATCGATACCCTGGGGACTGGTGTCCCAGCCGACGTCCTCAATGCCCAGCGGCGCGAACAAATGCTGGCGGGCAAACGCCAGGGTGCGCATCCGGGTCGCGTTCTGGATGATCACCGACAGCAGGTAGGACACCCCGTTGCAGTATTCGAACCGCTCGCCCGGCGCCTCGACCATCGGCAGATCCAGGACATACTGCCCCCAGTCGGCGGCGGCGCGCATCTCGATCAACCCCTTCCAGCGGTACAGATAGGAATCGCGGCACTCTAAACCGGACGTCATCGTCAGCAGGTTTTCAAGTGTCATCGATGCCTTGCGCGCATCCATGTTGGCCAAGGTCACATCCGGGAAGAAATCCGTTACAGGCTGGTGGACACCTTGAATGTAGCCTTTGTCGATCGCAATGCCGATAAGGGCGGACATGACGCTCTTGGTGCAGGAGTGGATGATGTGCTTTTCCCCTGGTTTGAAAGGGGAGAAATAGGCATCCAGGATCACGTGCGCATTGCGCACGATCAAGATGCTGTCGATGTGGAAGCTTCGGTCCTCGACGTGTGCAAGCATATCCGCCAGGACACCCGAGCGCATGCCCTGGGCCTCGGGTGTGGAAATCGACCACGCTTCTCCCGGGAATGTGTTTGGCGGCAGTGTCGTACCGTCTCCACAGGCCGCCACCAACAAAAAAAGGGCCAGAGCGCGAATCGTTTTCAACGGCTTGTGTTGCATTGGCTTCATGGTTGGCAGCCCCACGATCTTTGACTCCCGACGTTGGGGCGCGATACGGATCAATGCCTCCAAATCGTTGCCGCCGCACATTGTCGTTTCAGCCCAACCAATACGGCCGGTCTTGCGGGGCCCCTGCGTCATGTTCGGAGGTGGAAAAGGTGTTCGAAGGGGGAAGCTGTCTATGGCCCGCTAAAACCGGCGCATCGGCCATAGACGAAAGGCGATCATATTCGAATCGCTCACCAAGCGTCAACTGGCCAGAAGATAAAAGTGGGAGGGGCGTCATTTAAACCGCCGCGCGAAATCAAACGATCTTCCGATCATGGTCCGCTATCGCCGGCTGGCCCAATGATGCCGTCGGCCGTAGCGTAACGCCGCGCCTGAATGCGCCGCCTGTTCAGCTTTAAAAGGATGGGACGTCTCACCCAATTCGCTCGGAGTGATTCTTATGGCCCGACCACTTGGGGAGGTCGTCATCGATAGCGACAGATCGGGATCCATAGAAAATGTGGCAGGTGGGCCTGAACGCTTGCGGCACCTTTGGCGGCCAGCCAAAATCAAAGAGCGTCGGGAAGGCGAGCCACATCCGACGCCCCTCATCGGCGATGGGCGTTCCGCAGGCACTACAACGCACCTTGCAGGGAAGCGTTCGGGCATGGATATTTTGTTCGCTGTTATAGAATTTCAGGCAATCGGTCCCACGGATTATCCTGACATCGTGCTTGTGGAAGATCGCGGCCCATTGCATCGGGGCCCCATGCAGTCTCTGGCATGTCAGACAATGGCAAATTTTGGCATCGACGGGGTCCGCACAGACTTCAAGTCGAACCGCCTTGCAGAAACACCTGGCCACGTATTTGACGACGAAGCTGGCATCCTGGGGAGATGCATACTCCGATCCGAGTTCTTTTTCCATTTGGCCTCTGCGATCTGCGCATCGCATCAGATTACGGGAGGCGTCTCGCAACGAGGGTGCAATGCGCACGCGCTCCGATTTAGAGAGTTATCTGGGAAGATCAAAAAAAGTAACCCCATCCGCAAAATCTTTGCAGCATTATGAAGGCTGAGGTTCGCCCCATATGGACCGCGTTCAGACAGCGCCCCGAATTTCCGAACTGCGCGGCATGCGCGCGTAAAGTGGATGGTTAACGGCGTCAGGCGACGCTTGGAAACGAAGCGACCGGACCACGTCCTATTTGATGATCACAGGGCACGGCCCGGTCGCTCTATCGTTGCGTGCATAAAAAATGCCTTTTTCAATTTGTTATGCGAAGTCTCCTTAGGCAGGATCATTAGACGCCTTAGAGCATGCGTATGACATCCGAGGTAAAGCCGACGACCCGGGCCACGGGGTAGGCTACGACGGCCAAGACGATAGCTGCGGATAATAGGTATTTGGTAGTCTCGCTCATGGTGGTCTCCTATCGAAAAGGTATATTTTTATTGGTTTGTCGAGAAGTACATGTTTTTATGTAAACCCTTAACGTTACTATGATTAGACCGAAGTCCGGCATGTCAATACGGACTGCACGGACCAGATGATGATTTGGTTAAGAAGCTTGCACACCGGGGGTTCGACCCTATTATTTTTCAATTATTGAAACTGTTGTTCTTTGACCAAAACCACTCGATTTTCGAGAATAGGGTATAAAAAAATGTGTGATGAGCGTCGTAACAAACAAAGTGGCATGTATGGACGCGGCAATCAGTTGATTTCCTTAAATGACGACAATGATCCAATCATTTTCATTTAAAACAGGGAGCGAATGCAATGAGCGATATCAATCAAGTCCTTGGCAAACTGCTGGGTAGCGGCGCCGCCGGAGGATTTGCCGGAGGGCTGGCCGGTGGGCTGGCCAGCAATCTCTTGACGACCAAATCCGGCCGCAAGCTGGGTAAGCAAACGCTTAAGATGGGTGGCATCGCCGCGGTCGGCGCGCTGGCCTACGCCGCCTACCAGCGCTACAGCGACGGCAGCCCGAAGCAGGCAAACGGCGTTTCCGGGCCTGCGGAAGCCAACCTGGCGCCGCCCCCTGAAGGATCGGCCTTTCTCCCCACCGCGAATGACGCCGCCGGAATCGAAAAACTGGGGCTAACCCTCGTACGCGCCATGATCGCCGCCGCGCGGTCCGACGGCCGCCTGGATGCCCAAGAGAGCCAGGCGATATACCAACGTATCGAGGCGCTGGGGCTGGCACCGGACGAAAAGGCGCTACTGATCGGGGAGATGGGGCAGCCGGTGGACATGGACACCATCATCGCCAGCGCGACCAGTCCTGAAATTGCGGCTGAAATTTACGTGGCCTCGCTTTTAGCCGTCGATGTCGACACCGTCGCCGAGAAGTCCTATCTGGCCATGCTGGCGGCGCGCCTCAATCTGGCGCCCGAGTTGGTTGCCGAAATGCACCGCCAGGTCGAGGCGCAGCAGAATGCCCTTTAGGGGGGATATCATCTAAATGCCGCGCCTACATTGGCTTCGTCGAATTAAAACCTTCGATCGCAAAAGGAGATCGGCCCAATGAGATGGTCCATCAAAATCGGACGCTACCTGGGTATTGATGTGTATATGCATTTTACTTTCGTGCTGCTCATCAGCTGGGTTGCTTTCGCCAACTGGCGCCAGGAGCAGAACGTTGCCGCAGCAGCAACGGGCGTGGCCTTCATTCTGGCCATTTTTTTATGCGTAGTTCTGCACGAATTCGGTCACGCCCTGACCGCCCGGCGGTATGGGGTCAGGACGCGAGACATCATTCTCTTGCCGATCGGCGGTCTGGCGCGTCTTGAACGCATACCGACCCAGCCGGTCCAGGAACTGTGGGTCGCACTGGCCGGACCGGCTGTCAACATCGTGATCGCCGCCGGGCTTTTTATATGGCTTTATGTCACGGCAACGTTTGAACCATTGCAAACCTTGACCTTGACGACAGGACCATTCCTGGAACGTCTCATGGCCGTGAATCTCTTTCTGGTCGTCTTCAATCTCATTCCGGCGTTCCCCATGGACGGCGGTCGCGTCCTGCGCGCCCTGCTGGCAACGCGCCAGGACTACAGCCGGGCCACCCAGACCGCTGCCGCCATCGGGCAGGGTATCGCCGTGGTCTTCGGCTTCATCGGGCTGCTCTACAATCCGTTTCTGCTTTTCATCGCCCTTTTCGTCTGGATCGGCGCGGCCCAGGAGGCAAGCATGGCGCAGCTCAAGTCGGCCATTGGCGGCATCCCCGTGCAGCAGGCCATGATCAGCGATTTCCGAACGCTGAACATCAACGACAGTTTAGACAGGGCCGTCGCGCTGACGCTGTCCGGATCGCAAAAAGACTTCCCCGTGGTTGACGGTGGACGTCTCGTGGGAATTCTCACGCAGACCGATTTGCTGAAAGCCCTCGCGGAAAAAGACAAGCATCCAACGGTCGCGACAACCATCCAGACCGCCTATGCCGAGGTCGACGGTGGCGAGATGCTCGAATCGGCCTTTTCCAAACTCCGTGACTGCAACTGCCATACATTGCCGGTCATGCAGGCCGATAACGTCGTTGGACTGGTAACGATGGACAACTTGGGTGAGTACATGCGGATTCAGGCGGCGATCAATAACTGAGGCGGGAAACGGCGTGCAAAAATCTCAGCTGCCCGTCGTCAAAGTCACGGGCGATCGGAAACCCGGGGGTTTAACCGCCATGACCGCACAATCGGCCGTTTGAAATATATGCTCGGCCGTACTACCGGCGAAAAGGCCGCTGATCCCTGTTCGGGCAAGCGATCCCATGACCACCAAATCGATGCCTTCCGACGCGATAAACCTCGATAGAATCGGCCCGACGCGCCCACGCATCAGATGCGAGCGGCTGGTCGCGCCCGACAAGGTTATGTGGCGCATGCACTTGGCGAGGTAATCGCGGGCCCTCGTCTCCGCCTGATCGCGCATCGATTCCAAAACGGAAGTTGCCACGCGGGTACGACCACCGGTGAGCAGTGATTCGCCGGGCAACCGCCAGCAGTGAAGCACGTCGAGACGGCCGTCAGCCGCACGGGCAAAAGCGGCCGCCAGGGAGATGATTTCCGCATTCAATTGGTCGCCCACAGACGCTTCCGGGGGGGGGCCCACGGCAGCCAGTACGCGGGGAAAACGAATCTGCGGTGCGGGTCTGAAGGCCCACACGGGGACAGGACATTTACGCATCAGCTTGATGGCGGTGCTTCCGAAAAGACGGCCCCCCAAACCTGTATCCGGGCCCTGGGCGGTCTTGATCACCAAATCATGCCCGCCGCGCAGCACTTCCTGAATGATCGCAACGGGCGCGTTGCCGACCAATATTTTAATGGCCACCCGATCGAGGTCGGCTCCCAGGGCTTGAATATGATGAGCGATTTCGTCGCGCCGCAGTTCAAGGAGATCGCCCGGCAGGGCCGCATGCACAGCGCTCGTTTCGAGGTGCAGGTCCTCGAGGACATCCACGAACGACAGTTTGGCACCGGTTTGACCGGCCAGGGCGATGACGTGCGCCATGGCCGGTCTGTGGTTCGCCGCGTCGCTGTAAACCATCAACAAATTGCGGAATCGCTGCATGCAACTCCCCTTTATTGGTTTCACATTTCATTCCGACTGCCTGTCTGCTTCAACATAGTGATCGGGGCGATCTGCGCAAGCCACAACCGCGCCGTTGCCTCCGGATCGGAGCCTGCCCGTCCCCCGGCCTTTACATCCATGGTCCGGGGCCACAGATTTGCAATGTCAGGTTTACACTTCGCGGTGCGCGATCCCCCCTGAGGATTGCGTCGATCTCCCGGCGAAAACCGCGCAACGAGGCAGGGTCGGGGTCGACCCTCGGGGGAGATCCGCCCAGCGCAACACGAACCCAAGCCCATCCAGAAAGGGTCAGCCATGGAACGCAGCCTGCTCATAGCAGTAGACGATTCACGCCATTCCCGACTCGCTGCCGAGTATGCCGGCAGATTTTTCGCCTCTGACGAGCGGGTTCATTTCAACCTGCTCAATATTCAACCCCCGCTGTCGGATTTTCTCGTCGAGGAGGCCAGGCGGAAGGCATCCGCCCGGCGCAAGCTCGACCAGCTGTTCAAGGAGAACACGGCACATTCCCACCAAATCCTTGCCACCCTCGCCGATGCGCTGAAACAAAGCGGTATTGCCGAAAAGCGCATTGCGGTGAATACGCTGCCAAACGACCAGGGGACGGCCAAAGACATCCTGGATTTCGCCACGCGCGACCAAGCCGATGCCATCGTTCTCGGACGCCGCGGCATGTCCGGATGGCAGGACATGCTCTTCGGCAGCGTCTCCAACAACATCATCCAGCAGTCCCGCGTGCTTCCGGTCTGGATGGTCGATGGTCAACCGGCACCGGGCCACATCCTGGTTCCGGTGGATGGCTCCCAGCATTCGCTGCGGGCCGTCGATCATCTGGCCTTCATCCTCGCCGACAGGCAGGATCTCCGTCCGGTCTTTTTCCATGTCCGACCCAAACTGCGCCAATTCTGCGCCATTGATTTCGACAATGCCGAAGCCGCGCCGCTGGAAGACCTGGTGGCAACGGGGGATCGCCTTTGCATCGACAACTTCTTCGGTCAGGCCAGGACCAGACTGGCCGAAGCCGGGATCGAGGAGAGCCAGTTCGACATCAAGACAAGCGCGGGATTGAGCTCTGTCGGCAGCCAAATCGTGAAGGAAATGGAAACCGGCCGCTACCAGACGGTGATTATGGGACGCAGCGGCGGCAGCCGCAACTATTTCATGGGCAGCGTTGCCCAGCACGTCATCAACAAGGCCACCGATTGCGCCGTGTGGGTCGTTCCCTGATGGGATCGAGGTATCGGTTTACATCCGAAAATATTAGACCTCGATTGAATAGCGTCGTCCCTCCGCGCCAATTGCTGCATGTCGGCGGTGCGGTCGAATCTGTCCACGATCTTCCGACCCAATAATGTTTCGACCACGTCTTCCATGGTGAGGATACCGGCGGTACCGCCATATTCGTCTACCACCACGGCGATATGGCCGCGTTTCTCAATCAGGAGTTTTTCAACGTCGCGGGAAAGCGCCGAGCACCAGGCGATGGACTCCAGCCAGAAACGCTCCAGGTCGTTGAAGGCCGCCAGTTGGTTGACAGACAGATAATCGCCGTTAATATCCTGATTTTTTTTGTCTGTGGCCCATTTCGCGCTGGTTCTCACCACAACCTAGCGATAATGGCTGAAACGGTTAACGTTTCGGAACTGGAAGCGCGCGGGGCCTTTTGCTTGTCCCAACGACAAATCACCATCGAAAGGAAAACCAAATGACGACCCCAAGTCAGTTCACCCTTTACAGCGGCGGCCACCGCGGCACCGAGGCCGAATTCGGCCGGCAGGCCGAGAAGTGGGGCCTCGACGAAGTCAACTTTTCATTCGAAGGCCAAAAGCCGGAGCGCAACCGCGGATGCGTCGTGCTGGACGCCGACGAACTCAAGAAGGGCGACATCAGTATGGAAATCGTCTCTCTGCACATGAACCGCACCTATGCCCGGGCGGACAAAATCCGCCGGGTGCTCCAGACCATTTTTCACATGGTCAACAAAGGCTACCACGTTTTCGCGGTGGGCTGGATCCAGCCGGACGAGACCGTCAAGGGCGGCACCGGTTGGGCGGTCGAACTGGCCAAGCTTTTCAACCGCCCCCTCAGCGTCTACGACCAGGAGCGCAAGGCCTGGTTTGCGTGGGAGAATAAAAGCTGGGTTGCGAGCGAACCGGTGATTGCGGACAAAACTTTCGTGGGCACCGGAACCCGCCACCTGAGCGCGGAGGGCCGCCAGGCCATCGAGGATCTCTTCCGGCGCTCCTTTGGCTAACGCATCGCCCCGACAGGCGGCGGCCGGTCAGCGCCGCCCCTGGTTTTCACGGGGGCGGCCGCAGGCATCCCACCAGGCAGGATCTTGCCAGTTTTCAGCCCGTCCGATGCATGGCCGCCGTCATCAGGCCGGCGCCCACGAGGGCGCTTCCGCCGCAACGATTGATCCAGCGGCGGGCGGCGGGGCGTTTAAGCGTGTCGCGCAAGGCGCCCGCAAAGAAAGCGTAGAGCGCCGCGTTGACCAGGGCCAGCACCAGAAAGGTGGCGCCCAGAATAGTCAACTGGGTCAGATAAGCGCCCCGCGGATCGACGAACTGCGGCAGAAACGCCACGAAAAAGGCGATGCTCTTCGGGTTGAGCGCCGTGACCACATAGGCGCTGCGAAACAGGGCGCCGTTGGCCCCGGCAAACCCCGCTTCCTTCCAGCCCCCGTTATCCGTGCGGGTGCGCCAGGTTTTAATCCCGAGATAGATCAGATAGACGGCCCCCACCCACTTGGTGAGGGTGAAGAGAGCCGCCGAGGCCGCCATGATCGTACCCAGCCCCAGCAGGGAGAAGATCATGGCCGTGGCGTCGCCGCAGGTGACGCCGGCGGCGAGCGGTATGACCGCGCGGCGTCCGTGGGCAATCGCCTGGCTGACCACCAGGATGATGGTGGGGCCGGGAATGACCAGGATGATCTCGGCGGCGATGATGTAGGTCAACCAGATTTCAAGGCTCATTTCTTCCTCGGCGCGCTGATTCAGGACGCCTCCCGGGTCGTCACCTTAGGAAAACAGGCGATCAGGACCACGGTCGCCAGCGGCAGCAAGGCCGCCCCGGTCAGCACCACGCGAATCGAATAGATGTCGGCCAGCCGTCCGATCAGGGGCGCGGCCAGTCCCCCCAGGCCGAATGCGAATCCCATCATCAGGCTGGCCACCATGGAGCGCCCGCGGGGCGCCAGGGCTTGGGCCATGACCACGCCCAGCGGCAGGGTGGCCAGTACAAAGCCGCCCGCCAGCAGCGCGCCCGGGTATACCCAGCGACCCTCCAACTGAAGGAAGATCAACAAAACGGGCGTCATCAGCCCGTGGGTAAAAAGAAAAACGGGTTTGGGCCCGATGCGATCCGAGAGGCTGCCGGCCAGAAGGCCGCTGAACGTACCGGCCACGGTAAACAGCGCGAATATCCCCCCGGCCGTCACCAGCGAGTAGCCCTCCTGGACGAAGAGCAGCGGCATGAAGGTCAAAAACGACTGCCCCGTCAGAGCGCGCAGCACCATGACCAGCCAAATCAGGGCGATCGCCCGCCAGGCCGGCCCCAGGCTTTCGCGAACGGTGGCCCAAAAGCCCCCTGCAAGCGGCGCGGCCATCGGCGGCGGCAGCGTCAGATACAGATACAGCGCGACCGCCAATCCGAATACCATGGTCAGGGGCACGGCGCCAAGCCCGAAACGGGCCGCATACCAGGTAATGAAAATCGGCCCGATGCCGAAGGCCAGGGTGCCGCCGGTGTTGAAGATGGACATGGACAGGCCGGCCCGGTGACCGGCATAGGCCGGCACCATGCCGGTCACCGCCGGATGGAAAAGCGAGGAGCCCACCGACCCCAGCGCGATCACCGTCAAAAGGCTCCAGAACCCGGTGGCCCAGCCGCACAGCGGGATGAAAATCACGGCCAGCAATAGTCCGCCAATCGAAAAGATGCGGGAAGGGTAGCGGTCGGCCCAATAACCGGCCGTCGGCTGAACGACGAAGGCCAGAAAACGATTGAGACCGGCGATCACGCCCACCTGGGTGAGCGACAGGCCCATCTTCTCTACGAATACCGGAAACAACGGCGTGGTGAAGGCGCTGTAGAAATCACCGGTGAAATGCACCAGGGTCAGGGCCATGACGACCCGCAGGTTGGTTTTGGATGCCATGCGATCATCTTTCCGGAGCACGAGGCTGTCGCCGGGGTCGATACCCCTGAATGGGCTTCTTGTCAATCCGGTTGGGGAAAAACGTCAGGGCGGCGATGGGGCGCGGGATTGGGTTTCAATCCTTCGAACGGTGCGGGGCTGCGCCCGGGGCCCGCGTTGGCAGCGCTGTTGAACTTGTCCCGAACCGGGGGGGCGGATGCCCGCTGGTGGCGATAATCGTACCTGGCGGTTGGCTTGCCAACGCAGCCGTCTACGGCTTGTTGGCCTTCAGGAGGTCGGCCAGGCCGGCAAACGGGTGGTTGCCGATCGATGACGGTTCGGGTTCGTCAGGGCGGGCCTCGCCGTAGGCGGCGGCCGTTGCGTGGCGCGCGTGCTCGTTTTCGTGGCAGTAGATGCACAGCAATTCCCAGTTGCTGCCGTCCGGCGGGTTGTTGTCGTGGTCGTGATCCTTGTGGTGCACGGTCAGCTCCCGCAGCTTTTTCCCGCTGAATTCCCGTCCGCAGCGGGCGCAAATCCAGGGAAAGCGTCGGAGGGCTTGCTCGCGGTAGGTCTTTTCGCGCTGTTCGCGTATGCGGCGCGCCTCGTCCACGATTTGCCGGCGCCGGTTGTTTGACGTTGAATCCGCGTTGTCGGGCATGGTCTCACCTCATGGTCGGGTTTGGCGCGTCGTGTGTCTCCTCGCACAGGGTGGAAGGTATCCGGTGCCCCCCGAGGGGGCCTCGTTAAAATCAATCCTCAGTCTTCATACCCCACGCGGTGAATCTTGATGACGTTGGTGGAGCCCTCCTTCAGCCCCATGCCGATGACGAGCACGATCCGATCGCCCTTGGCGACGAGGTTCTTCTCCAGCAGGAGGTTTTCGCTGCCGGCGATCAGGCGTTGGGCGTCTTTGATGTCCGGGATGTACTTGGGGGTGACGCCCCAGAGGATGGACTGGCGGTTGTAGATGGCCTTGTTGGAGGTGAAGGCGTAGACCGGCTCGGCCGGGCGCTGCTTGGAGATCTGTTTGGAGGTTTTGCCGGAAGCCGAGAAGGCCACGATACAACGGCCGTCGATTTCGTGCAGGATGTTCACCGCGGACTGGGACACGGCGTGGGTCACCAGATCGCCCGGATCCCGGTCGTAAGGAATGTTGTAGCGCATGAAGGGCGAGCTTTCGGCCTCGCGGGCGATACGGTCCATCATGCGCACGGCCTTGATCGGGTAGCGCCCGGAAGCGGTTTCGCCCGAGAGCATGACGGCGTCGGTGCCGTCGATGATGGCATTGGCCACGTCCGAGGCTTCCGCCCGGGTGGGGATTGGATTGGTGCTCATGGTCTCGAGCATCTGGGTGGCCGTGATCACCGGCCGGTTGCGGCTGGTGGCGGCCTGGATGATGCGTTTCTGGATGGTCGGCACCTGTTCGGGACGCAGTTCGACGCCCAGATCGCCGCGGGCCACCATGATACCGTCGGCGACCTCGAGAATGGCGTCCAGGTTGTCGACCGCCTCGGGTTTTTCAATCTTGGCGACCACCGGGGTGGCCGCCCCCTGCTTGTTCAGAATCGCTTTGATCTGCCGGAGATCGTCGGCCGCGCGCACGAACGACAGAGCGAAAAAATCCACGCCGTTCTTGATGCCGAAGTTGACGTCGCGGCGGTCCTTTTCCGTCAGCGAAGGGGCCGACACGTTGACCCCCGGGAGATTGATGCCTTTTTTCTCCTTGAGCCAACCGCCGTTGACCACCCGGCAATCCACCGTTCGCGGCCGGACCTTATCCACCTGCAGGCGAATCAGGCCGTCATCCAGAAGGATGGTATCGCCCGGGCGCACGTCGGAGACCAGTTCACGGTAGGTGGTGGAAACCATTTCAGCGGTGCCGACCACGTCGCGGTTGGTGATGGCGAAAGGCTGGTTGCGTTTGAGCCGCACGGGCTCGCCGCCTTCGAGTTTGCCCACCCGGATCTTGGGGCCCTGGAGATCGAGCAGAATACCGATCGGCCGGCTCAGCGTGCGGGAAATCGACCGGATCGCCCGGATGACCTCCACATGCTCCTCGTAGGATCCGTGGGAGAAGTTCAGGCGGGCCACGTTCATGCCGGCATCCACGAGTTTTTCGAGCATCGGCCGGGTGTTGGAAGCCGGTCCGATGGTCGCCACGATCTTGGTCTTGCGGTTCATGGTCAGCGCCTTTCGTTGAGGGGAGGCGATGGCTTCACGGATTTGGATCGCGTCCGGGCATGTTCAACTCTGTGGGCCACACTATAGGTCGGAAAGGTAGCGTGGTCCACCCAGTTTCCTGACCCAGGCGTCGATTTCCCTTGCCCGCCGGTCGACATAGGCGGACGGACGGGCCGCCGACATTCGCCGGGGGCTTGGCAGCACGGCCGCCAGCAATGCGGCTTGGCGTCGACTCAGACCGGACGGCGGCCGGTGGAAAAAAGCCTCGCTGGCGGCGCCGACCCCGTAGATCCCCGGACCGAACTCGGCCACGTTCAGGTAGATTTCGAGAATACGCCGCTTGGACCAGAAGCCTTCGATCAACACCGTGAACCAGGCTTCGAGACCCTTGCGCACCAGGCTGCGCCCCGGCCAGAGGTAGAGGTTCTTGGCCACCTGCTGAGTGATCGTGCTGGCGCCGCGCATCCTTGCCCGACGCTCGCGGGTGGCCTGAAAGATGGCGTCGAAGTCGAATCCGCGGTGCTGCGGGAACTTCTGGTCCTCCGCCGCCACCACCGCAATCGGCAGGTGGGGCGCGATATCCTTCCAGGCAACCCAGCGGTGGTGGACCTTGTGGCTGCCGGTCAGGCGATCGCGCAGCATAAAGGCCGTCGACGGCGGGGACAGCCAGCGCCAGGGCAGCACGAGGGCAACGCTGGTCGCCAGACCCAGCAGACTCAGGACCAGAACGCCGCGCCAGAACAAACGCACGCCCCGTCTCTTGGGTGGGGAGGCGTTCGGGGGCCGCTTGGCAGAGCCGCCTGGGGCGGAGCGCCGGGTGGCCCCCATTCGGAACGTTCGTGTCGTCGGATGGCTGCGCTTGGTCACGGCTTGCAGGCTCCTGCGGATGAGAGGTTTGGTCCTGGGGATTTGATTCCGTCCCGCTGGACGGATGTTCATCCCCTGTTTGGCAGAGACCAGGACAAAATTCAACGCTTGGGTCCCATGTCCGGCGGATGGATGCCAACGCACCCCGGCAAATCAAGCCGCTGAGCGCGCCGGGCACTCCCCGGCCAGCGGGTTTCCGGCTCATTTGACGCGCGCCGCGGCTTTGGCTAAGATCAGAATATTAGCCCCCCACAACCGAGCCCCCCAGACATAGACCGCCAACACGCTGGCGCCCATGGCCTTCCCGCTTCTGATCGGCTCCGAACGACACCTCCGGCGGTAACAGGGAAGAAGGAGGAACAGCATGCAACCCCTGACCCGAAGATCCTTCATGCGCCAGTCCCTGGCCGCCGCGGCGGCCGTTCTGCTGGGCGATCGCTGGGGCGCGGCCGTGGCCGGCGGTCCGGTACCACGACCGGCGGCAGCCGGGACACACGCCATCGCAGCCGCCACCGGCCGGGACTATTTCGCCAGCACCAAGGCCGCCGTGGCCCGTTTGGGCGGCATCGAGGCCTTCGTTCCCCGGGGGGCCTCGGTGGGACTCCTCGTCAATTCACCTTTTAAAAATTTCGGCGCCTCGGTCAACCCGGACATCACCCTGGCCGTCGTCGACCTTTGCCGCAAAGCCGGTTGCGGGGAGATCCGATATCTCAAAGACCCCCACGCGGGATACTGGCAGCGGGCCGGCCGCCACGCGCAGTTCGAAAACCAGATCCGGGAACTGCAGTTTGTGGACGGCGATCACGTCAGGGTCGACGTAAAAGGCGGGCGTGTCCTGGAAACCGTCAAGGTGGTCCGCGCCCTTGAGGACTGCGACGTCTTCATCAACGTGGCCATTGCCAAGCACCACAAGGGCGTCGAGTACACCGGCCTGTTGAAGAACATGATGGGCCTGTGTCCTTTTTCGACCAACAGCTATTTTCACTGGGGCACCCTGAAACTGGGCTGGTATGCCGACCTGGAACATCTGACCCAATGCATCGCCGACCTGAATCTCGTGCGCCGGCCGACGTTGTGCATCCTGGACGCCACCGACTTCATCACGGCCAACGGCCCCTGGGGACCGGGTCCGATCAGAAAGCACGGGGTCGTGCTCGCCGGCAGCGACCCGGTGGCGATGGACGCGTATGGCTGCACCCTGCTGGACCTGCAGCCCGCGGACGTCCTCGCCATCCCCAAGGCCGCCGCGCACGGCCTGGGGCACCTGGGCCCCGGCGGACCGCAGATCAACGCGATAACCCTTTAGCGATGGTACCGACGCCATGCGAAGCCACGCACCACCTGCCGCCTTGATCCTCTGCGCCGCACTCGTCATCATGATCGCCCCGGCCGCCGTCGCGGCCGAGCGTGAACCGGGGCTGACGACGCTGGCCGCACCGCCGGAGGGCTGGCGGCCGACCAGCGCGCCGGTGACTGCGGCCGGCGCGGCCTTGTTCAACGTGATCAACGGGGGGGCCGAGATGTATCTCCAGGCGGGATTCCGGCAGGCCGTGTTCAGTGCCTTTCAAAATCCGGACGGCCTCGACGTGAACCTCGAAATTTACGAGATGCGCGGCCCGGAAGCGGCCCGCGCCGTTTTCCTCCAGAAGGCGGGAAATTCAGGCCGGGCGGCCGCTTACGGCCAGGAGGCCCGGCTGGACAGTTACTATCTGAACTTCTGGCGCGGGCCTCACCAGGTCACCATTTCGGGCTATGCGTCCACGACCGAAACCGTGGCGGCCATTCGGGAATTGGCCGCCACGGTTGATAAACGCCTCCGCGGCGACTAAAATGGCCGCAAACAGATGCCATCCCCCAATGAAAACGTCATTCTGATATTGCTAGCAAAGGAGAACGCCCCATGACGAAAAAGATTCTTGTTTGGTCTCTGGTCATCGCCTTTCTGGCCGCAACCCTGGGTTGCGCCGACTGGAACCGCACCCAGAAGGGCGCCGCCATCGGCGCCGGCGCCGGTGCGGCCGCCGGTGCCGCGATCGGCGCCGCCTCCGGCAGCACCGCCGCCGGCCTCCTGATCGGCGCCGCCGTCGGCGGCGTGGCCGGCGCCTTCATCGGCCGCTACATGGACAAACAGGCCGAGGAAATCGAACGCGACATTGCCGGGGCCAAAGTCGAGCGCATTGGCGAGGGTATCAAGATCACGTTTGATTCGGGTATCCTCTTCGACGTGGACCGGGCCGACCTCAAGTATGACTCCAAATCCGAACTGGCCCAGCTGTCCACGATCCTCAACAAGTACGAGGACACCAACATCATGCTGGCCGGCCACACCGATTCCACCGGCTCGGCCGAGTACAACATGGGGCTCTCCCAGCGCCGTGCCCGGTCCGTGGCCGATTACCTGGTCACCCAGAACGTGAATTCGACCCGCCTCGACGTTCGGGGCTTCGGCATGGACGAACCGGTCGCCGACAATGACACCGCCGCCGGCCGTGCGCTGAACCGCCGGGTCGAGGTGGCCATCTGGGCCAACGACAAGCTGAAAAAAGTCGCGGCGTCCAAAACCGGCTGATGCGGTCATGCCGCAACGACGCCTTTCAGCGGCGGCCCGCCTGCCAAAGCAGCGGGCCGTCGCCGAAGGGGCCGTTCAGGTCAATTTGACCCGCGCTCATGGCGTGGCACCACACCGCTGGCCCGGTCAGCGCAACGAATCCTCACAGCCCAAAAGGCCACCACCATGGAAGCCAGCGAGCTGAACAAAATCAAAACCATCATGGAACGCAAACTCAAAGAGAAACGTTGACCCACTGCCGGCAGCCGCCATCGGTCCCGGCGGATCGATTGGACGCGCCCCTCTCCGGTGCTGCCAAAAGCCGTCCCCAACCCGATACCGGTCCCGCCCCCGGGAGGCAGGCGCACCTGGCGGCATGCCAACCGCATCCGATCTTAGGCCTGCATTGCCACCCGTGAAAATTTATCCCGGTAGGCCCGCGGCGAAAGGCCGGTCGACTTTTTGAACAGCCGACGGAAGGAAGAGCTGTCCTCGTAGCCGATTTTCCAGGTGATCGTGTTCATGGGCTCCCGGGTGGTTTCGAGACGTTTCTTGGCCGCTTCGATCCGTACCCGCTGCAGGTAGCCCAGCGGGGTCTCGCCCGTGGCCTTCTTGAAACGCCGTTTGAAATGCCGCGGGCTGATGCCCGCCTGAGCGGCCACGGCGTCGATGGTGACCTCGCCGGCGTAGTTGGCCTCCAGCCACACCTGAGCTGCGGCCACGGCCGCATCGCCGTGATCGTGTCTGAAATCCAGAATGGCGTAGGGTGACTGTTGGTCCTGGGCAGGATCGACCAGGAGTGCCTTGGCGCACACCGCGGCCAACTCCGGGGTGCCAAACGATTCGATGAGATGGAGGGCCAGTTTGAAGAAGGCCGTCGCCGCACCGGTACAGATCAGGCCGTCGTCATCGGTGAGCATCATTTCGGGCTTCAGGTCGACCTGCGGAAAACGTTTCCTGAAGAGACGGGCGAAGTGCCAGTTGGTGGTCGCCCGGCGCCCGTCCAGCAGGCCGGTTTCCGCCAGGGCGAACACGCCGGTGCACATGGCCCCTACCGGTGTGCCCCGGCGATGGCGCGCGACCACCCATGCACGCCAGTCCTCCGGCGGGGTCGCGGTTATCGGCAGATGCGGCGGGATAACGATGAAGTCGGTCGGCCCCACGTCGGCCAACCGGCCATGGGCGCGGGCTTCGATGCCGCCGTGAGCCCTTACCGGGCGTCCGTCGAGACTGACGATTTCGGTCGCGAACAGAGGGGCGGGATCCCCCTGGCGCATGGCCTGGTGCCACAAGTCGGCGATCGCGAGGGCGTCGACCAGACCGGCAATGCCCGAGAAAAGGCACCCATCGGAAGCTAAAAAAGTGATGCGGGGCATGATTTCTCCTGTTCGGCAGGGATGGCGATAAATGATCAGGCCTTAGGTGCCGGCCATAGTCGGCGCTGCCGGCGGGTCTCAGGTTGCAGTGTTCAGGTTTCATGGCGTCGACAGCATTCCGTGGCGGCCTTTCCTGACACCCGAAACCGTAATTTGGCCTGAAGGTTTCAGAGTTCAGGTTTCAAGGTGTCAGCATCATTCCATGGCCGCCTTTCCTGACACCCGACACCGGAAACCTGACGTTATGGCCTGATCGGAACGCTTTTAGGCATTTATGCCACTATGCAGGCGCCGAGGCAAGTGCTATCAGGGCCATCAGATCAGATTCATCGCCATTAACCATGTGCCACAGGGGGACCCATGACCGACGTATACCAGCGTTTGGCCGAACATCTGGACAATCTTCCGGCCGGTTATCCGGCTACCGAAACCGGGGTGGAACTGCGTATCCTAAAGCGCCTGTTCACTTCCGAAGAGGCGGAGATCGCCACCGGGCTCGGCATGCTGCCCGAACCGTGCGCGGCCATCGCCGCCCGGCTCGGCAGGGAGGCGCAAACCCTGGCGCCCGCCTTGGAGGCGATGTCACGCAAGGGCCTTATCTTCCGCAACTCCAAAAACGGCCAGCACACCTACATGGCGGCCCAGTTCGTGGTCGGCATCTGGGAATACCACGTCAACGACCTGGATGAAGACCTGATCCGGGATGTGAACGCGTACATTCCCTATCTGATGAAAAAGGGCTGGACCGACCGCAAGACCAAGCAACTGCGGGTCATTCCGGTGGCCCAGAGCGTCAGTGCGGAAATGAGCGTCACCCCTTATGAAGCCGCCGAGGCGATCGTTCGCCAACAGTCCAAGATCGTCGTGGCCCCCTGCATCTGCCGGCGCGAACACGCCATGGTCGGCCAGGGATGCGACAAGCCTCTGGAGGCCTGCCTGACCTTCGGCAGCGGCGCCTATTACTACGAGCAAAACGGTCTGGGGCGGGAAATAACCCAGGAGGAAGCCCTGAGTCTTCTCAAGCGCGGTGAAGAAGCCGGGCTCGTGCTGCAACCGTCCAACTCACAGAAGCCGATCAACATCTGCATGTGCTGCGGCTGCTGCTGCCAGGTGCTCAAAAACATGCGCACGCTGGACAGGCCGGCCCTGGCCGTGCATACCAACTACTACGCCGAAGTGAACGCCGAGGACTGTACCGGTTGCGAATCTTGTGTGGCGCGCTGCCAGATGGACGCGATTGCGGTTGACGACGTCGCCGTGGTGGACTTCGATCGCTGCATCGGCTGCGGCCTGTGCATCACCGACTGCCCCACCGACGCCATGCTGCTCAAACACAAGGACGCCGGCGATCGTTATGTGCCGCCCGGCAATACGGTGGAAACCTACATCAAAATGGCCACCGAGCGCGGCAAGATCTGAGGGCCGAAGCCATGCGGCGCACCACCCGGCATTGAATGCTGCGGGTGAAGACAGCCAGCCCATGCGGAAATAGAAGAGTTGGGGTCATTCCGGGACGGCCGCATCCTGGTGCCGAAGACGCACCAAGCTTCAAACGCGGTCGGGAAATCAAACAGACGATATAAGCGGACGGGACCGGATGATGCCAACGATGGCCCTGCGCTACTGAACGGTGTCGGTGGCCATCAGGTCGCGGTCGTCGAAAACGAGGGCCGTCCGTCGACGGTCATCCGAATCGTGAAGGGCCATCACGGATTCCGCGATCTTGACGGCGTAGGTCCGGATCGGGAAAAAATTCGGCGTGCGCAACGTGGCCACCAGATCGTCCAGGCCGCGGTCGATCGAAGCACTGATCTTGCTCCCGCTGTAGGATTCCTCGCACAGAAAAGCGTAGTCCTCGTCGCGCAGTCGCGATGGATCCTTATTGCCCAGGTTTTTGTCGATGACGGCCATTTCCCGAATCGCAAAGCGGTTTCGGCTCTTGTCGTGAGAGATGACGAATTTCTGCAGCATGCATTTTCTCCTTTCAGGCCTTGGTTCAGGTGAGGTCAGCGGGCGATCTGGGCGTGATCCGCAAAATCCGGGAACTAAAATGTTATCGGCGGGGCTGACTAGTTACGAAGTCGGAGATAAATTTATATTATAATCAATCCTAAGCACGAAACCGCCTTTTGGCCAGCGCGGGCCCGTCAGGGCGGGCGTTCACCGGGATGGGCGCACAGAATGCGTGACACACAGGCTAAAGCAGTATCAGTTGGGCCATGAGGGCTAGCCCCAGCCAGCAGCCGGAAAAGACGGCCGCCCACCAGGCGGCCCGGGCCCATCGCCGATTCAGCCATTTCCTCTGCAAGACCAAGCCCACGGCAATAACGTGCATGGGAACCGGCAGGCTCAAACCCAACGCCAAGAGCCCGCGTGCGGCCGGACCCGCCGGCAGGGACGGGTATTGCGCCGCCAAGCCGCCGACGGCCGCCTGGCAGATGATGCGGCCCAGTAGAAACAGGCCGGTCAGGATGGTGGCGTTGGCAAATATCCGCAAAAGCATGCGAGCGGTCATAGCATGAACACCAGCGCTTGGAAACCCGGCGGGCAGCCCGCGATCCCCCCGTCTCGCCTTTCCGCGTTTCATGTTTATGGTCTCAGATGTCAGGAGTTGGACCGCAACCCGTGAACGCACACGAAAGGAGCGCCCATGACCTACCATCTCAAAACCGTCGAACCGGAAGCGGCTCAGGGAGACCTCGAGGCAACGTACGCCACCCTCCAGGAAATGTTCATGATGGTGCCCAAGGTTTTCGTGGCCCAAAGCATCCGGCCCGATCTTCTGGAACCCATCGTCACCTACGTCAAACGTCTGATGGTGGAGGATCATGCCCTCCCCCGCGGCACCAAGGAACTGATTGCCGCCCATGTTTCCAAACTGAACGCCTGTGCCTACTGAGTGGACGCGCACAGCGCCATGGCCATGGCGCAGGGCTTCACCCGGGAAGAAGTGCAGCAAATCATCAACGATGTCGACAACTGCCCCCTGGTGGACGAAAAGACCCGGGGCCTCCTCTGCTTGGCCGAGAAAACGACCCGCCACGCCTACAAGGTGACGGTTGACGACATCCGTCAGCTGGAAACCCTGGGGTGCACCCAGGAAGAGATTTTCGAAGCGGTGGCCGTGACCGCCCTTTTCAACTACATGGACCGCATGGCGGACGCCCTCGGCGCGCCGGTGGAGAATTTTCAAGATATGATGGAATCGATGGGAACCTGAAACCGTAAAGAACGTAAAAAGGAGGGCCGATGGCAACGGAAACGGTCATCCTCTTCAGACCCTATGCATTCAAAATCGGGCAGAAGATCTACATCGAAGGCGGGCCCCGGCGCGGGGACTGGGAGGTCGTCGGGCTCAGCGAGCGCAAGGTCCGGCTGCGCTGCCCCATCTCCGAACGCGAATTCGAATGGAACCGCTTCTGCTATTTCGTCGAGGAAGCCAGCGACAGCCCCTGGCCGCACCCGGATTGACATCAAGCGGAGGCCTTTTTCTTCTCCACGCCGGCGTTGAATTTACCGGCATCGATGATGAAGCGATCGTGGGCTCCCTTGGAGATGGCCTCGACCCCGTCGTGGGCCTCCAGGGCAAAGCTGAGTTTACGCCCGTCGACCTTTTCCAGACGCCCCCGTATCGTGACCGTGAAGCCCGGGGGCGTGGCCGCCGTGTGGCTTACATTGATGTGAATCCCCACCGTCTGCTGCCGGGGCCAGTCGATATGCGTGTTGATAAACTTGATGCAGGCGAACTCGAACAGCCCGACCATGTATCCGGTGGCGAAAACGTCAGGCATTTCCGAGCCCTCCTCGAATTCCGGATAAAGATGGGGAACCGTCTTGTCGGCGGGCACCTCATAGGTAAATTCGAAATCCATCCCCTCCTGCAGGGTTGTTTCCATTGCGCTCGGCTCCTTTGCTTGCTTGGCGTTAATCAGCGCGTGCCGGTCTGCTGACCGCACGACGCGCTCTGGCGTGATGGCTTATAGAATCCTTTCCGGCGATGGTTTGTCAAGCCTTGGGGCACCAGCCGATTCCAAGCCAACGCCCGTCATCGCGTGCAGGTTGACAAAGCGGCCCCGGACATCACCTTACCCTTTACCGGCCTGAACCGTCGGCTGTACGCGCTGCAGTGCACCTCGACCAGGAAGTGGTTGCGAATGGAAAAGATTATCGCCTGGCTGATCGGTATGGAAGAATGGGCCGGGCGGCTTTACGCTGCCAGTGCCGATTGCACGGCCGCCGACAATCCTGCGGCCGCCCGCTTTTTCAGCCAGCTCAGTGAGGACGAGGCCCGACACGCGGCTTATCTCGAAAAGGCCCTGGAATGCTGCCTGGGGCTAGGAACCCTTCCGGAAACCATCCAGCTCGATCGCGCCACGATTAAGCGCGCCGAAGCCCCCCTGCAAAAGCTCGAGGAAAGCATCGCCCGTGGATGCCCCCGTTGGGAAAACCTGATCGCCAACGTCATCGAAACCGAACGCTCAGAGTGGAACGATCTGTTCCTCTACGTGGTGGAAAGGTTGAAAGGCCGCTGCCCGGAGTTGGTCCGAATGGCCCCCCGCGTCCAGCAACACATGCGATATATTGAAAAGCATCTGGCCACAATGATGCCCGACAAAGATTGGGCCGCGGCCATCCGGTCGATACCGCCGGTCTGGCAGGAGAATATCCTGGTCGTCGAGGACGAACCCCCGATCGCTGCCCTGCTGGAGACGATCCTCAGCCGGGATGGTGCCGTTCATACCGCGGCGGACGGTTCGGAAGCTTTGGCCGCGATCCATAAGGACTATTTCGCCGTCATCGTCTCGGATGTCGACATGCCTGTCATGGATGGCTGGCAGTTCTACCAACGTGCCGTGCGCCAGTTTCCAAGCCTCCGTCACCGCTGTCTTTTCATCACCGGCGATCCGACCACGCCGGCGGCGCAAAATCTTGTCCGGGACGGCCTGCAGCTCCTGGCCAAGCCTTTCAGCCTGACGGCCATCCGCGACACGGTTTACCACCTGATGGCATGCAACACCGGCGCCGATTGCGCCGCCAACGGTATCGGTTAGGCCCTGTCGATCGCCCCGGGCCGTATTCGATCTCGTTCGCCAGGCGCCGAGCTTCATTTATCCGGCCCGTGCCGGCTACCTCGATGAATTCGACGTCCTCGATATCGGCCAGGCGGGCGATCACCCCGAAACGGGCTGACGGATCATGGAAAGCGCCCCCCAGCGGGAAGGGAAAGTATGGCTGGCGGTCGGTTTTGCGACCCACCTCCCTTTGCGCGGTGCTCGAAACATCCAGTTACCTGCCGCCGTAATCGTAGATCACCCCGATAACGCCGGGATTCAGCACGTCGTGGGTGGCCCCGCACGCAGGGCATTTGATCGTTTGGGGGGCCATGGCCTCCCAAGCCCGATGAACGGACACACAAGATAGAAAACGCAACGCCAGCAAAAGCAATTCGACCCTGGGATGTCAACGCTGCGACGCAGGCCGCTGAATGGCGGACAAGCCCGAAGGCCGGTTGACCGGGGGGCGGGAAGTGTATATTTTTCCATAACTGGAAACGTTCTGCTCCAGTCTCCCTTCCAACCTTCCAGACCAGGGCCTTTACCATGTTCAATCGGATGGACCGAGGGCCACATGCCGGTGCAACGGGCGATGATTCACCGTCCCCGACGCCGCGGAGCTGTTCGCTGGCTGAGGACGCCCCCCCGGAATCCGCCATCGACCAACGCCGCTACCGGCGCATCTGGTCTTTCTTCCTGGGCGTGCTGCTGCAAGCCGCCGTGTGGGACGGCCTGTTCGCCCTGCCGCTCCTCAACATGGTGCGTCGGGCGCCGCTGCCACGCTGGCAGGCCGTGGCCCGTCGCTACCGCGACATCGCCACCGAAATGGGCGGCGTGCTGATCAAGCTGGGGCAGTTTCTAAGCACGCGCGTCGACCTGCTGCCGCCCGAGATCACCCAGGAATTGGCCGGGCTCCAGGACGAGGTGGCACCGGCGTTGCCCGAAGCGGTCACGGAGGTTGTGGCCGCGGCATTCGGCCGGCCGGTGACAAAAGTCTTCCAGGCGTTCGACACCACTCCCATCGGGGCCGCCTCCCTGGCCCAGGCCCACCGGGCCGTTCTTCCCGACGGTCGCGAGGTAATCCTCAAAGTGCTGCGGCCCGGCATCCACGTCCTGGTCGAAACCGATCTCAAGGCCATGGCCCGAATCTGCCGCTGGCTCAAAAAATTTAAATTCGTTCGCCGGCGCATGGACCTCGATATTCTACTGGACGAATTTATCCGGACCACCCGTTGCGAACTCGACCTGCAGCAGGAACATGAAAACCTGAAGCGCTTCGCCTCCGATTTCGCCGACAACCCGCACGTCTACATCCCGCGCGTCTTCGAGGACTACTGCCGACCCAGCGTGCTGACCCTCGAAAACGTGGCCTATATCAAGATTACCGATACCTGCGCCCTGGAGGCCGCCGGCATCGAGCCCGCGGCCGTGGCCGAGCGCCTCTACGACACCTACATGCACCAGATCTTCGTCACCAATTTCGTGCATGTGGATCCGCACCCGGGAAACCTCTTTGTCCGTCCGCTGCCGCTGGCGGAAGAATCGGATGTCTGCGAGGCAGGTTTCGCTCCGGGCGAAGCCGTCCCCTGCCAGCCGGAACGCCCCTTCCAGCTCGTGTTCATCGATTTCGGCATGACGGCCGAAATTTCCGAGCGCCTCAAGGCGGCCATGCGTCTGGCCGCCATCGGCATCAGCACCCAGGACACCCGCAAGGTGATCCAGGCGTATATCGTCGCCGATGCCCTGCGGCCGGGAACCGATCTGCGCCGGCTGGAAAAGGCCCACCAGGAATGGCTGCAGAAGATCTGGGGGCTGCGCATGGGCAAGATCCAGGAGACGGCCTTTCGCGAATTGCGCTATTTTCTGCGCGAATACCGTGACCTGATCGTGGGCACCGCGTTTCAGCTCAAGGCCGATATGCTCTTTATCGGCCGCGCCACTGGCATCCTGGCCGGGCTGGCCACCCGCATCGATCCGGACTTCGATCCCTGGTCGAAGACCATGCCCTACGCCAAACGGTTCGCCATGGAAGAACTGACCGGCGAGTGGCAGGGTCTCTTTGATGAGCTCTTCCTGCTGGGTCGCCATCTGTGGCGCATCCCGGCCGAACTCGACCAGGTGCTCACCCGGGCCAAGCAGGGCGCCCTCACCTTCCAGGTGTCGCTGTCGCCCGAAACCCGCCAGGCCATCCGCCGCATCGACATGTCCGTGCGACGCTTTGCCTGGATGGTGCTCACCGCGGGGCTGATGGTCTCGGGCGTCAACCTGCACATTGCCGACAAGAACCCGCCCCTGGGCATCGTGATGATCGGCCTGTCCGTCGTGGCGTTTCTGTGGGGGATGGGGCGCAAATAGATCTCTGGGACACCAATTTCGGCACCCAGTAATTATACCGCCGAATGAACATAACGGCCTTGGACTTTGATCGAATCCGCGGCGAGCGGCCTGACGAGGTCGGCCGGCCCAGCGACCTTCTCCCCGTACGTCTTCTCCACGGGCTGTGCCCGGACTCAAACCACAGAGGATTGCATGCGGCTTCAATCCGTTCAAGACGGACACGACCCACGGCATCAGGTTTAGAAGATTCAGCGCCAACCGTCTGTTCGTGTCGATTCATATCCAGAGCCACCATTTCGGGGGATTGAACAGGCCCCGCGTGAAAGGAGGCGATGAATGCAAAAGCTGTTTCGATCACCATGGCTTGAAGTCAACGTTATG
>JASJBQ010000081.1 GCA_030066455.1 Desulfobacterales bacterium
GACGCGAACGGGTCCGTATACCGTCTGCCCCATACCGGGTTCAGGCACCGTGCCGTACGGGCCTGTGGTTAACCGTATATAAATAGGCGATCGGAATAGACAAGTCAATCAGTTTTATCGATGCCGGCCTTCCGGCGGCGCAACCGCGTGCCGTCGGCCAAGGCTCACGGAGCCCGGCGCGGCTTGCTATTTAAGGCTTTCTGTGGCATGAGGGGCTTTCACCACGCCGGGGCGCCGGCCAAAGCGGTTCGGCGCGACACGTCGATTATGTCAAAAAGGACGGTATGATGGAAGAACGCTACGACCCCCGGACAATCGAAACCAAATGGCAGGCCCACTGGGAGGCGATCGGCCTGTTCGCGGTGACCGAAGAACCGGAGCGTCCCAAATACTACCTGCTCGAAATGTTTCCCTACCCGTCGGGCAATATCCACATGGGACATGTGCGCAACTACACCATCGGCGATGTCGTGGCGCGCTACAAGCGCATGCGGGGGTTCAACGTTCTGCACCCCATGGGCTGGGACGCCTTCGGCATGCCGGCCGAGAATGCGGCCATCGCCAACAACACCCACCCGGCGCGCTGGACCTATGCCAACATCGACGCCATGCGCGTGCAGCTCAAGCGATTGGGATTCTCCTACGACTGGGACCGGGAGCTGGCCACCTGCCGGCCGGAATACTACCGCTGGGAGCAGTGGCTCTTTCTGGAGATGTACGCCGCGGGGATGGCCTACCGCAAGGAGTCCTACGTCAACTGGTGCGAGCCCTGCCAGACCGTGCTGGCCAATGAACAGGTGGAGGCCGGCATGTGCTGGCGCTGCGGTCAGGCCGTGAGCCAGAAAAAGCTCTGGCAGTGGTTTTTCCGTATATCCGATTTTGCCGAAGATCTGCTGGTGCACTGCGACCAGCTTCCGGGCTGGCCGGAAAAAGTGCTGACCATGCAGAAAAACTGGATCGGCAAGAGCATCGGCGCCGAGATCGACTTTCCGGTGGAAGGCCGCGCGGAGGTGATCAAGGTTTTCACCACCCGGCACGATACCGTCTTCGGGGCCACGTTCATGTGTCTGGCGCCCGAGCACCCGCTGGTGGCCGTGCTTTGCGCCGGCACGCCGCAGGAAGAGGCCGTGCGCGCCTTCGTGGAGCGCATCGCCCTGCAGGACCGCTCCGACCGCGGACTGGAGCAGTACGAGAAAGAGGGCGTCTTCACCGGAGCTTACTGCCTCAACCCCATGAACGGCCGGCGCATGCCGGTCTACACGGCCAATTTTGCCCTCATGGGCTATGGTACCGGCGCCGTGATGTCGGTGCCGGCCCACGACCAGCGCGACTTCGACTTCGCCCGCAAATACGGGCTCGACATCGTGGTGGTCATCGACCGCGAGGCGGAACCCCTGGATGCAGCCGCCATGACCGAAGCCTTCACCGCCGACGGTATCATGGTCAATTCGGGGGAATTCGACGGGCTGCCCAACCGGGCCGCCATGGAGAAGATCGCCGACCAGCTGGAAGCGCGCGGCCAGGGGAAGAAAACGATCAACTTCAGACTGCGCGACTGGGGGATCTCCCGCCAGCGCTACTGGGGGGCGCCCATCCCCATGGTCCACTGCCCGGGCTGCGGGGTCGTGCCCGTGGACGCGGCGGACCTGCCGATTCTCCTGCCCGAAGATGTCGACATGCTACCGGGGGGCAAATCGCCCCTGCCGGAGCTGGATGATTTCCGCCGGACCGACTGTCCCCGCTGCGGCCGCGGCGACGCCCGCCGTGAAACGGACACGATGGACACCTTCGTGGAGTCTTCCTGGTACTTCGAGCGTTATTGCAGTCCGCGCTGGGACGAGGGCATGTTCGATCCCGCGGCCGTGGCCTACTGGATGCCGGTGGACCAGTATATCGGGGGCGTCGAGCATGCCGTGCTGCACCTGCTTTACTCGCGCTATTTCACCCGTGTCCTGGAGGAATTCGGCCTGACCACCTTCAAGGAGCCGTTCACGCGCCTTCTGACCCAGGGCATGGTCTGCAAGGAAACGGCGGCCTGTCCGGAGCACGGTTATCTCTTCCCCGAGGACGTCGTCGCCCAGGATGGCGGCCATGGCTGCCGGCACTGCGGCCGGACGGTCGTATTCGGGCGGGTCGAGAAAATGTCCAAATCCAAACGCAACGTCATCGACCCCAACACCCTGCTGGATAAATACGGCGCCGACACCACGCGTTTGTTCTGCCTTTTCGCGGCCCCGCCGGAGAGGGATTTGGAATGGAGCGCCCAGGGCGTGGAAGGGGGGTCTCGGTTTTTAAACCGGGTCTGGCGTCTGGCGCACCAATGGATGCCGTCGATCCAAGGTGTCGAACCGTTCGGCGGCGGGGAGAACGAACTGCCGGCGCCGGCGCGGGCGCTCTACAAAAAGGCGCACCAGACCATCCATAAGGTGACGCGTGACATCGAGGATCGCTTCCATTTCAACACGGCCATCAGTGCGGTGATGGAGCTGATCAACGTCTTCAGCGGTTTCGCGCCCGCGGCGCCCTCAAACGAAGATCGAGCGGTGGTGCGGCTGGCCCTGGAGAGCACCACCCTGCTGCTGGCGCCCATCGTGCCCCACATGGCCGAAGAACTCTGGCACGCCCTGGGGTGCGAAGGCAGTGTCCTGCAGGCGGCTTGGCCCGTCCACCGCGAGTCGGCGCTGGGCCAGGACGAGCTGACGATCGTCATTCAGGTGAACGGCAAGCTGCGCAGCCGGCTGACCGTTCCGGCGGGGACCTCCCGGGAAGCGATCGAAGCGCAGGCCCTGGCGGACGAGCGCGCCCAGAAATTCATCGCCGACAAGACGGTACGCAAGGTGATCGTGGTGCCCGAAAAGCTGGTCAATATCGTGGTCTGATGCGGCGTGCGGCAGCCCATAGCGCGCGCCCTCTGCGGGTCGGCCTGACTCTGGCCCTGGTGCTGGCCGTAGCAGCCTGCAATTACCGTTTCGGCGGCTACCGCGAGGGCAAGGCCGGGGTCGAAACGGTCAACATTCCCCCGTTTGAGAACCGGACGCGGCAAATCGGCATCGAAACCCTTTTCACCAATGAACTGGTATACGAAGTCGGCCGCGGTGACCGCATCGCCCTGGCCGCTCTGGGCCGGGCCGACGCGGTCGTGTATGGCGTCATCAAGGATCTTGAAACCAATACCGTATCGCGGCGGAATCTCAATGTATCCCTCGAGCGCCGGGTCTACGTCACGGTGGAACTCACCGCCAAGAACCGCCAGGGGGAGGCCTTCTGGTTTTACAAGCTTCGCGAAGACGAGGTGTATTTCGTTGAAGCCGACAAGGTGAGCACCGAGGCCAATTTGCGCGAGGCCCTGGCCGAAATCTCCCGGCGCATCGCCGAGAAGTTCCACTACCGTTTCACCCAGGCGTTCTAACGCCGCCCCCGGTCTGACAGGGCCGGGGCGTTAAAAAACGCGCGGTCTCCGGGGAAACCGCGCGTTGATTGGTTGGGCTCACCGGGCGCGGAACCAGCCCACCCGGTCGAAAAACGGGACTGGGTCTAAGCCTGGACTCGGCGGGTGGCTTTGTTGAGGCGGGAAATCTTGCGGGCGGCGGCCCTGCGGTGGAGCACCCCCTTTTTGGCCGCCTTGTCGATCAGGGACTGGGCCGTCGTCAGTTTGGCCGCGGTCGCTTCCTGATCTTCGCCCTGCATGGCGGTATGGACCTCTTTAACAATGCCTTTGACGCGGGTTTTTACGCCCCGATTGCGCTGCCGGCGGATTTCGTTCTGGCGGGCCCGTTTGATGGCCGACTTGTGATTAGCCAAGATGGTTCTCCTTGCAAATGGTTTCCTAATTTCGTGAAATGATCCACTTAACGCCATGATGAATAATTGTCAAGCAGTTTGTTTGTTCCTTTTTTCCTCAGGCCGCATCGATTGAATCCCGCACCGCCACCTGCTCCGCCCGTGCCGGCAATGACGCGGACGGCTAGCGCCGTAAGGCTCCTGACCGCGATTACCTTTCTGAGTCGCATCCTGGGGTACGTGCGCGACATGCTCTTCGCCGGGGTTTTCGGCACGGGGTTGATCAGCGATGCTTTCATCGCCGCCTTCCGCATTCCCAATGTCGTTCGTCGTTTTTTCGTTGAAGGCGCCTTCAGCATGGGGTTCATTCCGGTCTACCATACCTGCCTGCAACGCGAAGGCCCCGCGGGCGCCCGACGTCTGGCGGCCTCGGCCCTGCAGGCCCTGGGGCTGATTCTGCTGGGGGTGATTGCCGGCGGTCTGATCGGCAGTCCCCTGATCGTCCGGGGCCTGGCGCCCGGCTTTGCGCCCGGCAGTTCCGCCTACGCTCTGACCCTCGATCTGATGCGGATCATGTGGCCCTATCTCCTATTCGGCGGACTGGTGGCCATGATTGCCGGCATTCTCAACGCCCAAGGCCATTTTGCGGCCCCGGCGCTGGCTCCGGTCGGGTTCAACCTGATCCTGATTGCCGTCCTGCTGCTGGCAATGGGTCTGGAACTGCCGGGCCGCCGCTCGGCTTTGGTGCTCGCGGTGGGCGTGGTCGCGGGCGGCGTGGCGCAGCTGCTGATCCAGGTGCCGGCGGTCCGGTCGCGGGCGTTGCCACTCTGGCGGCCCGTCTTTCCGCCGCACGCCGCCTTGGGGGCGGCCGCGCGCATGACGCTGCCGGCCGCCGCGGCAACCGCCAGCTTCCAACTCAATATCCTGGTCGGAACCCTTTTGGCCTCCTTTTTGGCGCCCGGCAGTATCGCCGCACTCTTCTTTGCCGACCGGCTGGTCCAGTTTCCGCTGGGACTGATCGCGGTTTCAGGCGCCACCGCCCTGATGCCAACGCTCTCCCGCCTGGCCGCCCGTGCCGCATGGCATGATTTCAACGACGTTTTCCTGGAAGCCCTGCACCTGGTCTGGTTTGTCACCCTGCCCGCGATGGTGGGATTGTTGGTCCTGCGGGTCCCCATCGTTCAGGTGCTTCTGGAAAGAGGCGCTTTTGGTAGTAATTCCACAAGATTGACCTCGGAAGCCCTCTTGTGCTACGGTACGGGATTATGGGCCTACGCCGGGCTGCGGATCGTGCAGACCGCACTCTATGCGCTCCAAGACGTCCGCACGCCCCTGAAAACCGCCGGCCTGGGCATGCTTGTCAATCTGCTGCTGGGTGCCGGGCTCATGCCGTTTCTGGGGCACCGGGGGGTTGCGCTGGCTACCGCCGTCGCCGCCGTCGTCAACCTCGTGCTGCTCCTGCTGGCCCTGCGCCGCAGGACCGGCACCCTGGGCGGAAGACAGGGCCTGAGGGCTTTGGCCCAGGCGGTCTTTTGTTCGGCGGCGATGGGATTGGCGGTAGCCGGTCTGCGGGATTGGATCGGCATCGACCCCCGGGCGGGGACCGTATTCGCCGTTTTGCAGTTGGTATTCTGCATCGCAGCCGGCGTGGGGGTTTACATGGGCATGGCGTGGCTGTGCCGCAGCCGGGAATTGATCGCGCTAAGGCGGATCGTCCGCCCGAAGGGGTTCTGAAATGACAACGCGCCAGACCGTTCTGCTTTCAATGGCGATTATCGTCTTGTTCTCCTTTTTGCTGGTCATTATTTTCGGCGACAAAGGCCTGGCTGACTTTCATCTGCTACGGCTGGAACACAACCGCCTGGTGGAGAACAATGAAGCCCTGCTGCGGGAAAACCTGAGACTCTATCAGCAGAAGGTGCGGCTGGAAAAGGACCCGCTTTATATCGAGCATGTCGCCCGGGAGGAACTGGGCCTGGTTTCCGCCGACGATCTCGTTTTCATCGCGCCCAGCGATTGACGGCCCGCGGTCGGTTGGCGGGGCCGCTTCGCCTTCCCTTGCGGCGGATCACGGGATCGACGCAACGCCCGGGAACGCTGACGCGGGGGCAATCAGGGTGCGGGCCTTATCTAGACACCCATTTCATGGATGGTGCTATGGCTGACGAACAGGAATTTGAGACCGAAACCATGGCCGGGATCTATGCCAGTCAGGGCCATTACGGCAAGGCCATCAGCATCTATCGCCGTCTGCTGGAGCAGGCGCCGGGCCGCACGGACTTGAAGGATAAGTTGCTGCGGATCGAATCCAAGAAGAAATACGAGGATGAAACCCGCCTGGCGGAGAAATTCGGCGAATGGCTGGATCTGCTGATGAAGCACAAGAAACTGAAAGCCCTGAAGCAGTTGAAAAAAAAACGTTGAGGGTCGTTGCGATCTGACGACCAGCGGCACGGTTCGCGTGTACAGGCCAATCCGTTGAAAGACGGAGGCGCAAAGCCACGGATCTAAAGCATATGATGCCACGACCGCCGGGCTGCCCCGAGGCCACTGTCTGCCCGCCTTTGGCGCCCCGGCACCAGAGGTTTTTTTATCGGGGGGCTGCATCGCCATGGAAATGTATGTCATCCAGGAGAAAAAGGATAATTGCAGCGACAGTGTATTCTACACGGGGCAGATCGCCTACGCCGTCATGGCCAACGGTCGCAAAATCGCGCTGCAAGCCTGCGGCGAGGTCAAGTTCATTATCCCCCAGGAAGCCCAGAAACCCATCGTCTATGGGAACAATGCGGCTTCCGGCGGACTTGAGAAGATGGACATCGCCGGACTGACGGATGACGATCTGCCCCAGGACAAGCGCCTGTGGCTTCATCGCAACCATTTTGAAATCGTTAAACTGTCACGCTACGACGACGTCGTGGGCGATGGCATCATGGTCGGGCAGGATTATGACGAAGCCATGGATCGGTTTCTCGAGTACTGCGCCTCGCTGTCGAATCGATAAGGTCGCGGCCCGCCTTCCCTTGGCAGCCAATATCTGTTTAAAGGGCGATGGCCGCCGGACCGGCCTTCAGCCGCGGTAAGATCTGCTGATCCTGCGGCCATCAGCGACGCCCCGTTGCCGCCACCCCCAACGCCGACCCGAAACCCGGGAGTGGACGCCCATGCACTTCCCTCATCGCGCGATAGGCGCTAACGCCCTTCGCGCGCTCGTCGCCGTCGGGGTTTTGCTCGTCCTGGCCTGCCGCCCGCCTCACGATACCCGGCGGTTCGACCCGCCCGCGGTGGCGTCGGATGCGGCCTTCAACCGTCTGTTCGCCACGCCGGATCTTGGCTGGACCGGGGGCGACGGTACGGTTTCGGTCCGTCTGCCCGACGGCCGCACCCTTTGGCTGTTCGGCGACAGCTTTCTGGGACGGATCGACCCCGATGGCACCCGCCCCGCGGACACCCCCTTCATCCGCAACAGCGCCCTGATCCAGTCGCCCGGCGGTTTGACCCCGCTTTACGGACGGCGCCGCGGCGCGCCGGATGCCCTGTTCCCGACCGCGGCACGGAATGAATGGTACTGGCCCGGAGACGCCACGCTGCAGGCCGACGGCCTGCTCGTTTTCCTCCATCGTTTCCGGCAGACCGGCCCCGGGCTCTGGGACTGGCGGTGGATCGGTACGGATATCGCCGCCATGGGGCTGCCCGGCCTGGAGGTGGCATCCATCCGACCCCAGCCGGTGGCCACCCGCGTCCGCTTCGGCGCCGCCATTCTCGAGCACCAGGGGCAGGTCTATATCTTCGGCGTCGGGGAGGCAGGGGGGCCCAAAGCGTTGCACGTGGCACGCGTCGCCGCGGGATCGCTGCTCGAGGCGAATTGGGTCTTTTTCGACGGTCGCCGCTGGTCGCCCGATCCCGGGCAGAGCGTCCCCGTTCTGATCGGTGTCGGCAGCCAGTTCAGCCTGGTGCCCTTCCGCCGGGGCTTTGTGCTGGTCACCATGGATGGACGCACGCCCTTTTCCGGGCGCCTGGTGGCCTACACGGCGCCGCGTCCGGAGGGGCCTTTCGAGGGGCCGATATCCCTCTTTATTGCTCCGGAGGCCGGTGGCGCCATCGCCGCCTACAATCCTTTTGTTCATTCCCAGTTTACCCAACAGGACCGGGTTCTGGTTTCCTACAACGTCAACCACCTGACGGATCCAAGCGTGCACTTCCGGGACGCCGATCTCTACCGCCCGCGCTTTATTCGTGTGGATCTGCAGCGTTGTCTGCCGTCTACTTCTCCGGTCGAGCATGAGTTCGGGGGCGGGTGGGGGTGGGGGACCCGCCGGTCGGGACGGCGCTGACCCCGAGCGGAGTCGTTCAGGGGGCATCCTCCGGGGGGATGAAGCAGGTCATCTTGGATTTGTCCCGGCTGATGACGGACCAGAGAATGCCCAGGGCGCGGGCCGGCAGGGCCACGACAGGCACCAGGACCTGACCGGCCAGAATGGCGGCCTCCTCCGCCGGGACTTTGGCGATGGACGGGTCCTGGAGCGGCCCGTTGACGCGTACGGGGGAACTCCTGCGGATGAGGCGGCGCTTGGAGGTGGGGTTGATCACCAGGGCCAGGGTCTCGTCGGTAAGATCGACGTTACCGAAAGCTTCGGCCCGCATCCCCGGGGTCTCCACGAAAAAGACCTGGATCGTGCCGATGCCGTCCTGGAAAAACATACGCAGGGCCGCGCAGTCCAGATCGGTGAAGGCGCTGCCGGCCGGGCCGGTGAAAAGAAAGTCCAGGGCGTCCGAGGCCAGCAGTTCGATCTTGCGCTGGACGCGCCCGCTTTCGATGGCGAAAGCGACCTCGCCGCTGAGATTGGCGGCCAGTTCGCGGGCGGAATACCCGCCGCTGTGCAGATCGGCAATCAGGCTCAGCTGCCCACCCAACACCAGCGGTTTGTCCACCGAGGTGAGAACCTCCTCGAGATCGGCGTCTTCGATCACCACGTTCAGCGAGGCCGCGGGCGGCGACGCGTTGGCATCGAGGAAGGCATCGATTCTGGAAGTGCCGTGCTTGTATTTGACGGTGGTCGGCCCCACCTGCAGACGGCCGTCGCGCACGCTCAGTGCCAGGTCGACGTTGTTGAAAACGTCTTCACGGGCCTCGATCCGGTCGGCCAGTATCTTCAGCGTCAGATCCAGATCGCTCAGCGCCGCCAGGGGCAGGGGGTCTTCCGCGAACAGCCATTCAGGTGCATCCGGCGATGGGCTCGTCCCGGCGGCGGGTTGGGCGGTCTGCTCCTCCGGGTAGAAACCCAGATCCTTCAGCCGCAGGGTCTGGGCGGCCAGGGTGGCTTCGATGGCCGGTTTGTTCTCCCGGGTGGTGCGGCGCAACGTCGTCTGGAAGCGCGATTCGCCCAACCGGACATCGCCGGTGAATTGATCCTGATCGGCCTGATCGCGGTACCAGCCGGTGATCCGGGTGGCGGCCAGGGGCGGCACGGGGAGATCCATCATCGCGCCCCAGGCCGCCGGATCGGCGACTTCGGACTGAATCTGGAAGTCGAGTTGGGGGGCCTGGTCCGTCGGCGTCACGGTTCCGGCACCCTCGATCACCAGCCCCCCCAGTTCGCGGGCCCGCAATTCAATCCGGTCGACGCGCAGGCCATCGCCGGCCCGCCCCATTTCAATGGCGCCGTCCATCCGCGGATTGAAGGCCACCTTTCGGCTGAGCGTGTTTTCCAGCCAGGGGCGGGCACCGGTGGTAAATTTCCCGGTAATCCGTGTCCGCTGTGGGTCGTGGAAGTCACGCAGATGGCCCTGAACGATCAGCGAGGGCCGGTCGGCCGGGCCGGTGCGAATCTCAACGACCTCCAGGTCCAGGGCATCCTGCCGGTATTCTAGCAGGGCCTCGGTTTGCATCTCCCCCAAGTCCGGAAACGCGGCATCCTCGAGACCGGGGATGGCCCTGAGGTGCGGCGCCTGGGCATGGAACCGGACGCGGAATTCGGGCAGGGCTCCGCCGGGGCGCACATCGATATGGGGCACCTCGCCCGTGGCCCGGATTTTGAGGCCCCGGGCCGAAAGGCTGTCGATGCGGGCCTCTTGGACGGCCAGGCCGCTCTCGCCGCCGGTCAGCCGCCACACGCCCTTCACCGCGCCCAGGTCGGGCAGCGTCATGCCGATCAGTTTGGCGATGCCGTTTGTGTCGGTCGTTTGCAGATCGAAATGGAAATCGACGCCGCCGTACCTAATTTCCTCCTCTTCGAACAAACGGAATTTATTCTGGTCGATGATGTTGTCGACTTTTCCTTCTACTTTGAGGTTGAAGCGCTGGCCGTCGCCCACGGCGACCTGAATGTCAGCCATGCCGAGGACGCCCTCGCGGTCGGTGTCGCGCCAAGTGGCGCGAACCGGGCCAACGTCCGGGAGCGCAATCTCGAACAGCGCGGCAAAATCCTTGGAGCTTTGGGCGTAGACGCTGCCGTATGTATGGTGGCCCGAGGAAACGCTATCCGCCGTCAAGGGAACGCTGTCGACCCGGCCGCGCCATTCGGCATACAGCCGATCCGGAACACCGCCGGTGACCAGGATGTTATCGAAGGTCAGAACTTCAGTGGTGCCGGTGACATCCGCCTGGCCCTTGATCGGGCCCAGCGGGCGCATGATCTGAACCCCCAGGAGGGGCTCGCCGATTTCCAGGGTAGGGCTGCTGAAATCGAGTTTGAAATCGATATCGCCGATTACCCCCCCCTCGTTGTGGGGGGCAAAATCAATGCCGCCTGTCACGTGGGTCTCCAGCCCCTCGATCGTCCGGGTATGCAGCTGGACGTCCTGGAGTTTGAAGCGCCGCGAAGTGCCGACGACACGTCCGGTGAGGTCGACGACGCCGAGCTCGCCCAGGGGGATTTCGTAAAACCGCCGCAGGGTCAGGGAATTCTCGGCCTGAATGCTGAAGGCCAAATCCATCCCCTCGAGGGGGGCGTTCGCTTTGAGGGGAATCCGGCCGATCCGCCCCTGGGTGGTGACGTGCACCGGTCCGATGCCGCCCCGGTCGACGTAAAGATCCTCCAGCGCCAGTTTGTCGACCGGGCCCACCAGCCGGCCCGCGGCCAGGACGCTCCCGATCTCGGGGATGGCGTTGGTCAGTAGCGGACGGATGCTGGCGGTGTCCGGGGTGGCGATGCGCAGGTTCAGGTCGACGGCGGTCACCAGGGTGGTCTCGAATGGGTTGCCCAGGGTCAGCGCGCCGTCGGTCTGGAACTCGACGCCCTTGTCGTTGACCACCCGGGCAACGATGTCGTCGATGATATAGGTGCCGTCTTCATTGTGCAGGGCCGCGCTCAGTTCGAATATCTCCACCACCTTCAAGTCGTCCGGAAACAGCCAGTCCAGCAGGCTGGCCTCGCCGATATTCTGATTGATGGTGACATCGGCACCGCGGCCGGTGGCGAGGTCAGGGACCACCCCCTCGGCCGACAATTGAATGGTGGAACCATTGGAGATATTGAACGCCAGCTCGGTGACCCGCAGAGCCTCGATATCCCCGTCAATGGAAGCTTCGAAGGTGAACCGGCCCATGGCGGGGATATCCGGCTGAAAAAGCCTCACGAGCGTGGCCACTTCCTGCTCTTCGACCGCCAGCTTCAGATTGAAGCCCCGTCCGTCGAGGGGATGGTCGATGCTTCCCATCAGGCGGGCCTCGAGGTCGGCAAGGTTAAACGTGAGATCGATCGGGAAAGGGCGCCCCCGATCATATTTGGCCAGCATGCCGCCCATACGGCCGGCAATCTTGAAAGCCTCGGCATTCAAGCGACCCCGGCCGAGGAGTGCAAGGGCCTGATCTTTGGCGGCGTCGTCCAGGGTCAGCTGCTGCAGATGGAGGGTGTTGACGATCCTGCTGTCGCTGTCGGTGAACAGGAACTGCAGATCGTCGAGGGCCAGGCGCTCCACCACCGGGGTCAGGATTCCCAGGAGCCACCCCGGCCGGTCGAGGGGCTCCTCGCGGGTCGCGCCCACCGCATGGGTCAGCTTCAGACCATCGATTTCAAGCTCCCTGAGCACCAGAAGGCCGCGCATCAGCTGGGGCAGTGCGATCCGGACATGCAGGCGGCGGATGCTCAACACCGGCGGGGCACGGCCGGTTTGGTCTTCGAAGCGGATATCCGTCGCCGTCAGCCGCAGCGTCCGCGACCATTCGACCTCGAAGATCCCGTCGACGACCAGGCGTGCATCATTAAAATGCGAAACCGCCCAGACCGCCAGTCTCCGGTAGTCGTCGCTGTCCATCGTTTTGATGGCCACCCATACCAGGGCGAGGCCCGCGGCGATCAACAGGCCGGCAGCGACGGCCAGGTATTTGAGGCCTCGGGGGAGACGCGGCTTTTTCAAGTGCATGGTCCTTGCAGAGGGGTATCCGGCGAGACGGCACCGGGCCGGTGATCCGCCTTGAAAAGAGACTCATATACGATGCCGCCGGAAGGGGCAAGGCTGCAGTGGTGAAAACAGCCGGCGGCGACGGCCTGACGAGGCCTCGGTTCACGTTCTGGTGTAAATGGGGTCGCTCTTCACCGATTGCAACGGTCCGTCGAGGGTTTCGGCCGACGATGGTGTCTGGGGACGGCCGGTCATATGGTCCCGGACAACGGCTTCAGTGTTCTCAGCAGCATCTCGGCTTCAAATTTTCCGGGGCGCGGAGGGAGCTGGGCCATGATGCCCAGACCCTCGGCAGCCTGGTGGAAGGCATCCTGGGGCAGGCGGCTGACGGCGGCCGTCTGAATAAATGCATTGACGTGCATCAGGCGGCGGATCCAGTCCAGGCCGCTCTGCCCCCCGAGGCTTTCGTCGACCACGACCAGGTCGGGCGATTCGGCCGCGGCCCTTTCCAGCGCCTGGGGGCCTTCACGGGCCCAGAGGGTCTCGACGCCCGGCACGTCGTCCAGCGCCCGGACCAGCTCTTCGAACGCGCCAGCTTCTGCGGCGACGATCAATAGGCGCGGCATGCGTCATCCTCCTATGAATGCGGTGCAATCGACTGCGGTCGGGATCGAACCGTTGCCCGTTGACTAGGCCTGAATCATCTGCGGTCCGGCGCCCGCGCCACCACAGGTATGCTCCTGCTGAAACGCGGGGAGCCTGTTTTCGATGAAGGCGTTCAGGGCTTCACCGACACGCCGGGCTTCGCCGCCGAAATAGACGGCGATTCCCACCTGGTTGAAGCCCATCAGCGGGCGCAGTCCCATGCCGCCGGCAATGAGCGCCTGGGCGCCGTTGTCGGCCAAGTGTTTCACCGGCGCCATGCAGCCGCCCTGCTGATGGGGGACGTTGGGGATGACCCTGACCGACTGGACGGCGTCGCCTTCCAGCGTGACCAGAGTGTAGAGATCGCAGTGCCCGAAGTGGGCTTCCAGCATGGCGTCCAGACCGCCGGGGTGGCAAGAGGGGAAGGCAACGATGGTACGCATTGAATTCGACTCCTTTCTCATCTTTGTAAGTTCGTTCCTCCGGGCAACGGACGGTTGGCGGTCAGCCGTCGACCGCCGTTTCGATGGCCGGCACCGGGGCGGCCAACTGTTCGATACGGTGCCAGATGTCGCGGACGGCCCTACCGAGACCTTCGGGATCATGCTCGGTTATGGTCAGGCCCCTGATCATGGCCGCGGTGAAGATCCGGGCATGCGGCAGCTTTCCCAGGAGGGTCAACCGGTGTTCGCGGCAGTAGGCCTCGATCTTGCGGGCCTGGTTACGGTTCAGGTCGCATTTGTTGATGACGATCCCGGCCGGGACATTGAAGTGGCGGCAGAGTTCCAGAACGCGTGCCAGGTCGTGCCGGCCGGACACCGTCGGTTCGGTGACGATGACGGCCAGATCGATGCCGGACAAGGCGGCGATGACCGGACAGCCGATCCCGGGCGGACCGTCGGCCAGCATCAGGTCCAGCCCCCGTTCCTCGGCCAGCGCGCGGGCTTCGCGGCGCAGCAGGGCCACCAGACGGCCCGAATTTTCTTCAGCCGGAAAGAGCTGGGCGTGCACCATGGCGCCGAAGCGGGTCCGGGAGCGATACCAGTCGCCGCAGTGCCTGGGCGCAAAATCAATGGCTTTGGCCGGACACAGGGCCACGCAGAGTTTGCAGCCTTCGCATTTGAGCGGGTTGACGCTCGGGGGATCGTCGCCCTGGATGGCGCCGTA
>JASJBQ010000082.1 GCA_030066455.1 Desulfobacterales bacterium
GGTCCTTTTTAAAACCGCGATCGATGGGTTGCGGTCCAAGCCAGATGGCAAAGACCGCGGCGGCAAAATCGTCTCCAGGGATAACGCCCAGGGGTCGACCATTGAGGGATAGTTCAGTACCCTGACCGGGGATAAACGTCAGCGCGTATCGATCGCCCGGCTGTACGTCGCGGTAGAGCGCGTTGAATGCTTCGAGCCTTGCCGACAAAGCGCCCATCTGAGCAGGTGGGACGTTTTCAGCCATTTTGGCGGTTGTCGCCCTGGCGAAATCGTCTGCTTTGATGGCGTGGAAATAGGCCAGTTCCAGCCGTCGCGGCACGGTGTCGAGGACCTGGACGCTGTCGACATCGTCCGGAAGATAGAGAACACCGGCGTAGGCTTTTATGAAAATCATGTAGCGCAGCAAACCTTGTCCGCGTACAGGAAGCTCCCCACGGGCGGATTGGTGCACCTTGTCAAATTCAAAACCGGCGACCTCGATCGTTGTTGAAGCCCAAGCCGACGCCGGAATAAAGGACAGCATGACGATGAAGGTAAATATTTTCACTGGTTGTTTCATGGTTAAATCCTCCTTATTTACAAACTATTATACAGCTTGCTGAGTCGGTGACAAGTGTGTGCCGAAGGGATTGATTGAGGGCTGTATGATAGGTATTTGCTATTGAATTAATGGAGTTGACTTTTGATACACATCGTTGAAACCATCACCGGGCGCTGCCACCCCCAGAACGCCTTCGATTTTCTGGCAGACTTCACCAATATTCAGGCATGGGATCCCACGGTGTTGGCGGCCCGGGCGCTGGACGCCGGCCCCCTCCGCCGCGGGATGCGTTTCGGACTCAAAATTCAGTTCGGGCTGCGCTGTGTCCCCATGACCTACCACCTGGTCGCGATGGATCCGCCCAGGCGACTCGTTTTTTACGGCCGGGGCGCTACTTTCAGGGCCCTGGACGTCATCGCTATCGAGCAGGCGCCAGCGGGGTTCAGGCTCGTCTACACGGTCGGCATTGCCTTCGAGCCCCCTGTCAGTAGCCGGTTGGAAGGGTGGGCGGCTTTCCTGGTGCGCGCCAATGCCCGCCGGGCAATGCGTCGTTTGCAGACGATCCTGGGGGGAGACGACGACCGGCTTCCCAAGCCGACCCCGCTCGCGGGGCTGGCGGATCGGCTGGTGATTCCCGGGATGGCCGGATTTACGCGTTTGGGCTATCGTCTTGGACGTCGGCGCTGGCCCCTGGCGCCCCGCCCGCTGACGGGGCGCCGCATCCTGTTGACCGGCGGGACTTCGGGCATCGGTCTGGCGGCCGCCCATCAGTTCCTGACTCTGGGGGCCGATCTCACACTGGTGGGGCGTGATCCGGATAAAACGGCCGCCATCGTGCGTGGCCTCCGCAGGCAATCGCCCGCGGCGGTGGTCGATTTCGAGATTGCCGATCTGAGTCGTCTGGCGGCGGTTCGCGATCTGGCGCGGCGCCTGCGGCAACGCGGTGGACCGATCCATGTTCTGATCAACAATGCCGGTGCCCTGTTCAACCGACGGGATGATACACCCGAAGGATTCGAGCGCACCCTGGCCACCGACCTGCTGAGTCCCTATCTGCTCACCCGCCTTCTGTTGCCTGCGCTCGCTGCAACGCCCGGCGCGCGAATCGTCAATGTATCTTCCGGCGGCATGTATACCCAGAAAATCCATCCCGACGACCTGAACTACAACCGCGGCGTCTACGACGGACCGACGGCCTATGCCCGCGCCAAGCGGGGACTGGTCATTCTGAGCGAGGTCTGGGCCGCGGATCTGAGGGAACGCCATGTGGCCGTCCATGCCATGCATCCGGGCTGGGTGGACACGCCCGGCTTGCAGTCTTCCCTGCCTGGTTTTTATCGCTTGGTGCGGCCGCTGCTGCGAACCCCGGACGAAGGTGCCGATACGATCACCTGGCTGGCGGCGTCGCCGGTGGCCGGTCGCACGCGCGGTCTTTTTTGGCTGGATCGTACGCCCCGCACCACCCACATCCTACCCGGCACGCGCGAGACGCCCGCGGAACGTCGGTTGTTTCTCAACGCGCTTGACCGGCTGGTGGCGCCCTATCTCTGAAAGTTTCCCCGGCATCGGCAGCTACCGCCGCCGACCCCGCGCGGGCCAACCCGCCCGGCGGCCATGCCGTTCAATCTTTCTCCATGCGGGCGCTTCCGTATTACAAACCGTAGGACCACAGGCCGTTGTTACCGCTGCGTGTGAGAACCAACTGAAGATCCCCTATGACGCGCTCCCGGAAGGCGGCCTCGCAGCTTGCCAGATAGTAGCGCCATTTGCGGCGGAAGACCCGGTCGAAACCCAGGGCGCTCACGGCGTCGCGGTTGGTCTCGAAGCGTTGGCGCCAGGCGGACAGGGTCAAGGCGTAATGATCGCCGATATTTTCTAAGTGCTCGACCACGAGACGGGTATGGGCGGTCATCGTCGTCGTCAGAACGCTCAATGATGGCAGCAGACCGCCGGGGAAGATGTGTTTGCGGATCCAATCGCTTTCCCGGCGGTAATTCTCATAGTGCTGGTCGGGAATGGTGATGCTCTGAATGACGGCGATACCCTCGGGAGCGAGCAGCTCGTCCAGGCGCTGGAAGAAGAGCGGATAGAAGGCGTGGCCGACCGCCTCCAGCATTTCGATGGAGACGATCTTGTCGAAGCGCCCCTGGACCTGGCGGTAGTCGGTCAGGGCGATGCGGATGCGGTCGCTCAGCCCGGCGGCCGCAATCCGATCACGGGCCATTTGCCACTGTTCACGGGAAACGGTGATGCCCGTCACCCGGCAGCCGGTCTGGCGAGCGGCCGCGATGGCAAACCCACCCCAGCCGCAGCCGATTTCGAGCAGGTGATCCTCGGGTCCGAGGCGGGCCTTGCGGATGATCGTATCGTACTTGCGCTGTTGGGCCGTTTCGAGGCTTTCGCCGGCGCTTCGATAGATGGCGCTCGAATACGACATACTCTTGTCGAGAAACAGGCGGAAGAAGTCATTGGATAGATCGTAGTGCTGGCGGATGTTGCGCCGGCTGCCCCAGATGGTATTGCGGCGCGAAAGTTCCAGGCCGCGGGCCAGGGCGCGCGCCAGCCAGTTGGCTTGCGAGTGCCCGTCGGCAAAAGACTGGCGGTTGCGGAGAAAAAACCGGACCACGTTCACCGGATCCGGGCTGTCCCATTCGCCGTGCATGTAGGCCTCGCCGAAGCCGATGTCGCCGCCTAGCACCACGCGCGAAAAGAAGCGATCGTCGCGTACCGCGATGGCGGCGGCCGGGCCTTCCTGGCGGCCTGTAAAGACCTTCTCTTCACCCCAAGGACCACCAATGGTAAGCCGGCCGTGTTGTGTGGCCGCCAGGGCCGTTTCCACGAAACGTCGGCAGCGGCGCTGCAGCGGCGTGGCCGCGTTGCGCCGCAGGGTCATCGGGCTGACGGGCACGGGCTTGTCATGATAGGCCAGATTGCGGCCGAAGCGCAGTTTGAACGCTTCCCAGTAAATCCGGGGGATGGTCAGATGGGGCAGGAGCGGATGCGCCAGGACGGTTCGCAGGTGCTGCCAGGGGGTCAGGGGAATCGGCCGTCCCCACAGGCGGGCCTGCATGATTTTACGACCCTCGCGATGCAGCGCGATGCGCACGTCCAGCTCGCGGCGAATGTCCGCCAGGTGGAAATGATAGGTGCCCTCCAAGGTGTTGAAGGGCGACACATGAAAATGCTTGTCGGCCTGGAACCGGGCCGGAAAGTAGGCGTCGCCGTTTTGTGCCGGCAGGACATAGACGTGTTTTTCCCCGAAGGTGTTGTTGACTTCGGCCGCGGCCCCGACCAGGGCATCCGCCGCGTCGAAGCAGTAGTAGAAGCTTACCGGGTTGAAGACGTAGTTGAAGAAGCGCGGCGATGTCACCACCACGATGCGGTCCACGCGGCGGGTGTCGACCTGGGTGGCCAACTGCTGCAGCAGTTTTTCACGGATGGTCTGCGAGCCGGCCGACAGATAGTCGCGGTCGTAAAGGCTGACCGGGCGCAGGCGGTTGTAGCCGAACAGCGGCAGGCGGCGGTCCAGGCCGGCAAGTTCGTCCAGGTCGAGGGCGTAGACATACAGGCGGTAGAAGAGACGGTGCGGGGTGGGGACGAAACGCTCGTGCTCGACAAACCCGCTGTAGAGAACCGACGTGTTCATAGGCGTCCTCCCAGCAGTGCCGCTGCTTGCACGGCCGCTCGTACGGCGTCTTCGTGAAATCCGTATCCGTGGTAGCTGCCACAATAGTAGGTCCGGCGTTGGCCGTTCAGGCGGGGCAGTTCGGCCTGGGTTTTCAGGCTGGCGAAGGTGTACATGGGATGGTGATAGGTGAACGCGGCCACCGTGTCGCGTGCGGCGATGGGGCGGTGCGGATTGAGGGTCACGAAATACGGCCGCCGGGTGCGCAGATGCTGCAGGCGGTTCATGTGATAGGTCAACGTGATGGGGGCGCGGCCAGCGCCCGTTGACGAGCGGTAGTAGTTCCAGGACGCCCAGGCCCGCTCAAGGGGCGGCATCCATCCACGATCGGTGTGCAGGAACACCTTGTTGCGGCTGTAGCGCCAGGGGCTCAGCAGGCGCATTTCCTTCGGGGTCGGGTCCTCCAGCAACTGGAACGCCTCGTCGGCATGGACGGCCACGACGGCGATGTCATGGCGGCGAATGGTGCCGTCCGCCAGACGGAGATCGACCCCGGCATCGTCGCGCTTCAGGCCGCTTACAGGCGTTTGCGTGAAGACCCGGCCGCCAAAGGTCCGGCGAAAAGCCTTGACGTAGGTGTGGCTGCCGCCGTGCACGTAATACCACTGGGGCATATCCCTGACGCTCAGCAGACCGTGGTTCTCAAAGAAGCGCGCAAACGTCTCCATGGGAAAATCCATGACGTCGTCGTCAGGGGAGGACCAGATCGCGGCGGCCATGGGCAGGATGTAGCGCGTGCGAAAGGCACGGCTCATCCGCATTTGCCGCAGGAAATCGCCGAGGGTCAGACCTTTGAGCCCCCCCCGCCGCAGACCGCGGCGGGCGACATGGTTGAACCGCAGAATTTCGGCCAGCATATAGATATGGGTCGGATTGGCCAGGTTGCGGCGCTGGGCAAACAGGGCGTTCAGATCGCGGCTGGCATACTGGAAGCCGCTGACAGCGCTGTAATAGCTGAAGGACATGTCGCTGGGGCGGACCGTAACGCCCAACTGGGTCAGCAGGCGGGTGAACAGCGGGTAGGTGCGGTTGTTGAGGACGATGAAACCCGTATCCACGGGCGTGCCCGCATCGGGGCCGTCGGGAAGGACCACCGTATGGGTGTGGCCGCCGATATAGTCGTTACGCTCGTACAGGCTTACGCGATGGTCTTGCTGCAAGATGTGGGCTGCCGTGACGCCGGCGACACCGCCGCCGATGACGGCGATATCCACATTGCGGGCGGGCCTGTCGATGTCCATTCCGATGCTCCGATCCGTTAAGGCTTCAGCGAGACCGCCGAAGGCCGATTCATGATTGTTACCAACGAGCTTGGGGTTCTATTTCCGGGTGAACGACGCACCTGAGATTTTAGGGATCCGGGTGAAAACAGTATTCAAAGCAGCCAGTAGCAAGTTTCGGCACACGACCGGAATTCAAAGAATCGCGCATCAATCGTTAGACGCGCTGGACATGAATGCGAAAGGACGCCCCAACCTTACTGCCGACGAGGGACATCGTCAAGATCATGTGTGCCGGGGTGCGGGCTTGCGACGCTCGGCTTGGCCCGATACCCGCGAGAGCGGATCGGTCTGGTGTTCGGCAGGATTCATTTGACATGGGGCCGCGGCCCGATTAAAACTCGCCTGTTCGGCGTGGAAGCCCCGGGCGTAACCAGACATTATAACAGCGGGGATTCCGATGGTTTCTGAATCCATCCGTAAGAACGGCAGTGGTTCCACAAACGGCCCGCCCGGCAAATGCCGCTTAGGAGATCGCCCGGCGCAACGGTGTCCGCGCCCCATCTTCGACCGCCGTCGGATGGCCGGAGCACCACAGGAGGCGCCGTGAAGACTTCCCATTTTCTGGCCCTGACGGTGAAATGGACGGCCGTGCACTTCCTCACCTGCCTCCTGGTCGTGCAGGCCACGCTCAAGGCGGGAGAAGCCGGCATCGGCGTCGCGGTCGGCACGCTGGCTTTTCTGACCAAGGTCCTGTACTTTCCCGTCCTGGGGCTGGCCCTGTATCCCCGGCACTGGTTTCCAGGCCAGTGGATCTATGTTCCCATCGCCGGCAACAGCCTTGTCTGGGGCCTGGCCCTGGCCTTGGCGATCGTGGCCGCTCGTCGTTGGCGCCAAAACAAAACGCAGCCGGACGTCTGAAGCGCGTCCGACCAAGGGAGACACGCGCATGCTGCATCACATTGTCATGTTCCGATTCAAACCCGATACCGAGGATGCGCAGATTGCCGCGCTCGAAAAGATGCTCGACGCCCTGCCGGATCAGATCATCGAGATTCAGCTCTACGAGTACGGAAGGGACGTGGTACGTTCCGACCGTTCTTATGATTTCGCTTTGGTCTCGGGGTTTGCCAACCTGGAGGCCATGCAGCGCTACCAGGTGCACCCCGAGCATCAAAAGGTGATTGCGCATGTCCGCGAAATCTGCGAGGACGTTCGCGCGGTGGATTTCGAGACCCGATACAGGGCACCGGAAAATGTGGAGGAACCCGATCCTTTGCGAGGCTTGCGGATGCCCTGAAGGCGCGGCCGTGCCGATGCCATCAAGCCCGCCGGACGGGGACCCGGTTTGGCCCCGGGGCGCCTTCGTGATATGACGACCGCAGGTCAACGCCCGTGCCGCCGGGTGAAACCGCCCGATGGCGCAGGGACCAATCAAAGGCCAGCGATGCGAATCCAACCGACCCTGACAAATTGTTTGCGACGCTCCGGCTGGCTGCCGACGGCGGGATTGATCCTGGCGCTGGTGCTGAGCGCCTGTGCGCCGCGGCCCGCACGCGTGCCCGAAGCCGTCGAAGCCACCTCGGCCGAAGGCGTCTATGCCACGGCGCAGCGGGCCTATATGCAGGGCGCCCTGCATACGGCCCTGAACTATTATCAGGTACTGATCCAGAATTTCCCGGACAGCCCTTTTGTGCCCCAAGCGTTGCTCAACATCGGCCGCATCCACATCCTTCTGAAGGACGACGAGGCCGCTCTGGAGAGTTTCGCCCGGTTGCTGGAAGCCCATCCGGGGACGCCAGCCGCGGGCGAAGCCGGGGTGGAGATGATGGCGGTTCTCTACCGCCTCGAGCGTTATCAGGAGATTCAGGCCCGCTATCCGGAACTGGCGGCGACCGTCGAGGACCCCCGGCAACGCTATCGCCTTTACACGATCGTGGCCGATGCCCATGCGGCGCTGCTGTCCTGGTCGGATAGCTTCTATTTTTACGCTTTGGCGTACCCGTTGGCGGCAGATTCGGAGCGCCCCGCGCTGACGGACAAAATGGCCAATGCGGCTTCGTTTCTGCAAGACGACGAAATCGAGCTTTTGATGGGGCAGATCACCGAGAGCCCTGCGGCCGGTTATCTCTTCTTCCAGCTGGCCCTGAACAAGGCGGGCGAAGGGGCTTACGACGATGCCGTCTGGCTGCTGATCCGTTTCCAGGAGCGCTTCGGGACGCACCCCAACGCACCTTTGGCCGATGAATTGATCGATCAGCTGGCGGACAAGATTGCCTTCGACCGCTACACGATCGGCTGCCTGCTGCCGCTCTCGGGCCCTTACGAGCCGTTCGGCACGCGGGCGCTGGACGGGATCCAGATGGCCTTTCACGATCTGCAGGCCATCCAGGCCGGACTGCCGGTGCGTCTGGTGGTGCGGGACACGGCCTCCGACCCCCAGGAGGCCACCACCGCGATGGCGGCGTTCGCCGAAGCCCGGGTGGCCGGGGTGATCGGCCCCATCGCCTCGGCTGAAAGTGCAGCCGAAGTCGCCCAGGAGGCCCGGATCCCCATCATGGTGCTCTCGCAACGCGAAGGTTTGACCGACATCGGGGATTACGTGTTTCGTTATTTCATCACCTCCCGCATGCAGGCCAACGCCTTGGCGGCATTTGCGGCCCGGACGCTCAACTACCGGCGTTTTGCGATTCTCTACCCGGAAGAGAAATACGGGCGGGATTTCCGGGATCTCTTCTGGGATGCCGTCTACCGCGAAGGGGGGCGGGTGGTGGCACTGGAATCCTATGATCCCCAGCAGACGGATTTTGCGGCCGCCATCAAAAAACTCGTGGGCCGTCACCATGCGATCCCCGGGGACCTCAAACCGATGCGCCGCGGACTCGACCTGCTGGGCCCGCTGGAAGCCATCCCGGGCTACACCCCGCCGGATCCCGAAGAGGAAGCCCCGGAAACGGTGCGCACCCGCCGCAAGAAAGATCCCGCGGAAGACGAATTCAAACCGGTGGTGGATTTCGAGGCCATCTTCATCCCCGATGCCCCCCAGATGCTTGGCCTGGTCGTGCCCCAGCTGGCCTATCACGACGTCGTCAACACCACGCTGCTGGGCACAAACCTCTGGTTCTCGACCAAACTCCTGGAAACGGCCGGAGAGTACGTGCAGGGCGCCATCCTGACCACCGGCTTCTTCCCGGACAGCCAGACCCCGGCCGTACAGGACTTCGTGACCCGTTTCGAGGCGATCTACGGCCGCAAACCCGGTTTCATTGAGGCCATCGCCTACGATGCCGCCCGGTTGCTGTTCACCACGGTCCTGCATCCCGATGCCTGGTTGCGCGCGGGCATCCGCCACCAACTGCTGAGCCTGGAGACCAAAGACGCCGTCACCGGCGTCATGCGCTTCGAGGGCAACGGCGACTCCATCCAGGCCCTGCCCCTGCTGCAGGTCCGCGAGAACGGCTTTCAGGAACTGGACCCGGCCACCCCCCCGGCCTGGAGACCGTGGCAGGCGGAAGTGCCGCCCGTGCCGGAACCGTAACGCCCGACGACGCGTCCCCGTGGGTCAAACTCAACCATTCGAATATGCTGAGGGTGGCAGCACACGCCGATAAGGAAATTCCTTTGGAATCCGTGATGGCCTTGGCCGACCGGAACCATCAAAAGCTTATGGAAGGTTTTACCGCTTACGCCATGGCCGATATTCTTGTGCACGGGCGGGGTTTGAAGCCTTCGGCCGCCGGGGAATGGATCGCGAAAGCCATATAGGCCGACATCCGCAACGGAGTTCCGTGGAACCTCGGCCGGGATTATCATCTGCTCACCCAACTGCTTCACCGGGAGGGGGATCGCACCGGGGCCCGGAAAAATCTGGCATCGGCCATCGACATCATGCGAGGCTGCGGCGCTTCCGGATGGGCGCCAAAATACGAGGAAGGCTGGTCTTGCCCGGGTCCCTAACGATCGGAATCTTTTTCTTTCGCGCGAAAGAAAATGAACACACGAGACATAGGCAAAACCCTTCGCGGTCATGATAAGAGGCGGAGGATTGAGATCAATTTCTATCGATTCGCCGCCTGCCCGTTTGCAGTCAAGCCGACAAGTTGAACCGTCAATAAAAATGAATGGATTCGAGGGATTATCAATGCAGGCCATCGTCATCAATCGCTTTGGGGGACCGGACGTCCTGGAAGTCGTGTCGGACCACCCGCCGCCTGCCCCTGCAGCCAACCAGGTATTGATCAAAGTCCACGCGGCGGGCATCAACCCCCTGGATTGGAAAATCCGGGAAGGCCAGCTGAAATTCCTGCTGGGCGCCCGTTTCCCCATGATTCTGGGAAACGACGTCTCCGGAGAAATCGTCGCCGTCGGTGACAACGTTTCCCGCTTCCGCGTCGGTGATGAAGTCTTCTGCTTAATGGATGTCGCTCCCCAACGGTCGATAACCGGGTTTGCCAGGAGCGGCGGCTATGCGGAAATGGCCGTGACGCGGGAAGACACCCTGGCGCGCAAACCCCAGTCCCTTTCCCATCCGCAAGCCGCTTCGGTGCCGCTGGCGGCATTGACCGCCTACCAGATCCTGGTCCACAAGGCCGGCATTAAACCCGGTGACGAGGTCCTGATCAACGGCGCCTCGGGCGGCACCGGCATTTTCGCGGTTCAGATCGCCAAGGCGCGGGGCGGCGTTGTCACCGCCGTTTGCAGCGCCGGTAATCATGAACTGGTGGCCGGCCTGGGGGCCGACCGTCTGGTTGATTATCGCCAGCAACCCGTCACCGAACTCGGCACCCGGTTTGACATCATTTACGATGCGGCCGTAACAGCATCCTTTGGGCAGTGCCGAAAGCAACTGAAGGCTTCCGGCGTCTTTATTTCCAACCTGCCCAACGCCTCCGGTATGCTCGCCAAAATGACCTTCCCCCTGGCCCGTCACCTCGGCTTCAGGAAGAAGAATGTATTTGCCTGGGTGCAGCCATCGGGAGCGGACCTGGAAGACGTCCGGAAAATGATCGATGCCGGCGAGCTTCGGACCCTCATCGACCGCACCTACACACCGGAAGCAATCCGCGAGGCCCACGATTACAGCCAGTCAGGGCGGGTGCGGGGCAAGCTGGTGGTGGATTTTACCAACGGATGAAGACGGGCGTTAACGGGATGCGACGCGCGCCCAACATCGGAAAATAAAGGATGGGAAAATGAATGCCAGCGAACTTGCCACGTTGAATCAGACCTATGGTATCCAGGACCAACTGGCCTTCAAGGAAGGCCTCGGTGGATTGGCCATCGCCGCAATGCAGAATGATTATGGCGAAGCCACGGTCGCTCTGCACGGGGGGCACGTGCTGTCTTTCCGGCCGCGAGGACAGGCACCTGTGCTGTGGCTCAGCCGACATGCCCGGTTTGAAGCGGGGCGCGCCATTCGTGGCGGCATACCGGTATGCTGGCCCTGGTTTGCCGATCATCCCGCAGACAGCACCAAGCCGGCCCACGGGTTTGTGCGCACCGCCGTCTGGTCGGTGGTCTCATCAGAGACGTCGACGGATGGCGGCACGCGCCTGACACTGACCATCGCCGAACGCGAGGCCACCAAAGAACTGTGGCCGCACCGTTTCCGTTTGACGCTTGATGTCACCCTGGCGGATGCGCTGCAGGTAAAGCTGACGGCCACCAACACCGGCGCGCAGCCTTTCACCTGTACCGGTGCCCTGCACAGCTATTTCAGCATCTCTTCGGTGGCCGACGTCCGGATTACCGGTCTGGACGGCTGCGATTACCTCGACAAGGTCGAACAGTACCGCCGCAAAGTCCAGCAAGGTGCCGTCACGATCAAAAACGAGATCGACCGGATCTATCTCGACACCACCGGGGCGTGCGTCATCGAAGACAGCGGCATGCGGCGACGCATCGCCATTGCCAAAAACGGCAGCCGTACCACGGTGGTCTGGAATCCGTGGATCGAAAAGGCCGCGGCCATGAAGGACTTCGGCGACGACGAGTACCAAACCATGGTCTGTGTCGAGACCGCCAATGCCGCCGAGGATGTCGTCGCCCTGGCACCCGGTGAATCCCATACCGTGGAAGCCGACATTCGTTCGGAAGCATGGGTTTGATGCCGGAGGTATGCTAAAGGGCCGTGCCTTCACGCGGGATGCGGCCATGTCGCGACAGCGCCCAGGGCCTTTTTCCGCCGCCCCATAGGCATGCGGCAAAAAAGGATTATCATTGAACCCAGCGGAAAGATCACCCGCCGTTCAACCCACACCATCCTGATCGACATCGACCCACGGGAGCCAAGATGACAATCCATAAACTTGCCGGAAAAGCGGCACCCCCGACAATGCTGGCCAACATTCCCAGGCTCGTCTCCGCGTATTTCACCCGCCAGCCGGATCCTTCCGAGCCGACCCAGCAGGTTGTATTCGGCACCTCGGGCCACCGGGGTTCGTCCCTGAAAAACAGCTTCAACCAGAACCACATCCTGGCCATCAGCCAGGCCATTTGTGAATACCGGGCCGCACGGCGGATCGACGGTCCGCTGTTCATGGGGATGGACACCCATGCCCTCTCCGAGCCGGCCCTGGCCAGCGCCCTGGAGGTTTTTGCCGCCGCCGGTGTGACCGTCATGATCCCCAAAGACTGGGGCTATACCCCGACGCCCGTGATCTCGCACGCCATCCTCACCGCCAACCAGGGCAAGCAGCAGGGTCTGGCCGACGGCGTGGTCATCACCCCGTCGCACAATCCCCCCGAGGACGGCGGATTCAAATACAATCCGCCCCACGGCGGCCCGGCGGGCACCGACATCACAACATCCATCGCGAAGCGGGCCAACGCGATCCTCGCGGACGGATACCGGGTCAAGCGCATGCCTTTCGAAAGGGCTCTCAAGGCGGAAACGACGCAGGCCTACGACTACATCGGGCCCTATGTGGCCGATCTCGCCGCGGTGGTCGACATGGAGACGATTGCCGCCTCCGGGCTCAAGATCGGTGTGGACCCGATGGGCGGCGCCGCGGTGGACTACTGGGCGCCCATTGCCGAGCGCTACGGGCTGGCGCTCGAGATCGTCAATCCCTACGTGGACCCCACCTTTGCGTTCATGCCATTGGACAAAGACGGAAAAATCCGCATGGACTGCTCCTCGCCCTTTGCCATGCAGGGGCTGATCGGGCTCAAAGATAAATTCGACGTCGCTTTCGGCAACGATACGGATGTCGACCGCCACGGGATCGTGACGCGAAGCGCCGGGCTGCTCAATCCGAACCACTATCTGGCCGTGGCCATCTGGTATCTGTTTCAGAACCGCCCCGCGTGGGGCCCGTCCGCCGCTGTTGGCAAAACCCTCGTCTCCACCTCGATGATCGATCGCGTCGCGGCGAGCCTGGGGAAAAGACTATCCGAGGTGCCGGTCGGTTTTAAATGGTTCGTCGACGGCCTCAAAAGCGGTGACTACGCTTTCGGCGGTGAGGAAAGTGCCGGCGCTTCCTTTCTGCGACGGGACGGTTCGGTGTGGACCACGGACAAAGACGGCATCATCATGGATCTTCTGGCCTGTGAAATCATGGCCCGAACCGGTCGGGATCCAGGGGCAATTTACCGATCGCTCGAAGAAGAATTCGGCGCCTCGGTTTACGCGCGCATCGACGCCCCGGCCACGGTGGCACAAAAGGCGGTGCTCAGCCGACTTTCGGCCGATATGATCATCGCCGAGGAACTCGCCGGCGAGCCGATCACGGCCAAGCTTACGCACGCTCCGGGCAACCAGGCCCCCATCGGGGGGCTTAAGGTGGTCACCGCCAACGGGTGGTTTGCCGCACGGCCGTCGGGCACCGAGGAGATCTACAAAATCTATGCGGAAAGCTTCAAAGACGAGACGCACCTGCTGCGCATTCAGCAGGAGGCGCAGGCCATTGTGGGCGAAGCTTTTCGGGCCGGAGGGGCGGGATAGCGCCGAAAACAGGTGCGAGGGGCTTTCTTGTCAGTCGAATGTGCCGTTCCGATGCGCGCTGACATTCGCTGAAAGACCGGCGCTTGTCGGCGCCGCCTATAGATCAGCAATAGTCCTTATTTGCCGTCGGAAAAACAAACCGCCTGACGTCCGACGGGTGCGTTGCCGTCTTCAGTGCATATCGTTTAGGATGCAAAGTTATACTGCCGCGACCGATGCTTACGCATCGATGGCGTGGCCGAAATAGGGGCCTGTAGGCCGATAATTCGGCCGCTGTCAGCTTAGATGACGCCCCTTTTTAAAACATGGCGTCGGGTCAATCTCTGCTATGAGTTGATCAAACGGAGAACGCCTTCAACGACGTCAGGCGGTACGCAATATGCAGATGATCAATAAATCGACCCATCCTCTGTGGCTCGGGAAGGAATAGAGACCTGCCCTTTTCAATTCTGGTGCTGAAAGCCGATATCACCTCCAGAACCCGGGCATGGCGTGCTGAACCGAGGTTATCA